>CAMCWW010000091.1:0-15847 GCA_945882935.1 Opitutus sp. GAS368
CATCGAAACCCGTTATCGGGAATTCAATTTTTCTTCCGCAGCACGATGGTGCCGTCGGCGGCGCGTTCCACGTCGAGGCCCAACGTGGTCGCCAACAAGTGGGTGAAGCCGTCGATATCGTCGGCGCGGAAGCGGCCGCCGAAGCGCAGTTCGGCGAGCGAGGGATCGGCGAGGACGAGGCGACGGCCGGTGGCGCGCTCGAATTCCGCGGCCAATTCGGCGAGCGTGGCACCGCCGAGACGCATCAGGGGCTCGCGCCATGCGAGGGTCTGCGCGATCTCCGCCGCATCGAGCCGGGCAACCACCAACGCGGGCGCGGCGTCGGTCGATGCGGCGGGGACGCGGCTGAGGGTGGCGCGTTCGCCGGCTTCGAGGGCGGGGGCGTCGGCCGTGCGGGTCGTGAGTTGGACGCGGCCTTCGGTGACGATCACATCGACGGCGGCGGATTGGAGATTGATGTTGAAGGCGGTGCCGACGGCGCGGACCTGCAGGGATCCGGCTTGGACAATGAACGGTCGGGCGGGGTTCTTAGTGACGGCGAAGTGGGCTTCGCCGCGCGTGAGGGTGACGTGGCGGGTGGCGGCGGTGAATTGCTCGATGACTTCACCGCCGGTGTTGAGTTGGACGACAGAGCCGTCGGAAAGCGTCACCAGGCGCGGCGTGGTGGGTGCGGAGAGTGCGGGGGCAGCAAGAGTGGGGTCGGCCGGGAGCGGGCGGGACCAGACGAAAAGGCTGACGGCAAGCGAGGCTGCGGCGAGCGAGCCAAAGGCGGCGGTGCGGCGCCAGAAGGAGCGGCGACGGGTGGCGGCGGCGAGGACGGCGGCGGCGGCGGATTCCGGGATGCGGTCAAGGCGCGACCAGGCGCCGGCGGAGCGCTGCATGGCGGCGGCGTGGCGGGGATCGGCGGCGAGCCAGAGTTCGTATTCGATGGATTCGGATGCGGAGAGGCCGCGGTCGCGGCGCACGGTCCAACGGGCCGCAGTGGCGCGGAGGGCGGAGTCGTCGGGAGTGGGCGCGGGTGGGTTCATGGAACGTAGCTGCGAGCGTGAGCGAGCGGATTTCGGACCACTCGCTTACGCTCGCGGCTACCAAATTGACTGAGTGTTACCGGTGAGAGGCGCACGGCTGAATTGAATCAGGGCAGGCCGTGGCGCGCAAAAAATTCTTCACAGCGGTGGAGCGCCTTGGTGAGTTGCGCTTCGACGGTGTGCACGGAGATGCCGAGCTTTTCGGCAATTTCGCGGTGGGAAAGGTTTTCAAATTTACGGAGGACGAGGATTTCGCGGCAGCGCGGCGGCAGCTCGGAGATCGCCGTCGCGAGCAGGTCGGTCTCCTGTTGGCGGCTGGCGGTTTCGGCGGCGTTAGGCGCAGGGTCGAAGACGCGCGCGGCGACGAATTCCGTTATCGGAATCGTGTTGGCGATCGTGCGGCGTCGGAAGAGATCGCGGGCGGCGTTGCGGGCGGTGGCGAAGAGGAGGCCGCGCGGGTGTTCGATGGGACCCCGTTCGCGGGCGCGGAGGAGGCGGGCGTAGGTCTCCTGCACGAGGTCGTCGATTTCGGACGGGTTGACCAGCCCGCGGAGGTAGGCGCGGAGAGCGGACTCGTGCGGGGCGAGTTCAGTGGTGAACCACTGGGTCGAATCGGATTGGGGCGAATCCACGGAGCGAGGAATGCGGAGGTCGCGGGGAAAATCAAGGCCGCTGGTCGGCCTTCTGGGGTGGCGGATGGGTGAGGGCGATCCGCGAGGGCAGGCGGCCCACGGAACGGGCGTCGGCGAGCGACGCCCCTGCACGGAAGGGCGGGTCGGAGACCTCACCCTACTTTTTGGCGGCGGGTTTGGCGGGCGGGGTCCAGGTGAGTTTCTGGCCGGCGGCGAGCAGGCGGGTGCGGAGGGCGGCGTAGTCCACGGCTTGCACGGAGGTCTTGGCGTCGAGGGCGAGCGAGGCGGCGGTGGCGGCGCTTTGGCCGAGGATCATGAAGACGGGTTCCATGCGGATGCTGCCGAAAGCGATGTGCGAAGAGGACACGGCAACGGGCACGAGCAGGTTGGCGCATTCGCGCTCGCGGGGGACGAGGGCACGGTAGCTCACGGGGTAGGGCTGGGGCGTGGATTTCTCGACGTTGCCCTCGGCCATCACGACGCCCTTTACGACGACGCGCGAGGTGTGGTGCGAATCCATCGTGTAGCTGGCGAGGCCGACGCTGTCTTCAGCGACGATTTTGCCCTTACAGTTGTGCTCGGTCATGACGTAGTCGGAGACCATGCGGCGGCCCTCGCGCACGTAGAGCTCGTGGGGCCAGCCGTCGGTTTCTTCGAACTGGTCGCGCGGGAGCCCGAAGGTCCTGACGTGGGCGCGGAGTTTCTCGGGCACGGCGGGATCGTGGGCGAGGAACCACATGTAACCCTGCTGGTAGGTGACGTGGGCTTGGAAAATCTTTTCGCGCTCGGCGTAGTCGCCCTCGGGCCAACGGTTGCTGCCGCCGATGAAATCGGTGGAGACGGGGCCGGCGTTGTTGCAGTCGCCGAGGTTGAGTTTCAGCGGGCCCTTGCGGTGGGTCCAATCCCACTCGAAATCGGCGGGGGCGGAGTTGAGGAAGCGATCAAGCAGCGCGTAGTCGTCGCGGTTGTAGCCGGCGGGTTGGGGAAACGGGCGGCCGGCGGCGGCGGTCGTGAGCCACATGCGGAAATTGTAAGCTTGGACCCAAGTGTCGCCGGAGCCCTCGGCACGGGGCGGCTCGGCGGAGATGCCGGGGAGGAGGCCGCTCTTGGGATCGCCGGGCGTGCGGTAGGGATCGACGGGAAAACGGAACTGATGCTTGTCGGCGATGAAGTAACCGTTGAAAGCCTCGCCGTAGGCGGCGTTGCCCTCGCGGCCGACGTGGAAGGAGACGCCGGCGCGGGCGAGCAGGTCGCCTTCGTAGGTGGCGTCGATGAACACGGCGGCCTCGATGCGGTTGCCGTTTTCAAAGACGAGGGCGCGGATGCGGTTGCCGTCTTTTTCGACGCGGGCGAGGCGGTGCTCAAACCACACGGGCACACCGGCCTCGGCGAGCATCGCGCGCATGGTCTTCTCGGCATCGGCGGCGCGGAAGCCGCTCCACAGGCCCATGCGGTCGAGGAATTCCGCAGCCATGCCGCCGATGGATTCTTTTTTGCCGAGATCGACGGCGGTGAGGCCGGCGGCGGTGAGCCCGCCGACGTGGCGGCGGAAAACGGCGAGGGCGGAAGTCTTGCCGAGGCGGCGTGCCTGCACCGCGGCGCCGACGCCGCCGGGTGTGCCGCCGTAAACGCAGATGTCGACGCGCAGGGTCTGCGGCGTGGCGGCGGAATCGGCGGGCAACGGATAATAGTAACGCAGGCCGGGGTTGGGCGTGGTGGGGGCGGGGAGCGCGGGCGACGCGGAGAGGGCGGAGAGGGCGGGAGACGCGGAGAGGGAGAGAAGGAGGGAAAGAGGGAGGGAGAAGAGGGAGGAGAGAGAGAAGAGGGAGAGAAGGAGGGAGAGAGAGGACGTGGGCATGGGCTTGGGCGTGGAGCGGGGGCGGGCGTGGAGGGCGTGGGCGTGGAGGGCGGGTCGGAGACCCTGCCCTACTTTTTCGTGGGTTTGGGGGGAGTTTCGAGGACTTGGCCGTCGGCGAGGAGGCGGGTGCGGAGGGCGGCGTAGGGGACGTCTTGGACGGCGATTTTGGAATCGATCGCCATCACGGCGGCGGTGGCGGCGCTTTGACCGAGGATCATGAAGACGGGCTCCATGCGGATCGAACCGTAGGCGATGTGCGTGCTGGAAACACAAACGGGCACGAGGAGGTTTTCGCACTGGGCTTTTTTCGGCGTGAGCGAGCCATAGGCGATGGCGTAGGGGCCCTTGGTCGAGACGCCGATGTCGCCCTCGTTTTGCACGTAGCCCTCGGGGGTGATGTAGCGTTGGACGTTGTGCGAATCCATCGCGTAGCTGCCCATGCCGACGGACTCGGGGGTGGGGCGGCGCTTGAGGAGCTCGTTTTCCGTCATGACATAGGCGCCGATCATGCGGCGAGCTTCGCGGACGTAGATCTGGTGCGGCCAGTTGCCGTTGTCTTTGAACTCATCTTTGGCGAGGCCCCAGCGGGACATTTTCTCGCGGACATCGGCGGGGACGCGCGGTTCGTTGGCGATGAAGTAGAGCCAGCCCTGTTGGTAGGTCTCGTGCTCGCGGATGATCTCGCGGCGGCGGGCGTAGGAGGCGTCGGGGTAGTCGTAGTTCATCCCGATGTTGTCGGTGCTAAATGGGCCGTGGTTGTTGGTGTCGGTTTTGTGGTTCGGGATGGGGTCGAACTTGCCGAAGGTCTCGGTCCAACCGGCGGCGTAGATGCGCAGCAGGAGTTCGTACTGGGAAGCGTCGTAGCCGGCAGGTTTGGCGAAGGGCACGCGATTCGACGGGTTGTCGGTGAGGCACATGCGGAAGCAGTAGGCTTGGAGTTTTTTATCGGCGGCACCGAACTCGCCGGGGTGGTCGGGATTGATGCGGGGGAGAATGCCGCTCTTGGGATCGCCGGGGACGACGTAGGGGCTGACCTTTGTTTTGAGGACGCCGAAGTGGTGGCGGTGGTGGAGGACGCCGGTCTGCACGCCGTTGAGTTCTTCGCTGTATTGGGCGCGGGATTCGCGGCCGACGTGGTAGTCGATGCCGGCGGCGGCCATGAGGTCGCCCTCGTAGGTGGCATCGAGAAACATTTTTCCGGTGTAGGTTTTGCCGCTGAGGGTGGTGATCGCGGTGATTCGGGCGCCGGATTTTTTTACGCCTTTGGCGCGGTCGAGCCATTCGTCGCGGAGGACGGGGATCTGGTGTTCGCGGACGAGGTCTTCGAAGACTTTTTCGGCGGCGTGGGGTTCGAAGATCCACATGGTGCGGTTCTCGCCGTCCATGGCGGGCGTGCCTTGGCCGCGGTTGCCGTAGTCGGATTTCTGCTGCTGCCGCCAGGAATCGGGCCGGTCGTAGTGTTGCCAGATGCGGTGGTAGAAATCGCGGGCGACGCCGCCGATGACGGATTTGTCGCCGGTATCGGTCCAGCCGAGGCCGCCGGCAGAGAGGCCGCCGAGGTGTTTGTCGGGCGAAACGATGACGGCGGTCTTGCCCATTTTCTTGGCTTGGACGGCGGCGGCGACGGCGCCGGAGGTGCCGCCATAGATGACGAGATCGTAGGACTCGGCGGCGCGAAGGGAAACGGCGAGGGCGAGGGCAGCGAGGACAGCGAGGGCGACGGGTGGGGTGGACATGGGTGGGGGGAGGGGAGGGAGCGTGACGTGGGGTGGGAGGGCGGGTCGGAGACTCGCCCTTTTTTTGGGAATCAATAGGCGGCTTTGATGGCGAAGGTCCAGGATTGACCGACGGTCTCGTTGCGGGTGGTCGCGGTGGGGCCGGTGATGAATTTCTGCATGTTGATATACGGCGTATCGAGCAGGTTGCGGACGCTGAGCGAGAGGCTGTAGGTCTGGTTCAAGCGCCAGCCGCCGCCGGCGTCGAGGTTGGTGCGGTGGCGGCGGTAGGTGGTGCCGGCGAGGTTGGTGTTTACGTCGTCGGACCAGTTCCAATTGGTGTAGGCGTTGAACTTGTTGAGCGTGTAGTTGAGGCCGCCGCTGGCGAGGTGGGGGGTGAGATTGGCGCGGGCGATTTCGGCGTAGAGGCGCGTGTAGCTGCCGCGCACGGAGAGTCGGCGAAAGAGCGGTCCGAGGAAGGAAAGGCTCTGGTTATACTCGAGCTCCATGCTGCGAATCTTGATGCGCCCGGTGCCGTTGTCGGTCGTGATGAATTCGTAGCCCTGCAGCTCATCGTCGCCGGTGTAGCCGAATTCAGCCGCGCTGAGGCGGTCGGTGATGAAGAGGTTTTCGACGCTGCGCTCGGTGAAGGTGGCGGCGAGCTGGCCGACGGGCTCGAAGTAGTAGGCGATGCGGGCGGCGTAGTTCTCCGACGTTTCCGGCTTCAGGCGCGGATTGGGGGTGGTGACGGTGAGGGCCTGGTCGTTGATGGTCCAGACGCCGGCGAGGTTGACGTAGGAGGGGCGGCGGATGGTCGAGCTGAAGCCAAAGTGCACGTCGAGGTTGGGCGCCACGTTGTATTTCAGCGAGGCGCTGGGGAAGAGGTTGTCGTATTGGCCGGTGCGTTTGACGCGGGGTTGCGAGAGGAACTGGTAGTCGATGCCGGGGATGGTGGTGGCGACGCCGGCGGCGTTGACGGGGAAGCCGGCGGCGCGGACCTCGGCGGGCGTGCGCGTGTCGGCTTCGCTGGCTTCGGTGGTGGTTTCTTCCCAGCGGAGGCCGGCGCGGGCGGTGAAGCGCAGGAACTTGGTCGTGCCCATCAAAAAGCCGGCGTCGATGCGTTCGTAGTAACGGCGGCGGCGGGCGACGTAGGATTGGTAGTAGTTGTCGGCGTTGGTGCCCCAGTTCTGGCGGAAGTCTGCGCGGCTACGGTTGTAGAGATCGCCGATGGCGCGGAGGTTGGGCATGAAGACGGTGGCGCCGGAGAGGGAGGTGGCGCTGCCGTCGTTCATCGCGAGGGAGTAGTCCCAAGGTGAGCGGTAGGCATCCCAAGCGCCGCGGGCCGGGATCACGCCGCCGGGGGCGTAGTCGTAGCGCTTGGCGAGTTGGTCGTCCTCAAACTTCTGGATCTGCTGGCGGGTCTTGAGGCCGGTCTTCCACGTGACGGGGAGCCATTGGTTGGTCTTGAGGGTGCCGATGAGTTCGCCGCTGAAGAGGACCGTGCGGCCGAAGCGCCCGTCGTTGGCGGTCAAGGTCGGGTTGGTGTAGCTGGAGCCGAGGGCGATGTCGGGTCCGCCGATCTGGGTAAATTTCCAATCGCTCGACATCAGGGACGAGCGTTCGGCGCGGTAGGTGATGCCGGTGGCGGTGGGCGAGTTGGTGTCGCGGATGGACTGGTGGCGGCCCATGGGATCATACCAGCTCGTGGAATCGGAGTAGGCGCCCTTGGCCTCGAGCTCGAAGTTGCCGCGCTTGAAGAGCGCGCGGGGGATCAAGGTGAACGTCTCGCCCATTTTGGAGACGGCGACGGGATTAACCTGCACGGTGCCGGAGGCGGCGGAGGTGAAGCTGAGGAGCGGATCGTCGCCGACTACCTGGCTGCGCGCGCCGGTGCTGGAGTTGAAGATGACCGTGCGCTGGGGCGTCCAGAGATCGGCGTAGTTGTAGATCGTGACCAAGCCGACATCGAGGTAGGGGGTGATGCGGTAGTCGGTGGTGAGCGTGGTAGCGAAGCGCTTGTTGAAACGGGGCGCCCACTGAAAGCTGAGGGTGGTAGGAACGAGCGGGCGCGTATCGGTCGCGGAGACGGCGGTGCTGTAGGCCGAGGCGGTGATGAGGGCTTCTTGGTAGACGTTGGACTCGCTGACGTTCACCACGACGCCGAGGCGGTTGTCCAAGAAACGATCCGAGTATTCGAAGATGCCGCCTGGGCGGATTTTGTGGCTGGCGCGGTTCTCGTCGGGCCCGAGCGTTTTTCCAGTGGTCAAAGCCTCGGAGTGGGCCTCGACGTTGGCCTGCCAAGAGACGCGGCGGCCGACGCGGTCGAAGGCGCGTTTGGTGCGGAGGTTGATGGTGCCGGCGGGGGCGTTGGCATCGACGTCGGCGCTGACGGTCTTGTTGACCTCGATGGACTCCATGCTGTTGAGCGAGGCCATTTCCATCGTGAAGGAACGGGCGGCGCCGGAGCCGGAGTTATTGGCATCGGTGCTGGCGAGGGCGATGCCGTCCATGGTGACGGAGGTGTATTCGGAGCCGAGGCCGCCGAGGCGGACGGTGCGGGCCTCGCCGTAGAAAAGGTCGAGCTCGACGCCGGGGAGGTGCTTAAGGAATTCGCCGACGTTGCCCTCGGCGTTGTCGCCAAACGCATCGGAGGCGACGGTGTTGGTGATGTTCATGGAATTGCGCTGGTCCATGATGGCTTTGGCGCTGCCCTCGCGCTCGGAGGAGACGGCAAAGGCGGCGAGCTTAACGGTGCCGTCGGCCGCGGTGGTGCTGGCTTCCTGCAGCGTGCTGACGAGCTCGATGTTCTTGGTCGCCGTGGCGCCGGGGGCGACATCGACGGCGGCGGTGACGGAGCGGTAGCCGGTGTAAGTGACGACGAGGGTGAGTCGCCCGGCCGGGACTGAGCCGAAGCGGAATGCGCCCTCGGCCTCGGAGACGGTGGTGGCCCCGGTCTCGACGAGGCGAAGCTGGGCGTTGCGGACGTATTCGCCGGTGGCGGGATTGAAGACGCGGCCGGTGACGGTGCCGACGGCGACGCTGCTGCTGCGAGCGGCGCCCGAAACGGGCGTGCCGCTGGCGGGGTCATTCTGCGCGCGGAGGGAAACGGTGAAGGCGAGGGCAGCGAGGACAGTGAGGGCGACGAGTGGGGTGGACATGGAGTGGCCGAGCTGGGCACAGGAAATGCCGGCCGAGCGCGAGTCGGGAGAAAATCCGGCGAGCAAACGTCGTGCAAGCCCCGTGTCCTCGAACGCGGCCCGGTCGAAAGAATTCTAACGCGACGCGGGGTCGGTTTCCCTTAACGCCGGATGCCGTATTTCGTGTCGGCGTCGTAGACCGAGTGGTGTTGGGCCTCGTCCCACGGGAGCGCACCGACGCGGGTCGCCCACGTCGCGTAGGCCGCTTCAAGACGCCGGACAATGTCGGGGTGCGCGGCGGCCACGTTGCGGGCTTCGGCGCGGTCGGTCTCAAGGTCGTAGAGTTCCCAAGGTTCGCGGAAGAAGCCGACGAGTTTCCAGCGGCCGTCGCGGACCATGCGGTTGCCCTCGTGCTCGAGGCAAATGGGTGCGTCGTGCAGCGGGGCCGTGGCGCCGGCGAGGAGCGGGCGCAGGGTGCGGCCGTCGACCACGGGCGCAGGCCGGCCCTCCATCGTGGCCGGGCGGGTCGCGGCGCCGAGGTCGAGGCAGGTGGCCACGAGATCGGGGAGGAAGCCGTTTTGGTGAATCAGGCTGCCGTGCTGCGCGGGAGAAATGCCCCGGGGCCAGTGCACGATGAGCGGCGTCAAGATCCCGCCCTCGTGGGTGAAATGTTTATACTCGCGGAAGGGCGTGTTGGAGGCGTTGGCCCAAGCGCGGCCGTAGTGGCGGCCGCCTTTGCCGTAGTGGCCGAGATTGGCGAGTTGGAATTGGCCCAAGGGCGGGCTTTCGGCTTCGGCGCCGTTGTCCGATAGGAAAAAGATCGCAGTGTTTTCGAGTTGGCCGCTTTCGCGGAGGTGGGAGACGAGGCGACCGAGGTTTTGGTCGACGCGGTCGATCATCGCGGCGTAGGTGGCCATGATCGCATCCATGCGGTCCTGCTCCTCGGGCGTGAGGCTCGCCCAAACTGGGACTTCGCCGCCCTCGGTGCCGAGCCGGTCGGTGGCTCCGGGGCGCGGGCTGAGGGCGGTGGCGGGCGGGATCAAGCCGAGTTTCTTCTGGCGCTCCAACGTGCGCGTGCGGAGGACATCCCAGCCCTCCTTGAAGCGGCCGCGGTATTTGGCGAAGTCTTCCGGCATGGCCTGCATGGGGAAGTGAGGGGCGTTGTAGGAAAGATAGAGAAAGAACGGGGCGTCGGGTTTGCGGGCCGCGTGATCGCGGAGGTTGGCGATGGCCTCGGTGGTGAATGCGTCGGTGGTGTAATAGCGCTCACCGTCCGGCGAAATCTTTGCGTTGCCGCGATGGAGATCGTCCGGGCGAAAAAAATCCGAGGTGCCTTCGAGGAAGCCGTAGAAACGGTCGAAGCCGCGCTGGAGGGGCCAGGTGGCCGGGTCGCTGTTGCCGATGTGCCACTTGCCGGTCATGTAAGTGCTGTAGCCGGCCGTGCGGAGCATCTCGGGCAACGTGGGCACGGTCGGGCGCACCCAGCCGCGGTAGGCGGCGGGCATTTTCATGCGTTCGGGTAGCTTCGAGGGACTCGTGCCGGTGCGTTTGAAGGTCATGTGACCGAGGCCGGACTCATGCGGATGGAGGCCGGTGAGAAGCGCGGCCCGACTGGGGCAGCAGCGGGCGTAGTTGTAGAACTGGGTGAAGCGCACGCCGTCGGCCGCCAAGCGGTCGAGGACGGGAGTTTCCACGGGCCCGCCGTAGCAGCCGAGGTTGGCCCAGCCCATGTCGTCGACTAGGACGACAATCACGTTGGGCCGGCGTTCGGCGGCGAAGGTGGTGACGGCGAGTAGGAGGAGGACGGCGAACCGGCGAATCGGTGAAAGCATGGCAAAGAGGAAACCAGCGTTCAGAAGCGTTGGGTGAGATCGAGGACGAACTGGCGACCGCGGCTGTTGGCGGTGCCGGCGGCATAGCCGTAGGTCTCATCGGCGATGGGCGGCTCCACGTCGAAGCGGTGGTTGCCGGCGAAGCGCACGGAGACGCCGCGAAGCCACCGGTGCTCGATCGGACCGCGCTCGCGGGCGCGTAGGATACGGGCGTAGTTTTTCTGCCCGAGGCCGTTGATCGCGGACGGGTTGAACGGCCCGTTGAGCTAAGCGCGGAGGGCGGCCCGCCGGGGCGGAATCAGGGCGGTTCGGCCCCCAAAAAACGCTCAGTTGGCTTTTTTCTTTTTGTTCTTCTTCGCGGGGCCGGCGCCGGAATCGGGGACGCTGGCGGGGGCTTGCGCGGCGCTCCACTTGTCCCACTTCGCTTGCAGCTCCTTCACTCTCGCGGGTTGGGCGGCGGCGAGGTCCTTCGATTCGCCGATGTCGGTGGCGAGGTCGTAGAGTTCGGGTTGGCCGCTGCCGCCGCGGGCGACGACGAGTTTCAGATCGCCGTCGCGGATCGCCCATTGCGGGCCGTAGCGCCAGTAGAGGGTGGGGTGCGGGCGGGTGGTCTGCTGGCCGGTGAGGTAGGGCATCAGGTCGACGCCATCGAGTTGCCACGACGCCTCAGGCTTGCCGCCGGCGGCGATGATCGCGGTGGGGAGGACGTCGAGATTCAGCACGGGAAAGTTATAGGTTTTGCCGGCGGGGATTTTGCCTTTCCACTGGGCGATGAAGGGGACGCGCGTGCCGCCCTCGAACGTGGTCATCTTAAAGCCGCGGAGCGGGCCGTTGGCCGAACTGGTGCTCGCAGTGGGACCGCCGTTATCGGAGATGAAGAAGACGAGCGTGTTTTCCTCTTGGCCGAGGGCGCGGATCTTCGCCATCACGGCGCCGACCGCGTCGTCCATCGCGGACATCATGGCGGCGAAGGTTTTTCGCTTCGGGTCGGTGATGTTGGGGAAACGGTCGAGATTTTTTTGGGTGGCCTCGAGCGGGGCGTGGACGGCGTTGAAAGGCAGATAGAGGAAGCAGGGCTTGGCTTTGTTTTTCTCCAACCAGTCGACGGCGCGGGCGGCGTAGGCGTCGGTGGTATAGAATTTGGGGTCGGTGATTTCGCGGACCTCGTCGGAGAGGCGCGAGTCGATGAAGTTGGTCGGGTGGAAGAACGGGGTGTTGTTGAGCGTGCCGTAGAATTCGTCGAAGCCGCGCTTCGTCGGGCGGTTTTCCGGCTGGTTGCCGAGGTGCCACTTGCCGACGGCGGCGGTGGCGTAGCCGAGGGACCGCAGGCGCGTGGCCATAGTGGTCTGGTCGGCGCGGAGGCCGACGGCGTTGGCGACGGTGTTGAACTCGTGGCCGAAGCGGGTGGGGTAGCGACCGGTCATGAGGCCGGCGCGCGAGGGGCTGCAATAGGTCGCGGCGACGTAGCCGTTGGTGAAACGCAGACCGTTTTGGGCGAGGGAGTCGATGTGGGGAGTCGGAATATCTTTGGTGAAGCCCTGCGCGGCGATTTCACCCCAGCCGAGGTCGTCGGCGTAGAAGATGATGACGTTGGGCGGAGTCGCGGCGCGGGTGAAAACCGGAGCGAAGAGCGCGAGGAGGCAGAAGAGACGGCTAAGGAGGGATGATTTCATGGGGAAGGGTGAGCGAACCGGAGAAGACGGCGGGCGGGAGTGGAGGTTGCGGCCGAAAGCGCGAGGTCGTGAGGCCAGGCGGGCGGGCGAGCCGCCGCCGATGTCGTGGCAGGTTTGGGCGACGACATCGTGGTCCGCGGCAGCCCGGGCCGGCACGCCAACGGAGTGTGTGCGGGAACTCCTGCGGTTGGTTGATTTCGCGGTTGCGTCGCGCGCGGGCGCTTTCGAACGTGCGGTCGTCAGGGCTCCCCGATTCCTCCCACCCCTTTTCGTCCAACTTAAGCTGAGGCCATGCCGGTCTACCCCCAACTCTTGGGGGCGCGCGCGGCCGCACGTGTTACCCCCCCATATTCATGAAGCAAGAATGGCTCACTCTCGGTCGATTCGTTTCGCGCGGTCGCACGTGGTCCGGCATCGCGTTGTCGGCACTCCTCGGCCTGCTCCTATCAGATCCGCTGAGCGCGGTTGGCGCGGAGGCGACAGGCACCATCACCGGTGCCGTCAGCAATGCCGCGACCCGCAACACCCTCCAAGGGGCCGCGGTGACGGCGCCGGGGTTGAGCGTAAGTCTGCTCACCGACAACTCCGGCCGCTTCGTGATTTCGAATGTCCCTCCGGGCACCTACGAGCTCGAGGTGACCTACATCGGTCTCGATCCTATCCGGCGCACGGTCACGGTCGGCGCGGGCGAGCGGGCGGTGCGCGATTTCGAACTGACGGCGGCCATCTACAAACTCGCATCGTTTAAGGTCACGGGCGAACGCGAGGGCAACGCGGCGATGATCACGGAAAAGAAGAACGCGGATAACGTGAAGGATGTGATCGCGATGGATGCGTTCGGCTACCTGCCCAACATGAGCGCAGGCGAAG
The DNA here is from genome assembly GCA_945882935.1 of Opitutus sp. GAS368. Lineage (GTDB taxonomy): Bacteria > Verrucomicrobiota > Verrucomicrobiia > Opitutales > Opitutaceae > Tous-C4FEB. The sequence continues at coordinate 12,746 of CAMCWW010000091.1, forward strand.
TCGTGATGCGCCTGCCGGGCGTGGCAGGCAGCCCGACCGACGAAGGGCTCGCCTACCGCTTCAACATCCGCGGCATGGATCCCACGCTCAACAACGTCACGGTGGACGGCGGGTCGCTGACGACGCTGGGGACCAACCGGAGCTTCGAGCTCCAGTCGATCACCGGCGCGATGTTCGAGGGGATGGAGCTGATTAAGGGCCAGACCCCCGACAAAGGCGCCGACTCGCTCGGCGGCACGATCAATTTCAAGACCCGCTCGACCTTCAGTATGAAGGAAGACAGCCGGACCACCTACAATTTCAGCGTGCGGATGGCACCGCCGTTTTTCGAGCAAACGCCGCTGCGCTCACAGCACCGCTCGCACCCGATTCTCAACGTGACCCACCAGCAGGTGTTCAGCGTGTTCGGCGGTTCGCGCAACCTCGGCACCTCGGTGAATCTCTTTTATTCGGAAAACGCCGTCGGCGGCTTCGAGTCGGTCTTTGACCGCACTAATATGAGCACCGGTCCGGCGCCGGTGTTCAACTACCAGACCTGGGACAACGCCAACAATCGCAAGCAGAAGAGCATCGCGCTGCGGACCGATTACAAATGGTCGCCGACGACGAAGTTCTCCCTTGCGGTGACCGAGAACGACAATTTCGAGCGGCTCCGCCGCCGCGTGCGCGTGTCGGCCGCAGCCTCCGGCAACAGCAACACGCAGGTGCCGAGCGCCACCACGGGGATCGTGCCCGGAGCGTTCACCAACCGTGTTACCGTGTTGCGCGCGATCCCGAGCACTTCGGCCGCGGGCACAAACACGAACAATATCGATGTGCAGACGGACGGCCCGCTGAACTATTACGTGCGCATGGGCCGCGTCGATTTCACCGGCGAGCACACCTACTCGAACCTCAACATCGAATACACGGCCGGCATCTCGCGCACGACGCTCAACTCCGGCACGGGCCGGGGTGGCCAGCTCAACATGCGGCTCTTCGACCCGGCCGCCCAGGTGCCGGGCCGGGCCGTGTTCTTTGGCGGCGCCGGCTGGATAATCGACCAGAGCGAGAACGAACTCCACCCCAAGTTTATTCAGAACGGCGGACCCGATTTCACCGATGCCCGCAACTACCTCCCGCGTGCGACCGACGGCCTGATTCGGCAGCGGAACGAACAGGACCAGCTGCTAAAACAGTTCCGTTTCGACGTTCGCTACAAGTTGCCCGTCGCCGCCCCGACCACGTTGAAGGCAGGCTTTCACTGGCGCTCCCTCCAGGTGGACCAGTGGGGCAAGGAACGGCAACGGTGGGTGCCCAAAGCCACCGCCGCTTATGATCCCTCGTTCCGCTTCGCCCCCGACGATAGCTACTTGAGCTACGACCGCGTGCAGACCGGGCGCAAAATTCCGATCTGGCAGGCTGAGGGCATCACCAAGGACGGCCGGCCAGCCGACCCCGCGTTGTGGAACGAAGACTTCTACTTCAACGAAAGCCAAAAATTCATCGGCACGAATGGCGTCACCGAGTGGATCCCGGCGACCTACATCATGGCGCAGGGCCGGCTCGGCCGAGGCGGTCTCTTGGGCCGAACCGGTTACCTGACGGGAGTGCGTTTCGAGCAGGTGCGCACGGAAAGTTGGGGCTGGGTCCGCTCCCGGATTCTTAGCACGGCCGCGCAGCAGCGCGCGGATCCGGTTGGCACCGCCGCCGCCGACTACGGCGTGAATTACCGCACCCTCCCGGGCGCGTTCACGCAAAAATTTCCGAGCGCCCATGTTTTCCATGACATCACCCCCAACTTAAAGGCCCGGGCCAGTTGGTCCACGGGTTATGGCCGCGCGCCGCTGGGTAGCCTGTTGCCGGGGGAAACGCCCAACGACACCACCCAAGTCCTCACGGTGAACAATGCGGGCCTCAAGCCCCAGCAGGCCTCAAATTGGGATACCACGCTCGAATACTATTTCGAGCCGGTCGGCAGCCTCACCTTTGGCTGGTTTCACAAAACCATCAGCGACTACATCGTCGCCGGATTGGACCGCGGCTTTATTGCGGACGGACCGGACAACGGCTACGACGGCCAATATGTAGGTTACATTGAGCGCACGTCGATGAATGCGGGCACCGTCTATGTGCAGGGCTGGGAGTTTGCCTACAATCAGCAGTTCACCTTTTTGCCCGGCGCGCTCAAGGGGCTCTCTGCCTCGTTCAACTATACCCGGATCAACCAGCATGGCGTGGGCAGCGCAGCTACTCCGGGCGGGACGCCAATCTTGGGCCGTGAGCCAACGGCGAGCACGCCGGCGGTCTATTTTTCCCGTCGCGACATTGCTAACTTCATCCCGGCGGCGATGAATGCATCGCTGAGTTGGCGCTACCGGAAGTTCAACACCAGTCTGCTCTACAATTTCACGGGCGAGTACCCGACCGCGATCAGCGTGTTGTCGCCGGCACTGAACCAATACCGCTATTCGATGAAGACGTTGAATGTCAGTGCGGGCTACCAGTATCGGCCCAATCTCGGCTTCACGCTCAACGCCTCCAACATCCTCAACGAGCCCCAGCGTTGGTACGTCGGCTTCAAGGATCGGACGCGCCGCACGATCATCAATTTCGTCACGGTGACGGCCGGCATCAACGGCCGCTTCTGAGCCGGAAATCGCCGCCTTCGGCGATAGAGCCCGACCCGCGGAACGGCCCGACCCTGATTTGTTTCATGGTAGGGCCTCACCTTGCGTGAGGCCGTTTCGTCTTTTGAGCCTGACCCGCGGAACGGCCCGACCCGAGGTCGAGCTACAAAAGATTTGAAAGGATCGAGCCCGACAAAGAGGTGAAAGGATCGGGCGATGGATATCACTGTGGGTGCCGAGGTGGCATGGGCATCTTGCCCATGGGTTTGAGGCTGAAACTCAGCAGCAATGACAGTCTGTTTATCAAGGGGTCTGCGGCAGCTTGAAGGCCTCCGAGGTAGGAGCCCGCTCGCGGGCGATAGGACGGGGGTACCCGTCGCAGCCTCAAATCGCCCGCAAGCGGGCTCCTACCCCCGGCAACCTGGTGAACCTCATGGGTGAGTCGTCCGTATCTCCCCGCTGTTTGGGATCCGGGTCCATCCGGGTCCATCCG
>CAMCWW010000092.1:0-15694 GCA_945882935.1 Opitutus sp. GAS368
ACGGCGCTTTAGCAAAGCGCTGCTTTCGACCACTCAGCCACCTCTCCCACTTAGTTTTCTAGCGAACAAATCGTTCCCGCGAAGAGCAAGGTGTTTCTGCGAAACCTTGATTGGCCCCGTAAAACACCGCCTTATGGTTTGTCGTCGTCTTCATCGGCTTCCTGCGGACGTTCAATCTCTTCGCGGCATTCGCTGATGACTCGAAGCCAAATTTCGCGGAGATCAAAGAGCGCGGGTTGGGCGTGCTCCCGAAAGGCCACAATCGCGGGGATCGTCGCGGTCTCCGCTGCATTCAGCAGGGCAAACGTGCTGTTCACGAGGTTGAGCGCGCGCTTGAAGAGGCTGATCGCCATCGCGTAATCGCCAAAGTCCAGCGCATGAATTGCCTGCGCGGATTGGTCTTCGCTACGGTGCAGCGAATTCAGCAGCGCCATGGAAACCGGAACGGGAAGCTTGGCCAGGCTTGCGCTCTCAAGCCACTTTTCCTGCAGGCCGCCGATGATGGCCTTGGTCGAAATGAAGATGGGATTTTTGTGCAGCGTGTAGACGTCGTCTTCGTCGTCGAAGTCCAGGTCGTCTTCCGCTTCATCATCATCGTCATCTGAATCCGGAATCTCGCCGCCTTCTTCCGTCCAATCTTCGATACTCCAACCCATCTGCTCGGCGACTTTATCGATCCGGTTGGGGCTTTCGGCGTTGGCCTCGTAAAGTTTGCGGTAACGCGCGATCGAGGCGTCCTGCTCGCGCAGGTAACGTTCCCAATCGAATTCGTTCCAAGCCACTTCGCCGCGATCTTCCCACTCGTTGTTGGAGGGGCCGTCAGAATCAGAGTTGCTCATCAGGTTTTGAGGAAAAGGAGGGGGCGAGCCGGGCGAATGCAAACAAAAATCCCCGTCCTGTGACGGATGTTTTTGCGGATTGAGTCGTGGGCCGGGCGGCGCCTAGGTTCGCGGGCCATGGGTGTCGTTTACCACGAGAACGTTTTCTTTTCAGGCCACGTCCAAGGCGTGGGTTTCCGCTATGCCGTGTTGCAGGTCGCGAAGGAGTATGAGGTGGCGGGAGTGGTCGCCAATCTGGCCGACGGACGGGTGCAGCTTGAGGCGGAGGGGGCGGAGGCGGAAGTGAAGGCGTTTACCGCTGCGGTTGAGGATCGGATGCACGGCTATGTGCGCAAGGCAGAGCGCAGTCACGGACTTCGCGCCGGGCAATTCAGCGGGTTTAAGATGCTATGATGGACAAGACCGAAGCGGCCGTGGAGCTGGAAGGGCTGACTAAAGATTTTGCGACCGGGCTGCGCGGGGTGCGATTGCGGGCGGTGGATCACTTGAGCCTGCGCATCGGCGGGGGTGAAGTGTTCGGTCTGCTCGGGCCCAATGGCTCGGGCAAGAGCACGACCATCAAGGTCATGCTAGGTTTGCTGGCGCCAACGGCCGGAGCGTGCCGAGTTTTTGGGGTGCCGAGTGATCGGGTGGAATCGCGGTTGTCGGTAGGCTATCTGCCCGAAGCGCCGAACTTTTATCGCTTTCTCAGCGGGCGGGAGCTGGTGGCGTTTTACGGGCGGATTTGCGGCTTGAGCGGAGCGAAATTGGTGGCCCGGGTGGCGGAGGTGATCGCGTGGGTCGGGCTGACGGAGGCGGCGGGGCGACGCGTCGGGACGTATTCGAAAGGGATGCTGCAACGCATCGGTTTGGCGCAGGCGCTGGTGCATGATCCGAGACTGGTGATCCTGGATGAACCGACGGCGGGGGTTGATCCGATCGGCACGGCGGCGATCACGACGCTCATTCGCGGCTTAAAGGCCCAAGGCAAGACGGTGCTGATTACCTCCCATCTTTTGGCCCAGATCGAAGAGGTCTGTGACCGTGTGGCGATTTTGGATCGGGGCCGGTTGTTGGTGAGCGGAACGGTGGCCGAACTGACGGCGCCGTCGGGCGGCGGACCCGATCGCCTGAGCGTAGCGGAACGGGAGGAGTTGAACCACTGGCTGGCCGCTCGTGGGAAATCGCTGACGGCACTCTCGGCCCAGTCAACGCGGCTGGATCAGATTTTTATCGAACACGTGGCGCGGAATCGGCCGAAGGAAACGGAGGAAAGCGCTTGAAAAAGGTGCCGTTTTCAATGGGGCGCACAGGCTTGATCGCCGCGGTCACGTTGCGCGAGGCGCTGCGGCAAAAGCTCGTGGGTTTGTTGGTGTTGGTGGCCGCGGGCTTGGTCGTGGGCGTGCGGGGGTTGCGGGATTTTAATTTCGGCGCGCCCGAGCTGAAGTTCATCGCGGATTTCGGGGATGGGGCGATCGCGGGGTTTGGGGCGGTGCTGGCGATCGTGCTGACGGCGCAGCTCTTTTTCAGTGAGATTGATAACCGCACCGCGCTCACCCTGCTCGCCAAGCCGGTGTGGCGGACGGAGTTTTTGCTGGGCAAATTTATCGGCGTGGCCGTGGTGCTGGTGACGTTTTGCGGGACGTTGACCGCGACGTTGGCCGTCGTGCTAGGGCAGCGTGAAGCCGGGTTGCGGCTGGAGCAGCCCGAGGCCTTTGCCCTGGGCGGAGCGGTGAACTATGGCGCCTTGATCGTTGCGGCGTGGTTGCACGCGCTCAAGTTGATGCTGTTGGCGGCGGGGACTTTGTTGGTGGCGAGTTTCGCCCAGACGCAGATTTACGCGGTGATGATGGGATTTGCCGGTTTCGTGATCTGCCATTTGCAGGGCTTCGCCCATGGGGCTTACGAGCGGAGCGGGGCCAGTGTGATGCTGATGCCGGCGAAGTTAATCCACTGGGTTTTTCCCGATTTCCAACGGTTCGCGGTTGAAGCGGGCGGGGACGGGTTGGCGGTGGGGCTGGGGCGCCTGACGATTTATGCGGCGGGCTACACGGCGGTGGCTTTGGGGCTGGCGGTTTACGTTTTCCGACGACGTGAAGTCTAAGGTCTATTTGTTGGCGATGATTTTGGCGGTGCTGGCCGCGGCGGGGGCCGGGCTGCGTTATGCGCTCGGGCCGACGAAGGACGTTCGGGTGAACGAGACGATGTCAGAGTCCCCGGGGGCCGGGGCGCTGTTTGGCTGGTTGGGCGGATTTAAGGCGCTGGCGGCGGATTTTCTTTGGCTGCGGATGTATGCGGGATGGGAAGATCGTGATTTGCCCGGCACGCAGACCCTGATCCGCGCGGTGGTGGCGGTGGATCCCCGGCCGGTTTATTTCTGGCTGAACGGAGCCCGCATTCTCGCCTACGACCTGCCGGTGTGGCGGATCGCGGCGGAAGGTGGCTACGAGGTCGTATCGGCGACGCGTCGGCGTGGGCTCGAAGTCGAGCACGCGCAGATGGCGATCAGGCACATTCAGGCGGCCCGGCGGGTGCAGGCGGGACAGGCTGCGCTCTGGGTCGAGCAGGCGAACATCGAGCTTAATAAGCTCGGAGATTTAGCGGCGGCGGCAGAGAGCTATCGCCGCGCTTGGGTGGAACCGCGGGGACCGTATTATGCGGCGCGCATTTATGGGGAATTGCTCCGAAGGCAGGGGAAGAACGCGGAGGCTTATGTCTGGTTGCGAGAGCTTCATCCCCAGTTGCCGGCCGAGGATGACGCGGCGGATGCGCCCCTGGTGCTGGCGCGGTTGCGGGAGTTGGAAAACGTGTTGGCGGTGCCGGCCGAGCAGCGTTACCGGGCGAAGTGACGAGTGCGGCTTTGACATCGAGGCGGGTAGATTTCTCGATGGCAGAGATGGCCTCATGCCCGATCAATTCCAGCGTGCGACGGTTGATCGGGCTGAAGGCCGCGATCGGGTTGGGTGTGCGGTGGGTGCAGGAGAGCCGTTACGAGCGAGGAACGACTCTTTTCGCCCCGTTTTTTTTCGTCAACGGACTAACGTTCGGACGCGGCGGTTTCGCGGGGGTCGCCTTGGCCCTTGGCCTGATTTGGGCGTTGAATCTGGGGCTGCCGGGTCCGGCGGCTCTCATGGGGATTCACGCCGCGTTGATTGTGCCCTTTGGGCTTTTGTTCGATGGGCCGAGCACCGGGTTTGTCGTTGTCGGGTTCCTCGCCTTTTTTCTGCCGGTGTTGATCAGTCTGCTCGCGAAGCAGCAGGTGATGCTTTTTAATCGTGGGGGTTAAGGTCTTTCAGCCGATGGAAAAATCACCGATGTGGTCGATCTGGATTGAGGCGACGCGGCCGAAAACGTTGCCGGCGGCGGTGGCTCCGGTCCTGGTCGGGACCGCGTTGGCGGCTCACGCGGGCAGCGCCGATTACGCGGCGGCGGGCTTGTGTCTGCTCTTTGCGCTCCTGATCCAGATCGGCACGAATTTTGCGAATGACTACTACGACTTCATCCAAGGAGCCGATTCGGCGAGTCGGGTGGGGCCGAGACGGGCGGTGGCGGCCGGGTTGGTGCGGCCGGCGGTGATGAAGCGGGCGATGGTCGCGGTCTTTGCTTTGGCTTTTGCGGTGGGACTGGGGCTGGTCGCTTGGGGCGGACCGGGGCTGATCGTGATCGGCGTGGCGAGTATTGCCTGCGGGGTGGCGTATACCGGCGGGCCGTTTCCACTGGGATACAACGGACTCGGCGATCTATTTGTATTCGTTTTCTTCGGGCTGGTCGCGGTCAGCGCGACTTTTTTTGTTCAAACCGGTGAGGTAACGGTGAACGCGATTTTGGCCGCGATCCCGATCGGATTGTTGGCGGCAAATATTTTGGTCGTGAACAACTATCGCGACGTCGAGACCGATCGAGCGGCGGGGAAGCGGACGTTGGTCGTACGTTTTGGGCGCGGGGCGGCTCGGGCGCAGTTTGACGCCTCCTTGGTGGTGGCGCTTGCAATGCCCCTTGTGTTCTGGGCTCGAGGATTTTCTCCGTGGGTCTTGGCGCCGCTGCTACTGGCACCCGCCGCTTGGCGACAGGCGCGGAGATTGAAGGCGAGCGAGACGCCGGTGGAGTTGATCGCCTTGCTGGGCGACACGGGAAAACTGGTGGCGGGATATGCGGTCTTGTTGAGCGGCGGACTTTGGTTCTAAGCGGCCGTAGTCCAGGCGCAGAATCGTGCCGGCGATGGGCTAAATTTCGCCGGCGGCTTTGAAGGAGTAGGTGACAAAAATGCGCCGGGCGTCGAGTTGCACGGACCACGGATAGCCGAGGTCGGTGGTGGTGCCGTTGTCGCGAACGATGATTTCGGGGGCGGTGGCGAAATCGGTGGGTAAAACGGGCCTAGCCAAGTTTGAGCGTGGTCAACCGAGCGTAGAAAATGGCCGCCGGTGAAAATGGAGCCCGGGTAGTTTTGCAGGAAAGGTGGCTTGAGATTCTTGACTCCGTCGGGGCGGAGAAAAGTCCAGCCATAGCTCAGGTAGAGCAAGGAGCCGTCGCTTATTTGCAGTAGGCAGGGATCCTGCGACCCTCCGATCGCGTGGGCATAGATGAGGGTGGGCGTCGTCCAGCTCACGCCATTTTGGGAGCGCACGAGCAGAGTTGGCGGTTGGGATCGACGTGGTTGTTCTTTTCTTCGCCGAAGGCTTTCCGATTGGGCGCGCGGCGAAAGGCGAGCAGGAATTCCCCGCTCGGGCTTCGCACCACCGAAGGCGAATGGGGTGGCGCTCAGTCCGACGGCAACGCCGAGCGCGGTGAACAAAAGCGTGGGGAGGCGGAAACTCATGGTAGATGTCCACAAAAAAGCCCCGACGTGGGCGTCGGGGCTGGAGGGCTGGCCAAGATCTCGGTTAGAGCAGGGCGGTGAGTTTGGCCTTGAGGGCGGCCTTGGGCATCATGCCGACGATTTGCTCGACGACTTTGCCGCCTTTGAAGAGGAGCATGGTCGGGATGGCGCGGATGCCATACTCGGCGGCGATTGTATCGTGATCGTCGATGTTGACCTTGGCAATTTTCACTTGGCCGTCCATCTCGGTCGCAATCTCCTCTAGGATCGGCGCGATGGCTTTGCACGGTCCGCACCAAGGAGCCCAAAAGTCTACCAGCAGGGGCGTGGTCGCGGCGGCGACGGTCGTTTTGAAGTCGGCGGTGGTGAGATCGGCAATTTTTTCGGACATGGTGGAATGAGCGTTAAGGGAAGGAGGGCGGGAATAGGGCGAAAGGCAAGTGGGGCTCGGGGCTGCGGGCTATCGCGGGGTGGAGTTATGGAGAATCTCGGCGAGTTCGTTCGGCTCGGTCTTATGCAGCGGTTTTCCGCGGGTTTTTAGTTCCTCGAACGTTTTTACTACGGTCTCCGTCATCCGGTCGTGAGTCTCGGCGGAGCCGCCGACGATGGCGAATTGCTCGCCGGTGGTGAGCCGTTTGTGGCCATCGGTGTTGTCCAATCCGAGTCCGAGTAGGCCGGCTTTGGGCGTGGGAGGTTTTCGCTTTTTGGTCACGCGAGCAACGTGCTTGGGGCGGCCGCAGTTTCAAGCGGGTTTTCTTCGCGCGCGGTGCAGACGATGTCGGTGAAGGCCTCGTGCTGGGTGAGGTGAAGTTTTCCGAGGCGCGTAAGTTCAAGCACGGCCAGAAAGGTGGCGACGAGTTGGCGGAGAGTCGTGCCGTCGGGAAATAGGTCGGAAAAGATGAACGATTTCTCGGTCCGAATGCGGGCGAGCAGCCACTCCATCTGATCGGAGACGGTGATCGTTTCGTCGTGAATTTCGCCGACGACGAGTTTCTCGGCGAGCCGGCGGAGGACGATATTGAAGGTGTTCCAAAGGTCGATCCGGCCGACGGCTTGCAGGGGGCGCTCGCTGAACTCGGCGGAGAGCGACGAAACGTGACGCTCCATCAGGTCCTGTTGACGGCGAATGATCGCGGCAAGTTCGCCGGCGGCTTCCTTGAATTTTTTGTATTGGAGCAGCTGGTGGACGAGCTCCCAGCGAGGGTCGATGTCGTCGTCCGGGTTGGCGTTGGGGTCGATCGCGTGGAGGCCTTTGGGCAGGAGGAGCCGGCTCTTTATCTCCATCAACGTAGCGGCCATGACAAAGAATTCGCCGGCGACGTCGAGGTCGAGTGATTGCATCGCCCGAAGGGCTTCGAGGTATTGCTTCGTGACCGACTCGATCGGGATATCGTAGATGTCGATCTCGCTCTTGCGGATGAGAAAAAGCAGCAGGTCAAGCGGGCCTTCGAAGACCTGAAGTTTGATGCGGTAATCGGTTTCGGGAGCCACGGTGCGGAGAGGTTTGGGCGGCGATGGGGCGCGGCAAATAAAAACGCGCGCCGAAGGCGATTCGGTTACTGCCGGCGCAGGGTGGCGACAAAGAAGCCGTCGGTATTGTGGTGGGCGGGGAGAAGGGTCAGGCCGCCGGTCGCGGCGTCGGCGGTGAAGCCAAAAGCCCGGCCGGGCGCCGGGAGCTCCGGGGCAAACGAGGAGTTGGCGGTAAGAAACGCCCGGATCACATCTCCGTTTTCAAAGTGGCTGAGTGAGCAGGTGGCATAGATGAGCTGGCCGCCGGGTCGAACAAAGGCCGCGTAATGAGTGAGGAGCGCGAGCTGTTGCTCGGTTGCCGCGGTGACTTGGGCGGGGGTCGTGGTCCACTTGAGGTGAGGAGACCGGCGCCACGTGCCGGTGCCGCTGCACGGGGCGTCGACGAGGACCCCATCGTAAAGCGCAGTGGGCGCGGCCGGGAGGATTGCAATATTGTTGAGCCGGGCGCGGGTGGCGCGGATTTGAAGTTCTTTGAGGGCGCTGGCGCGGATGTCGTAGGCGTCGATGTGGCCGTTGGGGCCGAGGATCGCGGCGAGTTGCAGGGCTTTGCCGCCGGCGCCGGCGCAGGCGTCGAGCCATCGTCCGCCGGGGGAGATCGCAGCGGAGGCGAGAATCAGTTGCGAACCGAGATCCTGGACTTCGACGAGGCCGGAGAGAAAGGAGTTGGTTTTGGTGATATCGGCATCGGAGAGCAGCTCGAGCGCGCCGGGTTGGACGGCGGCAGGACGGGTGGCCCAGCCGAGGCTCGCGAATTCGGCGAGCACGGGTGCAGGGTCGGGCGTTTGCAGGCGGAGCCAGACGGCGGCGCGAGCGTGCAGGGCGTCGAGGTCGGGCGCGACGCCGGCGGCGGGGCAATGACGGGCCAGCCACGCGGGCAGGAGCAGCGACGGGTCGAGATGGAGGTGGGCGGCTCGAGCCGCGATGGAAGCGGGGCAACGAGGCCAGTCGCCACAGGTGCCGGCGCGGTAGGCTTTGGTGGCGGGAAGATCGGCGGCTAGCCAAGCCACGATCGTGGAGGCGCGGGCGGGATCGGTGTCGAGCAGCGGCTCAATCCACGGGAGGTAGCGCAGCGTCGTGTAGATGAGCTCGCGGTAAAGTTTCCGGTCGCGGGAGCCGAAGGAGCGATTGGCGGCGAACTCCTGTTGAATTCGCAGGGGCAACGATGGGTCCGTGTGCCAGTGCGGGCGCAGGACGGAGAGAAGACGGAGGAATACTTTTTGTTGGCTGCCGAAAAGGGACATGGTGGGCGATTGGGAGTTGAAACTGGAACGTTTTGGCGGCGCGGAGCAGAAATCGCCCGCAAGCGAGCTCTCACGCCGGATCAGGGTAGGTGGCTCAGAAATTGCGGGCCTCGACTTGGACGTTGAAGCCGAAGCCGTTTTCGCGGCGACGACCGGAGTAGACGGAAACGACGTATTCGATGAGCCAAGTGTTATCGAGATTCTGGACGAGACCGTAGGCCTGTTCGTTGAGGCGGCGTTCGCGGGCGTCGTATTGGAAACGGGCGAGGGCGTCGTAGGTTTCGTTCAGATGGATGCGCCCCTCGATGCGGTAGTCTTCGCTCTCGCGGCGAAGAAAATTAGTGGCAAAGCGGAGCGACCAAGCATCGCCGTCGCGGAGCGTGATGCCGGTGTTGAGCTCCTGGAGTGTGCCGGTGCGCGGCGTGAAGCTCTCGTAGAGATCAAATTGAAGCCACGGGGCCGGCATCAGGGCAATTTCGGTATGGACCGCGGAGAAATCGCGTTCGCCCGGGTCGCGGTGAAACCGAAAATCGACGGCGTTGTTGAAGACGAGCAGGTCGCGCGAGCCGTAGGTGGCGTCACGGGTCTGGAGGGTGTTGTCGAGGCCGAGACGGAGGGTATTCGTGGCGCGGAGATCGTCGATGCTACGCTGCTCACCGAGGCCGAGAGGACGCAGGTAACTGGTGAGAGGCTCGCGGCGGTCGATTCCGGGAATGAAGCGGCGGCCGAGGTCGCCTTGCGGAAGGTAACGGTAGCTCAACTTCGGGGTCACGAGATGGCGCAGGCCGTCTATTTTCCACTGGGGGTTTTTGTAGGCGTAGGTGGCGCTGGCCCGGAGAGCCGCATCGACGCCGACCTCACCGAGGGCGCGAGTGTAGCGGCGGCTGGCCTCGGCCGCACCGGCGGGGTTCGAATAGTGGGTTACGCGGGCGCCGGCGGTGGGCGTAACGGTGAGCCATTCGCGGGGCGTAAACGGCCGGGTCAGCGCGTAGTAGGCGTCGGCGCGATCGCTGGCGAGGCGGGGCGCAATCGCTCCGGGAGGGCGCTCGCGGAGGGACACGACGCTGGCTTGGGCGCGTTGATAAATGCCGTGACCGATCGCGGAGGGAAACAGGTCGTAGCGCAACTCGGGGAGGCGCTCTTGCACGGACTCGAAGGAATTGGGCTGGAGCCGGGCGAAGAGCGAGATCGAGTAGTTGTGACCGGTGTAAAGCGACTCGATGAAGTTATTGGGTGCCTGGACGGGAAAGAAGGTCCTAGGGCGAAAATCGCGAATGACCTCGGAATCGCTCAACAGGTTAAAATGGGCGGCAAGCGTGAGGTTCTCGGTGAAGCGCTGGGTATGTTGCCATTCGGCATGACTGCGATCCTCGGGGACGGGGCGACGGAGCACGTCGGTGAGTTTGTCACCGGAGTCGCGAATGTAACCGGAACGAAAGAGACCGCGGAGATTTTGGCCGTTGTTTTCGCCGAGGTAGCTGGCGGAAGGACCGGCCATGAGGCCGCGCGCCGTGTAGAAGCCGATATCGGCGCCCAGTTTTACCCCGGCAGCGACGGGGACGCGAAGCCCGGCTTCGAGATAAGCGCCGAGGAACTGTCGATAGCCGGCGGTGGCGGAAACATAGGAAAGGAGAGGTTCGTTCAGGTTTTGCTGAATCCTGGGCAGAGGAATCGGCTGGTTCCGACCCAGACCGAAGCGGGTATCTTCGCTGCGGAGATCGCGACCGGGCGCATAAAGCAGACGACCGGATTGAACCGTCGGCTGCCACCGGCCGGGCTCGCGAAACGTGACGGTGGCGGAAGAGACGCTGAGTTCATCAACGGTGCCGGAGGCCGTGGCACCGGAAACGTAGAACGGATAGGAACCGACGCGGATCGATTCGGCGGTAAACGATGCGGTGCGCCGTTGGTAGATCAATTTTTGGGCGATGAGCCGCTGGGGACCGCGGGTCAGGGTCACATTCCCGTTGGCGGTGGCGACGTTGGTGATAAAGTTATAGCGGATCTCGTCGGCCGTGAGAAGCGAGGGCCCATCGCTGAGGCTGGCCTTAGTGAAGACGGTTTCTCCCGTCGTGAAGTCTACCGAGGAGCTCTCGTATTGGACCTCGGTTTGAGCCTTGGGCGTCTGCCCGGTGGCGTGCGGGTAGGCGGCGAGCAAAGCGATGGAGACGAAAATGAGACGACGAAGCACCAACCGAGCAAAGGAGTCGCCCACGGCGCAAGCAAGCCTACGGGAATGGGCGGCACTCTGGCGTAGTTTTAGCTTTTGCCAGGTTCCGGCGCGCCTCATGGTGCGCCGAGTTCATGCCAAAACCAACGACGCCGCTCCCGGTCCCTCCCAATGAAATCGCCTCGCTCCGAGCCGAGGTGCGTGCGCTCGGCAGCGCGCTTGGCCGCGTGATCACTCGATTGGAGGGTCCGGAGACCTTCACCACCGTCGAGGCCTTGCGACAGTTGGCCAAGGCGCGGCGTGCGGGTGACGAAAAAGCGGCGCGTGGTTTAGCGGCGCAGATCGCGGAGTTGAGTCCGGTTGAGGCGTTTAACCAAGCGATGGCGTTCACGCTCTATTTCGAGTTGGTGAACCTCGCCGAAGAGAATTTCCGCATCATGCTGTTGCGCCAGAGACGCGCCGCCCGCGGCAAAGAAGGTGCGGCGAGCCCGCCGATGCGTGAATCAATCGAAGCGGCGGTGATCGAGTTGAAACGACGCGGAGTGAGTGCGGCCGCGATGCAGGCGTTGGTGGACCGGCTCATGATCGAGCTCGTGTTTACGGCACACCCGACGGAATCGAAGCGGCGAACCTTGCTCACGAAGTTGCGCCGACTGGGCGAGATCTTGCGGTTGCGCTCGCAGCCCGCGCTGTTGACCGATCCCGCGTTGCTGGAGGCCGAATGTGTCGAGCGGGAAATCGCCTCGCTGTGGTTGACCGATCGCAGCCGCGCGGCCCGGCCGGAGGTGACAGATGAAGCGAAGACGGGTTTGTGGTACTTTGACACGACGCTGTTCGAAACCCTGCCCCGTTTGCACGCCGACATGAAGCGTGCGCTTGGGCGGCATTATCCCACGGTCAAGCCGCCGCGGCGGTGGCTGGCGTTTGGGTCGTGGATCGGTGGAGACCGCGACGGCAATCCCGGGGTAACGGGGGCGGTGACGGCGGAAGTCCTCTTGCTGCATCGGCGACTCGCAATCGAGAAACTGCGCTTAGCGTCGAGGGATCTAGCTCGCTCACTCACGGTGAGCGACCGGAGAGATTCGGTGGTGCCGGCGTTGAAGCGAGAGCTGCGGGAAAACTTGCATCTTTCGAAGCACGTCGAGGAGTTGAGCAAACGTTATCCGCACGAGCCGTATCGACTCGTCTTGGGTGTGCTGCGCGCGCGGCTGGCGCAGGCGGTGAACGAAGTACGGGACGGAAGCGTGCTCTCTTCGGACTCGTTGGTCGGCGGGTATCTCGACCGATCGACGGTGGAGGAAACGCTCGAGACAATCCGAGTGAGCTTGGCCGCGGGGAAGGGTGCGATGTTGGTCGAGGGCGATTTGAAGGTAATGGGCGAGCAGTTCGAGGTGTTTGGCCTGCACACCGCCAGGTTGGATATTCGCCAGCATTCATCGCAGCACGAAGCGGCGGTGGCTGAGATTCTCGGGCTCGGTGACTATGGGGCGCTGACTGAAGTGGAGAAACAGACTTTGCTTTTGGCCGAGCTAGCCAAAGCCACGGTTTTGCCGGCGGCGACGGTGGCGAACTACTCGGCGGGCACGAGGCACGTGTTGGATCCGCTCGCGCTTGCGGCACGGGCGGTGGAGCGGTTTGGCGCCGAGGCGCTGGGCATCGCGATCATCAGCATGACGGACGGAGTGTCGGATTTGCTGGAGCTGGAGCTCTTGCAGAAACTCACCGGCGCGGCGCTTCCGATGGCCCCGCTGTTTGAGACGTTGAATGATTTGGAGCGGGCGTCGGATATTTTGGCGACGCTCTTTACGTTGCCCGGGCGGGAGAAACCGTCGCACCAGCATGTGATGCTAGGATATTCGGACAGCAATAAAGACTGCGGCTACGTGACCGCGAATTGGGCGCTGTTTGAGGCGCAAGCGGCCATCGCGCGCGTGGGACTTGAACAGGGAGTGAAGATCACGCTTTTCCACGGCCGGGGCGGCAGTATCGCGCGGGGCGGCGGCCCGGCGGCCAAGGCGATTCTGGCCCAGCCGGCCGGCCTACGCGACGGAGGAATCCGCGTGACCGAGCAAGGCGAGGTGCTTTCCACGCGGTATCATGATCCCGATTTGGCGCATCGTATTCTCGAGCAGATGGCCTATGGCGTAATGCTTGGAGCGCATGCGGCGGAAACCAAGGCCGAGGTGCCGGCGGCATGGCGCGAAGCGATGGCGGCGATGAGCTCAGCGGGCTTCGCCGCCTACAAGGCCATCGTGCACGACGATCCGGAATTTCTCGTCTTTTGGAAGCAGGCGACGCCGATCGACGAAATCAGCAATCTGAAGTTTGGATCGCGGCCGACCTTCCGGCGGGCGACGACCAGCGTCGAAGATCTCCGGGCGATTCCCTGGGTGTTTTCCTGGATGCAGAGTCGTTTCAATTTCCCCGGGTGGTTTGGTTTGGGCTCGGCCCTCGAGGCGATTTTGCAACGGGGCCCTGCGGGCAAAAAACTGTTGAGGACGATGCACCAGGAGTGGCCGTTTTTTCAGACCATGATCAACAATGCCCAACTCACGATGCACAAGGCGGACATGGGTATCGCGTCCCTTTACGCCGAGTTGGTCGACGACCCCAAGATCCGGAAGCGAATTCTTGGCCGGCTCACGGTGGAGTTTGAGCGAACAGCGCGAACGATTCTCGCGGTCACGGGCGAGCGGCAGATGTTGGCGCGGGAACCGGTGCTGTTGAAGTCGGTGCAACTGAGGAATCCTTACATCGATCCCCTCAACTACATTCAGGTCGACATGCTGCGCCGTCTTCGGATTCAGGCGGCGGGCAAGAAACTTTCCTCGGCGGACGCCGAAGCCGCGCGGGCCGTGGTGGAGTTGACGATCAATGGAATATCGGGAGGGCTGAAGAACACGGGTTAGGCCTCGCGGGTGAGAACACAGATCGGTCAGTATTCGCGACTAGACGAGAGGGGTGGCAAGAGTCACGGTCGCGGTGTTTCCATCGTGATAACTTCCAAATCTGATCTGGCGGCCTTGCTCAGCGCAACTCACGCGGCGCCCCATGGGGTGCTTGGAATGCACTCCTACCGGCGCGGTCGAAGCCAAGGGGTGGTCGTCAGGGCTCTGTTGTGCGATGCGGTGAGCTGTTCGGTCGTCGAGCTCGAGGCCAAAGGTCAGGCGGTGCATGCGTTGAAGCGGCTGACGGACGAAGGGTTTTTCGAAGGCTTCATCGCCAAACGCGCCGAGGTTTTTCGGTATCAGTTGCGCGCCACTTTCCCCAACGGTGAGACCCGGCAGTTTTTCGATCCTTACAGCTTTCTGCCGACCTTGAGCGCGCAGGATCTCTACCTGTTCAATGAGGGCAACGAGCACCGTGTTTTCGAAAAGCTCGGAGCGCATCCGCGGGAGATCGGAGGTGTTCCCGGGGTGGCCTTTTCCGTTTGGGCACCGTCTGCTGCCCGCGTCTCCGTCGTGGGAAATTTCAATCGTTGGGATGGACGGTTCTTTCCCATGCGGCCCTTGGGCGCTTCAGGCGTGTGGGAATTGTTTGTGCCCGGGCTTGGGGCCGGCGAGCTCTACAAGTTTGAGATTCGCAGCCAGTCGGGCCGGGTGAGCGTGAAGACCGATCCTTACGGGACTTTTTTCGAAGCACCGCCGGGGAACGCGGCGATCGTTTGTGCGACGGATGGATTTAAATGGAGTGACCGGGACTGGATGGATCGACGGAAAGCGGAGGCGAACCAGCTGGATCGACCGATCTCCGCTTACGAGTTGCACCTTGGTTCCTGGAAGCGAAAGCCGGAGGACAACAACCGCCCGCTCACCTATCGCGAGCTCGCCCCGGAACTCGCCGACTATGTGGTCGAGATGGGGTTCACCCACGTTGAGATCATGCCAATCGCCGAGCATCCGTTCGATGGTTCATGGGGCTATCAAGTCACCGGTTTTTTCGCTCCGACCCAACGATTCGGCACCCCGGAGGATTTCGCCTGGTTCGTCGATCATCTGCATCAACGGGGAATCGGGGTCATTTTAGACTGGGTGCCGGCTCACTTTCCACGCGACGCGTTCGCCTTGGCGGAGTTTGACGGGAGTCATCTCTACGAACACGCCGATCCTCGCCAAGGGGCGCACATGGACTGGGGCACGCTGATTTTTAACTATGGCCGCAACGAAGTGCGGTGTTTCCTGATTGCGAGCGCCTTGGCTTGGCTGGAGCGGTATCACCTCGACGGCCTGCGCGTGGATGCCGTGGCGTCGATGCTCTATCTCGATTACTCGCGTAAGGAAGGGGAGTGGATTCCGAACAAGCACGGTGGTCGGGAAAATCTGGAGGCGATCGAGTTTCTGAAGCAGGTGAACGACTTGGTTCATCACTATCATCCCGGCGTGATGATGATCGCGGAGGAGAGCACGTCATTTCCCCAAGTGACCCGTCCGACCGGCGACGGCGGCTTGGGCTTCGACTATAAATGGAACATGGGCTGGATGAACGACACGCTTCGGTATTTTGCAAAAGAACCGGTGCACCGTCGCTGGCACCAAAGCGACCTCACCTTCGGGATGCTCTACCAGTATGCGGAAAACTTTGTGACCGTGTTTTCGCATGATGAAGTGGTGCACGGGAAGGCCTCGATGTTGTTCAAGATGGGCGGGTGGCACCTGCCCGAGAAGGCCGCAAATCTGCGCTCTTTGTATGCCCACATGTGGTGTTACCCCGGAAAAAAACTTCTCTTTATGGGCGGTGAGTTCGCGCAGTCACGGGAGTGGAATCATTCGGCCAGTCTGGATTGGCACCTTTGCCTCTATCCGGATCATGAGGGGGTGCGTCGTCTGGTGCGGGATTTGAACAAGCTGTACGTCAACGAGCCGGTGCTCAGCCGAAATGACCACAATCCTAACGGTTTCCGTTGGGTCACGTGTCACGACGCCCATGCGAACCTGATCGCTTACCTGAGAATGGATGTCTTCGAGCAAACGCTCTTCCTCGTCGTGGCCCACTTCGGCGGAGCGACCCGCTCTTATGCGGTGGGGGTGCCGCGTCGTGGCTTCTGGCGGGAAGTGATCAATTCAAACAGCGAGTATTACGGAGGAACCGGTCTGGGCAATGAGGGTGGCCTCGAGGCCTC
>CAMCWW010000093.1:0-15577 GCA_945882935.1 Opitutus sp. GAS368
TCATCGCCCTTGAAGTAGCTGAGGTCGATGCGGACGCCGAGCTTGCCGCCTTGGACGACGTCGCTGTAGCCGAGGGTGAAGTTGGGCACGAAGGTATCGCGCAGCTTCACGTAGTCGGCGCCGGCGGAGAACTCGATCGAGCGGCCGCCGCGGTCGAAGGCCGACTTGGTGACGAGATTGACGATACCGCCGACGGTATCGCCGTCGAGGTCAGGCGTCGGGGCCTTGATGACCTCGATCGTGGTGATGGCGTTGGCCGGGAGATCGTCGAGGGCGAAGGCGCGGGCGGTGTCACCGTAAACCGTGCCCTGACCGGTGCCGGAGGTGGGGAGGCGGGCGCCGTTGAGCTGCACGCTGTTGAGGGAACCGTCGAAACCGCGGATGTTGACGTAGCGGGGAACCTCGGTGCCGCCGTCGGAGTTGGCGGAGATGCCGGGGATGCGTTGGAGCGCCTTCGCGACGTTATTGTCGGTCATTTCGCCGAACAATTCCTCGGAGGTCACGTTCTTCATCGATTCGGCGACGCGCTGTTGATTGATCGCGCGGGCCTGGCCGAGGACATCGGCCTCGACCTTGACGGCTTCGAGCTGGATGGCGTCGGAACCGAGGAGGAGATTGAGCGAGGCGGAGCGACCGGCGACGATTTCGACCGAAGCGCGCTTCGTATCGAGACCGAAGTAGGAGACCTCGACTTCGTAGCGGCCGGCGGGAACGGCGCGCAGGTCGAAACTGCCATCGCGGGCGGTATCGGCGCGAAGCTCAGTGCCCACGACGCGCACGATGGCGCCTTGCAGGGACTGGCCGGTGGATGAGCTGCTAACGCGGCCGCTGAGGGCCCCGGTTAGGTTCTGGGCGGCGGCCGTGCCGATCAGGGCGACGGCCAACGCCAGTCGGGTGAGTAGGCGCGCGGTGGAACGGAGGAGGACAGGATTCATGAGCGACGTGGATGCAGGCGTGGGTTGAGCGATCGGTCCGGTGTGAAGGCCGGGTTCGGGCGCAAGATAGAATCCGATCGTTAACGTTGGATGAAGAGCCGGTGAAGTTTCGGTTGCGCCGGAGTCCGACGCGCGTTTTCAGAGGAACCGGGCCAACGTTAAATCGCGGTTACGGGGCCGCCGGGAACGAATCGCCCAGTGGAAAACGCCGAATTTTTCGGCGCAGAAATTCTCCACCGTGCGCCGCGTCTAGCCGGCGACGGCGAGGTGGGGCGACTTGATCGGGCTCGGTATGAAGCGGTAGCCGACGCCGCGGGCGGTATCGATCATGCCGGCGTGCGGACCAAACTTCCGACGCAGGGCGCGGATGTGCACATCGATGTTGCGCCCGGTGAGGTGCGTGCGCTGCTCGCCGACTTGGGCAAGCATCTGCTGGCGGTTGAAGATCCGCCCGGGGTGGCTCATCAACAGATGGAGCAGGCGATATTCGGTGGCAGTGAGGGAAATCGGGGCATCGTCGAGGCGGACTTCGTGGCTGGCGGTGCTCAGTGACAGGGGCGGGTGGTAAATGATCTCATCGGGATGCAGCAGCTTGGTGCTGGGCGGCACCCGGCGCAGCACGGTGCGGACGCGGGCAACAATTTCTTTCAGGCTAAACGGTTTCCTGACGTAGTCGTCGGCCCCCAAGTCGAGCCCCCGCAGGACATCGTCTTCTTGGTTGCGGGCGGAGATAATGATGACGTGGACGCCGTAGCCGGCCGCGGTCCGGAGTTTCCGGCACACTTCCCAACCGTCCATCGTGGGCAACATGAGATCAAGCAGGACCACATCGGGCCGTTCAGCTTGAGCGATTTGCAGCGACTCCCAGCCGTCACCCGAGGCGCACACGTCAAAGCCCTCGCGCTTCAGGTGGTAGATAAGAATTTCCCGGAGGTCCGACTCGTCCTCGACGATTAGAATTTTGCCGGCTGCAGCCATGATGCAGTGAATATCGGCGCCGTCGGCCACAACGGGATTAATGCTGTAAGAAGATTTTGCGAAGAATCGGTGACATTCCTCGGGGTCAGCACGTGGCCAAAGCCTTATGTCGTGCTGGTTTCGTTGCGCTGAACTCGCGCTCCGGGCGCAAAACTCGGGACGATATGCCTTCGATTGGGATGCAAGAAAGTTTGATCTGCGACGGAATTATCCGACCCGGGACTTCCCGAAACCACATGCGCGGCAGAGCCCAGACCACCCTGCGCGATGCGGAGTTTGAACGATAAACTCCGCCTGTTTCGCGCGCGGTCCACGCCCCTTTGGGTCGCGGCCGGCAACCAAGGCCGTTCAGGAGAGTGTGGAATCCCCGCAAGTTGGAGTTGCAGAAGTCGTCCGTGACGATGAATTCCGGCTGATGCCATTTTTACCCCATGCCCGATAACGTCGTCGTGCGCGATCTGCGCAAACGCTACGGTGGCACCGAAGCGGTGCGAGGCGTGAGCTTTGCCGTGCAGGCCGGCGAAATTTTCGGACTGCTGGGGCCGAACGGGGCCGGAAAGACCACGACCTTGGAATGTTTGCTGGGCCTCCGTGAACCCGACAGGGGACACTTAGAGGTGTGCGGCGTCGACGCCCGCCGCGACCCGCGCAACGCCAAGCGAAAACTCGGTGTCGCGCTGCAGAGCACGGCGCTACCGGAAAAGATCACGCCGCGGGAGGCGCTCCGGTTGTTTGGTTCGTTCTATGTCGACTGCAGCGCGCCGGCGGTACTCCTCGAGCGCTTTGCCCTCACGGCCAAGGCCGATGCGCCGTTTGATTCACTTTCGGGCGGACAGAAGCAACGGCTGGCCCTGGCGCTGGCCTTCGTGCACGCACCCGAAGTGGTCGTCCTCGATGAACCGACCACCGGCCTCGATCCGCAGGCGCGCCGTGAGTTGCACGACGAGATTCTCCGGATCAAGCGCGAGGGAAAAACCGTTTTGCTCACCACGCACGATCTCACGGAGGCGGAACAACTCTGCGACCGCATCGCGATCATCGACCGGGGCCGGATCGTCGCGACGGGCACGCCCGGTGAATTGGTCGCCCGCGCCCAAGGCAAACAGTCTATCTCGCTCGTCACCGACCGGCCGCTCGCCGCCGAGTTATGGGCCGGGATGGCCGGGGCGGCGGAGCTGAGTTGCGCCGGCACCACGGTCTACTTCCGCACCGCCGATGCGAACGCGAGCGTGGCCGCAGTGACGGCGTTGTTGGCCGAGCACCGGGTCGAGCTCGTCGAGTTGCACGTGCGCCGGGCGTCGTTGGAAGAGATATTTCTGGGTCTCACCCGCAGCGGGGCAACGGCCACGGAGGCCACGCCATGAACGGTCTCAGCGAACACCTGAAGCTGTCCGTGCGGCTGCATTTTCGAAACACCCTGGCGCTGGTCTATGGGTATTTGTTTCCGCTGATCTTCCTCGTGGCGTTTTGGGTACTCTACCGGCACGAAAACGTCCCGTTGCTCCGGCACATGGGGGAACTGCTGACGGTCAGCGTGCTCGGCGGCGCGTGCTTCGGGTTGCCGACGTCGATGGTGAGCGAGCGCGAGCGGGGCGTGTGGCGGCGTTATCGGCTCACGCCGTTGCCGACCTGGGCCTTTGTCGTGAGCACCGCGGTGGCGCGTTACCTGATCGTCCTCAGTGCGGGGTTGCTGCAACTGGGCCTCGCGCTCGCCGTGGGCATGACCCTGCCGGAGCATCCGCTCGGGCTGTTCGTCGCGTTCACCTTTGTCTCGTTTGCGTTGATAGGACTCGGGCTGGTGATCGCGACCTTGGCGGACAACGTGCCCGCCGTGCAGGCGCTCGGGCAGTGCATTTTTCTGCCGATGCTCATCATCGGCGGGGTCGCGGTGCAACTCGCCAGCCTGCCAACTTGGGCGCAGCAGCTCTCGGCCTTTTTCCCGGGTCGCTACGCCGTCGAGGCGATTCAGGCGTGCGTGTCCGGTGACGGACTCGCCGGAGCCACGTTCAGCCTGCCGGCGCTCGCGCTCATTGGCGTCGCCGGGTGCATCGCCGGCACGAAGCTATTTCGCTGGGACTCGGCGCAGCGCTTTGCGACCCGCAGCGGCAAGCTCTGGCTGATTACAGTCTTCGCGGCTTGGGCGGCGGTCGGCGTGCTCGCCGAATGGCAGGCGCGGGTCTCGGCGCGCGTCGCGGCCGAAATGGCGGCGGCGATCGCCGTGGCGCCCGTCTCAAAAGAAAAGCCGTGGCTCGCCCTCACGTCAAAAGATGTGGCTCAGCTCAATTTCCGCGTGCCTTCGGATTTCGGCGTCGTCTCGCCCTACGCCGCGCCGGACGATGAAGCGACGGATTACACTAAAGATGAGATGGACAACGTGCGCCGCGAGCTGCCGAACTGGCGGCCCGGGCTGCGGGGCGACGACGTGCAACGGGTGCGCAACCTCCTCTGCGTCGCGGCCGTGCCCGATGCGATCCAGATGCCGATCGAGCGCTACTTGCCGCCCGTGGTGCTGCAGCAGCTGGAAGACATTTATCCGCGCGACCAGCTCATCAAGATTCTGACGTGGATCGTGCTGCATCCGGATGACGGCACGGTCGTGGACAACATTGAGGCGCTCGGCGTGCAGGGTTCGGCGGGCGATCCTTTCGTCGTGCGCGAGCGGTCTTATCTCTACGCGCTCAAGTTCATTATCCGCCTGACCGGTCGTGACCGGCGCTGACGTCAGGATGAAGCCGCCCTCGATCCAGACCGTCAAAACCAGCCTGTTCGTCGGGTTCATCATGGCGCTGGTGTGCGTCCCGTTCGTGATTTTTGGCGAGGGGTTTGCGTTGCCGTTATTGGAGTCGCAGCAGCACCGCACGGCCGGGTTGACCGGGATCGCGATCATCATGCTCGCGGCCGACGCGGTGGCGCCGGTGCCGGCGACGCTGGTGATTATGTATCTTGCGGCCAAAGGCGGAGTCGTGGCGGGGATCGTGGGCGGCACGTTCGGGCTCTCGGCGGGAGTCTTGGCCGCCGCGTGGTTGGGTCGCACGGCGATCGGAAGAATTGCGCCGAAATTTTTCCCGGAAGCCGAGCTCACGAAACTGCGCGAAGCCTTGCAACGTCGGTTGGCCCTCACGTTGGCGTGTCTGCGCAGCGTGCCGGTGTTGGCTGAGACCTCGGTGATTCTCGCGGCGGCCACCGGGGTGCCGGTGAAGAAAATATTCTGGGCGACGCTTGGGCCGAACTTCGTGGTCGCCGTGATCTACTCCGTGGCGGCCGACGATTCGGCGACCACCGCCGCAATCACTTTCATCGGCACCATCGTCGCCTCGTGGGTGCTTTGGCATTGGCTCGGCCGGGAAAAACAGCCGGACTGATTTTTTTTCGTACCCCTTACCCATGGCACCGGCCGCATCCTTTCGCTCCGCCATCACGATTTCCCTCGTTCCTGAGAGCCGAGGCGGTCCGTTTGTTTATACGGATGGACTCTCAGCCGGGTGTGCGGAGGCAGCCCGGCTCGGTTACGACGCGGTGGAGATTTTTCCGCCGTCGGCCGCCGCGCTGGATCGGACGCTACTGCGGGCATTGCTGGGCGAGCATCGCCTCCGCGTGGCGGCGGTCGGCACCGGCGCCGGCTGGGTCGTGCAGAAATTGATGCTGACGCATGCCGACCCGGCGATCCGGGAGCAAGCCCGCGAGTTTATCCGGGCGATCATCGATTTGGCCGGCGAGTTCGGGGCACCGGCGATCATCGGATCGATGCAAGGCCGTTGGGAAGGAACCGTCACGCGGGATCAAGCGTTGGCCTGGCTCGCGGAAGCGTTCGAAGACTTGGGCGAAGCCGCGGCGGCGCACCGCGTGCCGCTGCTTTACGAGCCGCTCAACCGCTATGAGACAAATCTGTTCAACCGCCTCGGTGATACGGCGCGTTGGCTGCGGACCTTGCGGACGAAAAACGTCCGGATCCTCGCCGACCTGTTCCACCTGAACATCGAGGAAGCTGACGCCGCCGCGGCCTTGCGCGAGGCGGGGCCGCTCGTGGGGCACGTGCACTTCGCCGACTCCAACCGTCGCGCCATCGGGCTGGGGCATACCGCGCTCGAGCCCATCATCGCGGCGCTGCGGGAGATCGACTACGCCGGGTATCTTTCGGCGGAAATTTTGCCGTTGCCGGACGCGGCGACGGCCGCCCGTCAAACCATGGAGTCGTTTCGCCGCGCGATCACCCTCTGCTGATTCATGCTCAAAACCTCGCTCATTCACCCCGAGATCCTACGCATCATCGCGCGCGCCGGACATCACTCGAAGATCCTTATCGCCGACGGTAATTACCCTGCGTCCACCAAGCGCGGGCCCAACGCCGAACTGGTATGCCTCAATCTCGCCCCGGGCGTGCTCACAGTGGCGCAGGTGTTGCGGGCGCTGCTCAGCGCGGTGCCGGTTGACCATGTGAACACCATGGGCATCCCGCCCGACGATCCCTACGCCCAGCACGGCGAACCTCCCGTCTGGAACGAATTTCGCGCGATCATCGCCGAGTCGGGTTCGGCCTTGAAACTGGAGCCGATACTCAAGTGGGATTTCTATAAGCACGTCGAGAGCCCGGATCATGTGCTCACGATCCAGACGGCCGATCAGGCTCTTTGGGGCAATGTGCTCCTCACGATGGGCTGTCGTATCGCCTGAAGCGCGGGCAAGCCCGCGGCCTACTTTTAAACGTCATCATCACCGTTCGTCCCCATGCAAACTCGCCGTCTCGGTCAGACCGATCTTCACCTCCCTGTGCTCAGTTTTGGCGCCAGCTCGCTTGGGGCTGAGTTTCGCAGTGTTACGTTGGACGAGGCGCTGGGGAGCGTGCGCGTCGCGCTGGAATGCGGCCTCAACCTCATCGACACCTCACCGTTCTACGGCCGAGGGATGAGTGAGGTCCTGCTCGGCATCGCCCTCAAAGGCGTGCCGCGCGAAAGCTATCTCCTGTGCTCGAAACTCGGGCGCTACGATCTCGCGCACTTTGATTTTTCCGCGAAGCGCGTCGCGGAGAGCATCGATGTTTCGCTCCACCGACTCGGCACGGATCACCTCGACATCATTTTGTGCCACGACATCGAGTTCGTGCCGATGCAGCAGATCGTGGACGAGACGTTGCCCGCTCTCCGCAAAATCCAAAAAGCCGGCAAAGCGCGCTACATCGGTTTTAGCGGCTACCCGATTAAGATTTTCAAGTTCATCATCGATCAGGCCCCGGTGGACTGCGTGCTGAGCTACAACCAATACACGCTGCAAAACACCCGCTTCGTCGACGAGGCTGTGCCCTACCTGAAGGCCAAGGGCGTGGGCGTCATGAACGCCGGTCCGTTTAGCGCGCGCCTGCTGACGAACGCGCCGCTGCCCGCATGGCTGAAAGAGCCCGAGGCCGTGAAAGCCGCCGCCCGCGCCGCCGCCGCCCATTGCGCCGCGAAAGGCGTGGATATCGCCAAGCTTGCGCTGCAGTTTTCGCTCGCGCAGCCCGACATCGCCACGACGGTTTCCGGCAGCGCGAATCCTTCGAACATCCGCAACTGGGCCAAGTGGGCCGCCGAGCCGATTGACCACGAATTGCTGGCCGAGGTCTTGGCGATCTTCGCTCCGGTCAAAAACCTCGGGCACCAAGAAGGACTGCCGGAAAATAATTGAATTCGTGGCACGGGCGTCCCGCCCGTGGGCCGGAAATCACGGGCAAGATGTCCGTGCCACCTCAAACCATCGCCCGCCAGCGGGCTCCTACCGCACGATTCCCAGCCCCATCCCATGAAAGCCATCCAGCTCGAAAAACCGCAATCGTTCCGCGTCGTTGAAATCGCCGAGCCCGCCCCGCCGGCGGCCGGCGAAGTGTTGGTCCGCATCCACCGTGTCGGCATCTGCGGCACGGACCTCGGCGGGTTTCTGGGCAAGATGCCGTTTTATTCGTATCCGCGTATTCCGGGGCACGAACTCGGCGTCGAGGTGCTGGCGGTCGGCGCGGGTGTGACCAACGTCGCGGTCGGCGACCGCTGCTCGGTCGAGCCGTATCTGAACTGCCAAACATGTTACTCGTGCCGGCGCGGGCTGACGAATTGTTGCGCGACGAACCAGACCCTCGGCGTGATGTGTGACGGCGGCCTCTGCGAGCGCATGTTGCTGCCCGCCCGAAAACTCCATGTCTCCCGCAAACTCAGCTACGATCAACTCGCACTGGTCGAGACGCTCGCCATCGGCTGCCACGCGGTGGACCGGGCGCGGGTCAAGGCGGGCGACCATGTGCTCATCATTGGTGCGGGCCCCATCGGTCTGTCGGCGGTGGAGTTTGTGAAGGTCGCCGGTGCGACCTGCATCGTGCTCGACATGAACGAGGGGCGCCTCGCGTTTTGCAAAGAGCGCCTCGGCGTGCATCACACGATTGCGGCCAAGGGCGATGGCTCCGAGCTCGCCGCGCTTGAAGCGATCACGCATGGCCAATTGGCGGACGTCGTGATCGACGCGACCGGCAGCAACAAGTCGATGAGCTACGCGCTCAACTACGGTGCGTTCGGCGGGACGCTGGTTTACGTCGGCATCACGCAACAGGAAATTTCCTTTTTGCAGGCGCCGGCGCTGCATCGGCGCGAACTCACGATTATGGGTTCACGCAACGCGCTCTCCCGCGACTTCGCGCGCATCATCGCCCTGATCGAAGACGGTTCCATCGACACCGGTCCATGGATCACGCACCGGGCTCACTTTGCCGACATGATCGCCGAGTTCCCCGCGTGGCTGAAGCCGGAGAATGGCGTGATCAAAGCGATGGTGGCGCTCACGTAGCTCGCGGCGCAACCGCGTGGCGGTTATCGGGGCAACGATTGTAACGCCTGCTCCAAGTTGCGGCGCGCGCCGGAGTGATCGGATTGGACTGCGAGCACGGCGCGAAACTGCGTGGCAGCTTCGGCGGCGCGGCCGCTTTGCAACAGGGCAACGCCGAGGTTATGTCGGGCTGAGATTAGGTCCGGTTGGAGCCGCAGCGCCACCGTGTAGGCGGCGATGGCGGCGGCGGTCTGGCCGGCGCGGACCAGCGCGTTGCCCAGATTGTAGTGGGCGGCGGCAAAATCGGGCCGACGGCGAAGGGCGACCTCCGCGTGGTCGCGCGCCTCGGCGAAGCGGCCGGCAGCGAGCGAGATCACGCTGAGATTGTTGTGGGCTTCGGCGTGGCCCGGATCGAGGCGCAGCGCGGCTTCATAGCGGTCGACGGCTTCCGCGGTGCGGCCGAGCGCCAGGAGCGCCTCGCCTAGATTGCAGAGGGTGGGGGCAGACGTGGGTTGGAGTGCGAGCGCAGCCTCGAACGCCGTGATGGCGGCGGCGGGGCGACCGAGGCGAAGCAGGGCGACGCCGAGATTTTGGCGCGGCTCCGGGTAGGTGGGCTGGAGTTGAAGAGCCGTCGTAAAGTGATCTCCGGCCGCTCCGGGCTGGCCAGCGTAGAGCAACGCGCTGCCGAGGTTGTTGTGCGCCCGGGCGTTTTGGGGGCGTTTGGCGACCGTGTCGGCCCACAAGGCGAGGGGTGTGCGATAATCTTCGTTTCGCCGCGATGTGAGGGTGGCGAAGACGAGTGCAACCGCGGTCCAGATCCAAAGCGTGCGACGGTGGAGTAGATAAAGTCCGACCACGGTCAGCGTGACGACGGCTGCCAACGGCAGATAGAGGCGGCTCTCGGCGATCGGTTGCTGGATGATCGGGGCGATGCTCGATGACGGTGCCAGTATGATGAAAAAGCAGGCGCCGAGAAACCCGCAGGCCCAACGACGCCAAAGCGCAAAGCCGGAGAAAACAACCAGCGGACCGATGGCCGCGAGGTAGGGCGCGGCCTCCGTGAGGCGGCGGATAAAAGCCCAGCCGTAATCAAACACCAGCGGATGCGGCCACACCGCGAGCCGCAGGTAGGTCCAAACCGCCCGGCTCTCGCTGAGCGCGTAGTCAAAGACCGACAGGCCGAGAGCGAAGCCGATGCCGCGTTGCGCGAGTTCGGCGTGCAACATCAGCCAGCCTAGGAAAACCCACGTCGATGCCAGCAAGCCGTGGAGGTAAGTACGGTGGCGCAGGGCTGACCGGATCGACCCGGCCAAAAACGTGCGGTCGTAAAGCAACACGATGAAGGGGGCGGTGATCATGACCTCCTTGCTAGCCATGCCGAGGACGCAGGAAGTCACGGCCAGTGCGGCCCAGCGGCGTGAGCCAGACGTGGCGTAACGGAGAAAGCTGTAGAGGGTGGCGAGGTAGCAAAGCGCCATGAGCCCTTCAACGCGCTGCGAGATGTAGGTGACGGTGTTCGTTTGCACCGGGTGGAGCGCCCAAAGTGCAGCCACCGCCAAGGCGACGCCGGTCGCGTCGGCTACAAAGCGACCGGCGAGTGCCGGAAGCAACAGGGTGCGGCGGATAAAGCCAAAGAGGATGAGCGCCGAGAAAACATGAAGAGCGAGGTTACCGACGTGGTAGCCGAGCGGATCGAGCCCGTGCAGAGCGTAGTTGAGCGCCATCGTCAGATTCGCAAACGGGCGGCCGCAGATGCCGGCCTCGGCGGGCGGGAGCAGCACGGGCCCGATTGGCCAGAGACTGCGAATGGAGGTGTTCTCGACGACCGACGACTGGTCGTCGAAGACGAATTCGCCGGCGAGGCTGTTGGCGTAGGCCAGCAGTACGATGGCGATGAGCGCGAGCGCGGCGAACGGGAGGCGCAGGCGTTCGGGCATGCGGCAATCAGTTCACCGGCGTGATGACAACGTCGTCGACGAGGAAACTCGCGAGCGGCGTTTTGGTGTCGGCGCCCGGCAGATCGCGGCCGCCGAAGCCTCGGTCGCGCCACGCGCCGGTGCGGAACGAGAGGCGCTCGACCGTCGCCACGGGATCGGTGAAGAACGCGGGGCGGGGCAACGGGGACTTTCCGTCGACGAGGACGGCGCAGCGGTCGGCGTTGGGATCACGCGGGATCTCGAGCTCGAACGTGAGCCATTGGTTGCTCTGATAAAGACCGGCGTCGATCCACTGGCCCTCGTGACAAGCCCAGAGGTGGCTGTCTTCGCCGAGTACAAGGCGCACGGGGCGCGCGCCTTCGGCGTCGAGCAGGTCGATTTCGAAACGGGCATTGGTTTGGCGGGCAAAAATTTTGAAGGATACCTTCACACCGTGCGTGGCTGGAAAAACGCGGATCGCGCGGGCATAATCATAGGGGTCCTCGTCGCGGAATTCGAGGGCGCGATTGGGTTGGCTGGCGGTTGGAGCGGCGACGCGGACGGGTGCCCAGAGCGGGCTGTAGACGTTCCATCCGGCGGGCAAGGAGCCGAGGGTCGAGGAATCGAAGTCATCGTTGACCGGACCAGCGGCGACGGCCGCGACCGGCGTCGGCACGCGGGCGACCCAGATATCCTCTTTGTTGACGGAGTAGGTGAGCCAAAAGGCATGGGCGGCATCGGGCGGAGTGCCGTTGCCCTCGACGATGCCGCGGACGTATTGCGGGCCGATGTTTTTGAGGTAGCCGCCAAAGCGCTGGTCCGGGAGCTCGCCGTGCACTGAGAAAAGATCGGTGAACGTGGCGCTGTCGTTGCTCGTCATGAGGGCGAGCGGGTAGCGGTTGCGATTGGTGGGGTTGAGAACCAGGCCGTAGCGACCGTCGGCCGTGCGCTGGAGCCAATATTTTGAACCGTTATTGGGCATATTGCCGGCGAACTGGGTAGGAGTCCAAGTCTGGCCACGGTCGGTGGTCGTGGCGACGAGGCGGTTTTTCCAGATGCCGAGCACGGAGCCGTCGGGGCGGTTGACGTAGGAGAGGGCCTTGCCGCGCACGCGGTAGAAACGCGTTTCATCGAGTTGATCTTCCTCCCACCACTGGGCGGTCATGAGTTTATTGGCGAGTAGCGCGTCGCACGCGGCGACGAAGCCGCGGTCGGGCGCAGTGGGGTAGAGCGGGTAAGGCGGCTTGAAATCGGGGAACGCGGACTTGGCGTTAAGGCGGAGAAAATAGATCGGGCCGAAGGTGCCGTCGGCGTGCACCTCGCGGACAGCGCGACCGATGCCGTCGCCGTCGTTGGGCGAGGGGTGTTTGCCGAAAAAGGACAAGACGAGCAGCCGGTCGTCGGGGGAGACATAAAAGCCCATGCGTTGATGGGCGATGGTCTGCGTCCCGTCGGGCAAGGGAAACGATGGGAACACCGTGCGGGGAACCTCCCACGTGAGGCCGTCGGGCGAGCGGGTCAGTGAAGTCGCGGTGGGGTTGTCGTGTTCGTTTTTGGGGCCGCTGAGGTACTCGAGATAAAAGTGGCCGCGCCAGTGGGCGAGCATCGGCGCGTGCAAGTAGGTGTGAGCGAGACCGTCTTGATGAGAAGGCGCGGTGCGGTTGGAACGGACCACTTGGATGTTGTGGACGCCGATGACGGGGCGCAGTCCACCGTCGGCGGTGGCGGTGGCATGCGTCGTGCCGGTGTAAACGACGGGCGGTGCGGCGTGGAGCGCGGCGGAACCGAGGGCGAGAAACAGCGGGAGGACGGCGAAGCGGGCGGGAGTTTTCATCGGGTGGGGCCGGCGGCCATGGCGGCGGCGAGTTTCAGGGCTTCGTTGAGGCTGCGGGAATCGGAGCGGCCGCTACCGACGTTGGCGAAATCGGTGCCGTGCTCGACGGAAGTGCGAATGATGGGCAGGCCGAGCGTGACGTTCACACCGCGCCAAATGCCGAGCATCTTGGCGGCGACGTGGCCTTGGTCGTGATACATGGCCACGCCCGCGTCGAATTCGCCCTGGAGGGTGCGGAAGAAAATCGTGTCTCCGGCGAAAGGGCCGTGGACATCCAGGCCGAGAGCGCGGGCTTGAACGAGGGCGGGCGTAATGAATTTCTCCTCTTCGTCGCCAAAGAGACCGTTTTCACCGGCATGGGGATTGAGGCCGGCGACGGCGAGGCGGGGCCGCTCGATGCCGAGGCGTCGTACGGCGTCGTGGGTGAGCCGGAGGACGGTGAGGATACGTTCGGGCTTTACCCGGTCGATCGCGACGCGGAGCGGAACGTGGGTGGACACGTGACTCACGCGCAGCTTGTCGGCGACGAGCATCATGGTCGCGTCCGGTCGGTCGCAGAGATGCGCGAGCAGGCCGGTGTGGCCGTCGAAGTGATGGCCGGCGGCGTTGAGGGATTCTTTGTTGATCGAAGAGGTGACGATCGCGCTGACGCGTCCGGCGAGGGCGAGTTCGGTGGCGAGCTTGATGTAGTCGTAGGCGGCGTGGCCGGCCTGCGGGTCGACGTGGCCCAGCTTGAGCGTGGCGAGGTCGAGGTTAGCGAGATCGAGAACGTCGATTTCACCGGGTGCGGAGGTGGCGTCGGCGACGTCTTTGATCGCATGAATTTTTAGAGCTACACCGGTAAACCGGAGTGCGCGGGTCATAGCGCCGGCGTCGCCGATGACGACGGGACGGCAGAGCGCGCGAAGCTCGGGGAGGGCGAGGGATTTGGTGATGATCTCGGGGCCGGTGCCGGCAGCGTCGCCCATTGTAATGGCGACGAGCGGTAGAGAAATGGTGTTCATGCGGAAAGTGGCGAGAGAGCGGAAGGCCAAGAATAGCTACCGGGTTTTAGGGTCAGGGTGAAATGTGGAGCGGAGGCCGGGCGGAGGGAAGCGACTCCTGGAGACCAAGCATGGTGCAGGCGGAGTTCACTCCAGTCGAGCGCGTGGGTGATCGCGGCGGCGGTGGAACCACCCTCGACTATGAGGTGAGTGTAGGCGCGGTCGGCGATCAGGTGGGCGGCGACGCCGGCCAAGGTGGCGCGCAACGCCAGCGACAACGTGGGATCATTCGAGACCGGGCCTTCAAAGTAAGCCAGGGCGAGGCCCTGTTGCACCAAGCGAAGCCGGAGTTCGCCAGCCCATGCGGCGATGTCGATCGGGTGCTCGGCGGTGCGCGCCACCGCCTGAGGGCACGCGTGGCGCAAGACCACAGCGTCGGGATGGGTCGTGCCAGATAGGATCAACGTGGGTCCCGGTGGACGGGCGGCGTGGGGGCGCGCGGTGGTCGCAGTGTGGCCGCGCTGACGAAGCAGCGAGGCGAAAAAATCCGAAGCGCCCGCGAGCAACGTAGACGATTCGCGAGAGAATGTCGCCCAAGTATCGAGGTCGGCCTCGTCGGAAGCGTCACCGATTACGATGCCACGTGCGGGGAGCGGCTGCTTGGCGGAGCGACTGTGCACGGTGAGTGTGCCCATCGTCCCGAGGAGAGCACACACGTCGTCGGAGGTGGCGGGATGATCGGGATCCCGGCCAAACGCGGTGCGGTGAAGCGGCGTGCCGTTAATCGAATAGCGACCCGCTCGGACGGTGCGACCGAGCGTTGGATTCGCAGGCACGAGCAGAATCTGGGTGAGGCCTAGAGCATGGGCCAGTGCCTCCAACTCGGCGCGCACCGGACCGCGCAGGACCGAGTCTGTCTTTTTAAAAACGAGGACCGGTTGCAGCGCGCGGAGCGTCGGAACCAGTCGGGTGATTTTGGCTGCGGCGATGGCGGCGGAATCAAGCCGACTGTCGGTGTCGAACACCCAAACGTCGGCGGGAGAGGTCGGCGCGAGCCCGCGCGTCAGGACCGTGGCGCTGAGGCCATGGCGGTGGGCCGAGGCCGCCATTTCGGCCGCGCCGGTCAGGTCGTCGGCAATGACGATGAAGGGCGGTCGCGGCATGGGAACTCAAACGAGGCCGAGGGTGGCACAGTCCTGCTGCATGGTTGCAAAAGCGGCGGCGTCGAGCGGGACGAGGGGCGGAAGCACGTTCCGGGTGCAGAGGCCCTGAGCGGCGCAGGCCGCTTTGAGCGCGGCGAGAGAATGGGCCAGAGACCGGCCCTTTTGAACAATTGCGCCGAGGGTATCGAGTTGGCTTTGGAGTGCATCGACCTGAGCCCAATCACCGGCGAGGGCGGCGGCATCTAAGTCTCGCCATGGGGCCGGGGCGATATTGCCTGAGCTGGGCACCACGCCGTCAAATCCGCAGCGGTAGGCGCGGGCGCCGTTGGCGGCGACGCCCATAAAAATGGAGAAATTCGGCCGCCCGGCAAAACGTTGGGCCACGGCTTCAAGGCGCTCGGCGGAATTTTCGGAATCTTTGAGGCCGACGACGTTGGGCAGCGCGCTGAGACGATCGATGGCGTCCAGCGGAATCGACATGCCGGTCGTGAGCGGCATGTTGTAAATCATTAATTTGCCGGGAGCGCCGCGGGCGATGTGCGCGAGACAGGATTCCATTTCGGCGGCGTTGAGTTGGAAGTAAGACGGGAGCAATGCGACCACGGCATCGGCACCGGCGCGGTGGTAATCGCGGGCCATCGCGATGGAGTCGGGCACGCAATCGGAGCCAATGCCCCCATAAACCAGCACGCGACCGGCGGCCACTTTGACCGCAATTTCGACGAGCCGTTGGCGGTCGGCGAAAGGGATCGAGGGCGCTTCGCCGGTCGTGCCGAGCACGAAGACGCCAAGGCGATAGTCGGCGAGTCGCTCGACCATGCGGGCGGCGGCCGCTTCGTCGAGTTGGCCGGTGGACGTGAAAGGCGTGGCCATGGGAACCATGACGCCGCGGTGGCGCTTGAGGGAGGACATGTTGGAACGATCAGAAGGCTTGGCGGAAAATGGTCTCGGCGTCGGCGAGCGTGAGCCCGCGCGGATTGTTTTTCAG
>CAMCWW010000094.1:0-15269 GCA_945882935.1 Opitutus sp. GAS368
CGATACCACGGCTGCCAGCGAAAATTCTCGTGGATCATCAGGCGCACACCGGCGCGGCGAGCCGTCTCAACGATGGCGACGCACTCGGCGAACGTGGGAGCGATGGGCTTTTGGCAGATGATCGCGATGCCGCGGGTGGCGGCGAGGCGCGCGGCCTCGAGATGCGTCTCGGGCGGCGTGATGATATCCACGAAATCGGGTTTCTCCGCCTCAAGCATCGCCGCGAGATCGCTCCACGCACACGCGCGGGGGATGCCGTGGCGCGCGGCGGCCTCGCGGGCCTTGGCGACGTCGCGGTTCACGACCGCGACGATTTCGACCTCGGGAATGCGCGCCCAAGCCTCGTATTGGAAGCGGGAGAAATAACCGGCGCCGAGCACGACGCCACGAAGAGGAACACGCGGATTCATTTTGTGACGACGAGCTGGCCCTGCATGAGCGAGAAATGGCCGGACACGGTGCAGATATAGGGATACACGCCGGGAGTCGCCGGAACGGTGAGTTCCAGCCAGACGGTGTCTCCTGGCGCAGCGAGTTTGGTATGAGCCACGATGCGGTGCATATTGTCGGGAGGGATGAACTCCTTTGCCTGAGGTGAGACCGCAGCGAGACCGACGGGATTGATGTCCTCGGCGCTGCGCACCACCACCAGATTATGCGCCATCTCGCTTTGGTTGATGTAGCGCAACACGAGTCTCTCGCCGGCCTTGGCGCGAATCTCGGTGACATCGTAACTCAAGTGCACGCCCGTCGAACGCAGCTCGACGACGCGGCGGTCGCCGATGGCGACGGGATTTTCCGGGGCGAGCGGTGACGCTTCCGTGTGTGCGGCGGCCGTGTGACCGTGCGCGCTTCCTGCCGCTCGCGCCCCGGCCTCTGGCATCTTAGCGTGCACCGGCGTCAAGGGCACGCCCGGCAGGCGATGAATAGTTTGATGGAGCAACTGCTTCAATTCGGTGCCGTCGGCAGATTTCAACCTGTAGTCGATCGCGATCACGAGCCCGAGCGGTGCCTCGATTAAATCAGGGAGCGAACTCGCCGGCGGCACGGTCGCGCGGGCGAGATCTTGCTGCAATTCGGGCAGCGTCAAAAATACCGAACGCCCATCCTCGGAGACGCGAACCGCACCGACGTTGACGGGATCGCCGCCCGTCGCGCCGGGCCTCTTGACCGAATACACTTTTCCGGCGGTGCCATACCGGCTGGTCCAGGGATATGTCCATTGCGTTAGCGTGAAGTTCTGCACGTTCCCCGCCAAGGAACGATCGAGCGGTTCACGAAAACGCAGTTCGATCCCGTCAGCCTTCGTGGCCACGGCCACGGGCAGATGCAGAGGTTTTCCGGTCCAGCGCACGCGGTGAACCGATCCCCATTTGCCGCCATGACCGAGCGATTGCCAGCTGGTGAGCCCGGCCAGATAGAGGTGTCCATCGCGGTGGAAGCGGCCCCGCACGAGGCCGGACATGAAGTTCAACGGCAACGTCAGCTGCGCGCCTTGCCACTGGCCTTCGATTTCTTCCTTCAACAAGAGGGAAAGCGTGCCGCGACCGTAGGACGCGAGGAGCAACTGCCCTTGCAATTCCTCCGGCCAGCGCGGGCTCGCGATGAAGATCGGCTGCGCGGGGGAATTGTCCACGAAGTGCGGAATCCACGCGATTGGTTTCTCGAAATCGCGCGGTGCGGGATCACTATGCGACGACGGGATGAAGCCGTGAAACGCGCCGAGGCGGATGCGGTGCACCTTGCTCGTCGGGACCCAGTTGCCTTCGTTGTCGCTGTAGACGATCTCGTCACCCGGCCCGATCGTCATGCCGTTCGGATTGCGCAATCCATCGGCGACCACTTCGAGCTTCGAGCCGTCGGGTGACAGGCGAAAGAGCGCCCCATGATGCGGGGTGATCTCGGCCTTCACGCCTTTGGGCACCGGAGGCCACGGCGTCGCCTTCGCGAAATAGAAATTACCTTTCGAGTCGGTCTCGAGGTTGAGGGTGAACGCGTGAAAGTTCGTCGCCGCCATCACGTCGTTATTGAAATTTTCGTAGTAGTCGGCCGTTCCGTCGCCGTTCGAGTCGTGGAGGCGCGTGATCTGGTCGCGCCCGGTGATATATATTTTCCCGTCGACCACGCGCACCCCGAGCGGCTGGTTGAGGCCGGTGGCGAAGCGTTTCCAGCGCAAGGTCCCGAGCGTCTCGCCGATCCCGTCAACCAGCCAGACATCGCCGCTCAGCGACGCCACGACCGCGCGACCATCTGGCAGAAAGTCGAGTCCCGAGGGCCGGAGATACGATCGCCACGGGTTGTCCTCCGGTAACGTGAGTTCGTCCACTGCGAAGCTCGCGTTATTCTGACCAACGACGGCCTGCGTCTCGATCTCCCGCCAACGCGGGGGCCCGGGCTGGCGCAGCGGGGCAAGATCGGCGACCTCCCCGGTGCGCGCGAGGTAGGCAGTCAGATAGTCGCCGTTGCCGTTTTCGATCGGCCCGAGGGCGACCTCGAAGCGGAGCGGCTCCTTCAGCGGTGGCAGGTCGAGAATGAGCTGCCGGTGCTCCCGGCGCCACCTCGCGTCCGGAGGCAACCCGCGAAAACCGATCCGGCGGGTCGCTTCTCCCGTGCGGATGACCGCCTGACCATTGGCCGGCGTCTGGCGCCGCGTTTCGAACGTGCTCGCGGGACCGTCGGGGACGTCGCTGACGAGGAGCGAAAGCGACTCGACGCTCGCATCGACATTGAAGGTCCGGGTGAAAACCGGCCGATTTTCCAGCCGCTCGAACCCGGGCGCGTCGAGCACTTGCACGGCGCCGATGCGATACGAGAAGACCACGCGGTCGCCGTGCAGATAAAGGCCCTGGTAACGGCCGACGGTAGCCGGCACCGGCCCGTAGGGTCGCGACCGCGGATCGGTGAAGTTCTTGTTGCGGGACCAGCCCGGTCGCGGGCCGGTGGTGTGATGGGAAAAACCATCCGGGGTTGGCCATTCCTGGAGGCCGTGTCGAGCAGGAGACCATTTCAGAAAGCCGCCCGTCCATCCGCGGGCGACGCGCAGCAGGTCGGTGTCGAAGACCAGCACCGCGTCGGGCGCGACGCGAACCGCGATGCCTTTATACACGAAGATGCCGCTCGTTGATAATGGATCGTCCGTCAGCGTGGAGGACACGAACGGCCCGTGATCCATGGCGGTCATCAGATCCACCGGCGCGGGCTGGGCCGGAGCGAACGCGCACCACGCGATCACTGCGAAGGCAGTTGCAAGTTTTCGATTACGCATGGTGTCGCCCGCTTATTTGCGCCGTTCGATGGCGCGGCGCGGCGGGAGGAGGCGCGGCATTTTCATGGGGCGGCGGGAGAAGGAGCGACGTCGGCGATTTTTTTCGTCGGGTCGGCGGCGAGCCAGCACAGCGCGGCGAGCACGCTGCACCCGGCGACGATGTAGAAGAAGACGTTGGCGCTGCCCGTCCAGAGGAGCAGCGTCGGGAAGAGCGGGCCGATGATCGCGGAGCCGATGTTGCCGGCCATGTTCATCGTGCCGGAGACCTGTCCGGCGTGCTTGCCGCCGATATCGATACAGAACGACCACGACGGGCTCAGCACCATGTCCACGCCGAAGACCGCGAGCGACAGCCAGAAAATCGCCGGGCCAACCTCCGCCTGCCGCACGCTGATCACCATGCCGACGGCCGTGAGCGCGAACCCGAAAATAGCGGGCAGCTTGCGCGACAGCGCGTGACGGCCCGAGGCGTAGATGCGATCGACGAGCCAGCCGGAGAACACGTTGCCCACGGCGCCGCACAGCAGCGGAATCATGGCGTAGAGGCCGGCGTCGGCGGAGTTGAGCTTGTAGGTGGCCTTGACGTGTGGATAGAGCCACGTGAGGCAGAAGAACGTGGTGAAGTTGGCGAAGAGGTATTGCACCATCATCAGCCATAGGCCCGCCGAGCGGAACATGCGTCCGAGTGGGAGCTTGCCGGCGGGTGCGGTGTCCGCGCCGGCTTGCCGATGCGCGACGATGTAGGCGAGTTCCTCTTTGGAGATCGTCGGGTGATCCATCGGGTCGTCGCGAAACCAGAGCCACCAGGCGATCGACCAGAGGCAACCGATGCCCATGAGCACGGCAAACGTGAGTTTCCATCCGAGCGAATCGATCGTGGTGGCGAGCGCGGGCAGAGCGAACGCCGCGCCGAGGCGTGAGCCGGAAAAATTGATGCCCTTCACGAGCCCGCGCTCGCCCGTAGGAATCCACGAATACACCGCGCGCGCCATGCCCGGAAACGCGCCCGCCTCGCCGGCGCCGAAGAGAAAGCGGATGACGAGCAGCGAGGTGTAATTCCACGCGAGCGCGCTGAGGCCCGTGAACAGCGACCAAATCATGACGATAGCCGCGAGGATTTTGCGGCCGCCGATTTTATCGGCCAGCATCCCGGAGGGCGTCTGGAAAAGCGCGTAGCCGATCGCGAACGACGACATGACCCAGCCGAACTGCGTGTCGGTGAGGCCGAGTTCCTGCGTGATCGGGCCCTTGGCCGTCGAGATGCACACGCGGTCCACGTAGAGGAGGACCGAGAGAAGGAACGTGCCGGTGACAACGATCGCGCGACGGGGCAGCATGACGGGATTTTCGATTCGTGATTTTCGATCGCCGATGGGACGGGAACCGGAGTTGTCAGCCGTTGAGCACTGTAGGATCGATTCCCTCGACGGCGAAGGCGCGCACCGGGCAGCCGTCGCCGCCGGCTAGCTTCAGCGGCAGCGCGGCGAACAGGACCCGCGGCTGCGTCAGCCGGTCGAGAAACGCGAGGCCCTCGACGATCGTGACGCCGCCGCCGAGCAGGATATGGTGAATGCGCGTGACCTCCGGGAGGTTATTCACGTCCGCGACGGAGGGCGGCTCGACGCCGAGGATTTTCACGCGCTGCGCCACACACCAGTGCGCGAGCTCCTCGCCGATGCGCGGCAGACCGTCGCGGTAGACGGCGGGATCGGCGGCGTATTTGTGCCAGTCGGTGCGGAGCAGCAGGCTTTCGCCGGCAGTGAAGGAGGAAGCTACGGTGCCGAGGTGCGCGACCGTGAGCAGCGTGCGCGGGGCGAGGGGGGCGAGGTTAACGACGGTCGCGGGACCGAGGCAATTTTCGAGGGGCTTGGTGTCGATGGTCTCGGGGCCAGCGCCGAAATGAAGCTGCGCATCCATGTGCGTGCCGGCGTGCGAGTAGAGTTGCCAAGTCGCGGCGTTCCAGCCGTCGCGGGCCACGGTGAATTTGGGTTCCATCGAGACGCCGCGCTGGCCGGGGGTAAGCGGCAACGTGAGGTCAACGATCCGGGGTAGGGGCATGGGAGGGGCGGGACTGAGCGGCGGGAAAATAGCCGGTCCGGATTAAGGTTTGGGGAGGACCGTCTGGGTGGAGTCGCGAGGCAATGCAGGTAAGTCGATGGGCTGGGCGTAGCGCGCGAGGTCGGTGGTGAGGATGCGGATATTTTTGAAGCGAATGAGATTTTTCTCCTGCGCGGCGTCGCCGTTGGCGGGGAAGGAGTGGATTTTAAAGGCGATCGGGCCGCGGGTGTATTTGTCGTCGATCAAGTGAGCGGTAGGGAGGCCGTTGACCCAGATTTTGACGGATGAGCCGACGGCTTCGATGCGGAAGCGGGCCCATTCGTTGAACTTGTAGGCGGTGCGGCCACGGTCGTTGGTCTTCAGATTTTGGAGCCAGAGCCAGTTCTTGCCGTAGTCGTCGAAGATGCCGCCGGTCCATTGGCGAGTCGGGGACGGATCGATCTTCATTTGGTAGCCGTGGAGCCGCACGCTGGCGCTCGGAGGCGTTTCGATGCAGCGGAAAAGGACGCCGGTGTTGAAGCCGCCGGTCTGATAGCAGTCCACTTCTAGGATGAAGTCGCCGAAGCTCTCGGCGGTGCAAAAGAACGTGTGTTCAGGCGTGCCGCGCACCATGTGGCCGGTGAGTGCGCCCTCGTCCACGTAGGCGGCGGCCTGCGGCGTGGCGCCGACAATCTTCCAGCCTTGAAAATCGCGGCCGTTAAAAAGTTGGCGCCAAGGCGGCGTCGATTCGGCGGCAAGGGAGACGGTGGCGGTGGCCAGAAGCAGCAGGAGCAAACGGGGGATCATTTTATTTTTTGGGTGTGGCTGGGGTGGCAGTTCAAAAGGCGCATGTCCGTTAAGCAACTAGAGGAGAGCTTGGCAGATGAGATCGCCCATCTGGGTGGTGGAGGTCTTGCCGCCGAGGTCGGCGGTGCGATGGGCGGGGTTGGCCAAGACGCGCGCGACGGCGTCGGTAATGAGGCGGGCGCCGCGGAGGGTCTCGGGGTGGTCGAGCCAGTCGAGCATCATCGCGACGGAAAGAATGGTGGCGATCGGGTTGGCGATGCCTTTTCCGGCGATGGTCGGCGCGGTGCCGTGAGAGGGCTGGAAGACGCCATAAGTCTCGCCGACGTCGGCGGAGGGCGCCATGCCCATGCCGCCGATGATGCCGGCGGCAAGGTCGGAGAGGATGTCGCCGAACATATTTTCGGTGACCATCACATCAAAGGATTCAGGGCGCTGCACCAAAAAGAGGGCCATCGCGTCGACGTAGACGCGGTCCGTGGTGACGGTGGGAAATTCGCGGGCGATTTCGTCGAAGATTTTGCGGAAAAACGCCATCGACGGGAGGACGTTGGCCTTGTCGACGAGGGTGCAGTGTTGCCGGCGTTTGAGGGCGAGTTTGAAGGCCTCGCGGCAGACCCGCTCGGCCCCCCGGCGCGTGATCGTCATCGTGTCGGTCTCA
The DNA here is from genome assembly GCA_945882935.1 of Opitutus sp. GAS368. Taxonomy (GTDB): domain Bacteria; phylum Verrucomicrobiota; class Verrucomicrobiia; order Opitutales; family Opitutaceae; genus Tous-C4FEB. The sequence goes on from CAMCWW010000094.1 coordinate 6,768, forward strand.
AAGTCGCGCCCGGCGGGGCGGGGCGTGCGGCGCTCGGAGAAGAGGCCCTCGCAGTTTTCACGGATGATGACGAAATCGATGGCGCGTCCGCCGGCGCCGCCGTAGCCCTTGAGCGGCGAGTGAGTTTCGTGGAAGAGACGAATGGGCCGGACGCCGTTAAACAGATCGAGCTGCTCGCGGATATCGATCTGCGGCGTCATCTCGACCCCGTTTGGCCAACGGACGGAGGGTAGGCCCATGGCTCCGAGCAGAACGGCATCGGCCTCGCGGATACGTTCGAGCGTGGAGGGGGGAAGCGGGTCGCCGCGGCGGAGGAATTCGCCGGCGCCAACGGAGTGTTCGACGAGGTCGAACTGAACGCCGGAGAGCAGGGCTTCGACGGCGCGGAGGACCTTGACGCCTTCGGCCACGACTTCGGGGCCGATTCCATCGCCGCCGAGGATTGCGACCTTAAACAGGGGTAACATGCGGTTGAGAGGGTAACAGGAAGCCGGGGTTAAGAGGAGGAGTTAATCCACATTTAATATGAGATTTTGCGTCGCAGGCCGGCGGGGGACGGCGCACGGTTGGCGGGTGAAAACAACGATTGAAGATCGGGCGAAGGCACGGCGACCGCAAAGTGACCGGTCGGAGGGACGATGAAAAAAGTGCCGAAAGTCGCGCTGTTGATCGAGACCTCGAACAGCTATGCGCGGGAGCTGCTCCACGGGGTGCGCGCGTGGGTGCGGGAGCACGGGCCGTGGTCCATTCGATTGACGGAGCAAGGTCGAGGGGCGGCAGTGCCGGCGTGGTTGAAAGGCTGGGATGGCGACGGGGTGATCGCCCGCGTTGAAAGTGACCGGATTGCCCGGGAGCTGCGGGCGACGGGCTTGCCGGTGATCGATGTCAGTGCAGCCTTGCCGAATCTGGTGTTTCCCCGGGTGGCGACCGACGCCGAGGCAACGGCGAAACTGGCGGCGCAGCATCTAATCGAGCGGGGATTGCCGCGGTTCGCGTACTGCGGGGACGAGCGGTTTCACTGGGCGCGGCGGCGGGGCGAGGCGTTTGCGGCGGCGACGAGCGGTGCCGGCTCGTGTGTGATTTTTGTTCCGAAGTCCGGCGCCGTTGATGACGAAGTGTTGGAGATCGCCCGCTGGCTTAAGACCCTGGTTCGGCCGGTCGGGGTCTTGGCGTGTCTCGACCTGCGGGGGCAGCAAGTGCTGGCGGCATGTCGTTTGGCCGGGCTGTCGGTGCCGGACGAAGTGGCGGTGATCGGCGTGCACAATGACGAGTTGCTGTGCGAACTCTGCGACCCGCCGCTCTCCAGTGTGATTCCGAATGGGCCACGGGCGGGCTATGAGGCGGCGGCGCTGCTCCGACGGGCGATGACCGGAAAACCGCTGCGAGTGGTGTTGCACGAAATCGCGCCGTTGGGCGTGGCGTCGCGGCAATCGACGGACGTGGCGGCGGTGGGCGACGTCAAGATCGCGGATGTCGTGCGCTTCATGCGGGAGCGGGCGGCGAGCGGGGCCAACGTATCCGACGTGTTGCGCGCGGTGCCGATGGCGCGGACAGCGTTGGAGCGGCGGTTCAAAGCGGCGCTGGGCACAACGCCGCACGCGCACCTGCGGAAACTGCGGATGGAGCGGGTAAAGGAGCTATTGGTGAGCACGACTCTGCCGGTGGGGGAAGTGGCCGCCACGACGGGTTTTGAAAATCCGGAGTATTTGAGCGCGATGTTTCGGCGGGAGTGCGGTTTGAGCCCAAGAGCGTTCAGGGCGCGGCATGGGGGGAAGACGGATATACGCCAAGCGTCCAAGGTCCGTTGAAAAAACAGGCGGCCCCCCTGCGTTTCCAGGCTCGCATTGGGCGCGGCGCGAGCGTGAATTGTGGGGATGAAATTTTTCGGATCGGCGAGAACTCTGTTCGGAGGGCGCATTAGGCTTTGGGTCGCGGCGGCCGGTTTGTTTCTCACGGGCTGCACCCCGGAGAAGCCGACGGTGGCGGCGGGTCCGATGCCGAAAGCCACCGGGGAGACGGCGGCTCCGGCGGTGGCGAGCGTTGATTTCGGGCCGGCGAAAGGACGCTGGGCGCGCACGGACGGGGGCTACGTTTTGGCGATCAACGCCGTTGATGCCGATGGCCGCGCGGAGGCGGCGTATTTCAATCCCAACCCGATCAAGGTCGCGTGGTGCAAGATCTCAAACGAAGGTGCAGTTTTGAAGGTGAAGGCGGAACTGCGGGACGTGAATTATCCTGGTTGTCTTTATGCCCTCAGCTACGTGCCGGCGACGGACCGATGGGTAGGGACCTATTTTCAGGCGCAACAACAACAAACTTACGACGTGGAGTTCGCGCGCGAATCGGCCCGGTAGGCGGAGTCGCGGCTCGCCCAGCGGCGCGTGACGAGCCCGCCCGTCGAGGACGGCTGATCGGCGTGAACTCGGCTGAACGAGCGGTCGGATGCACGGTCCGGATGCTGGTGCCGCGAGGGAATTCCACGCGTAGTCGGGCGAGGTCACCGGCCCGGTGGCGGCAGGAATTATAACCGTGCGGCGGCCACGCGACCGAGTGGATCGTGCCGCGACCCGGAGGCGTCAAGGCGTGCCAGAGTCTCCGGGCCCCCAGCTTTTTGACCCTATCTTTCTGGATTTCACGGGCCTTTTCAGGCCAAGCGTAGGTCAGAAAAATGGGTGCATTAAAATGCCGAACATTCGATCTGCCCACCGGAAACAGCGAGGAACCTTGCCGCAGTGAGCGCAGCCGTTCGAGTCGCTTCGCCCGCTCTAGTTTTGTAAAAGCCCCCGCCGCGTGGGGAGGCTTTTTTTGTTTTGGTCGATATCTACCACGCGCCGCGCAGGCCGACGAGGAGCAGGCGGGGTGTGCCGGTGTTGACGACGCCGTCGGCGCTTCGGCCGGTTTCGATCCGGGCGTTGCCGAGGTTTTCGAGATTGAGAAACACTTCAAGGTTACGGCCGAGGGGGTAGCCTAGGCCGAGGTCGGCCACCACGAACTCACCGAGCCGGAGAGCGTTTTCGTCGTCTTCGAATTGGGCCCCGATCCAGCGCAGCCGAGGGGTGAGGGTGAGGCCACGGGGAACGCGCCACGTCGCGCCGATGGTGGCACTGTGGCGGGGGACTTGGGCGATGCGTTTGCCGGCCAAGGCAGGACTTTGGGTCGCGCGCAGCACCGAGGCATCGCTGATCAGCGCCTCGGCGTTGAATCGGAGCGTATCGCTGGCCCGCCATCCGGCGGAAAGCTCGATTCCACGGACTTGGATGCGGTCCAAGTTGAGGCGTTGGCGGCCAAGGCCACCAACGGGGAGGGCGCCGACGATGGGGAAGGTGCCGGGACCGCGAGCGATCGTAACGTTGCCGACGGCATCGTGCAGTTCGTTCCAAAAAAAGGCGCTGCCTAGCGTCACGGTGCTAGGGGTCCAGTCGGCACCGATTTCGGCGCTGCGCACGCGCTCGGTCGAAAGGGCGGGGTTTGCTTCGGTCACCGTCGAGCCGGCGCGGAAGGGCCGGTAAAGTTCGTTTAAGGTCGGGCGGCGAAACGCTTGTTGGGTGGCGGCGCGGAGGCGGAGGTGGGGCTGGGCGCGCCAGATCAGGCCGGCGCTGGGGCTGAATTCGTGGCCGTCGCGGTCGGCGTAACGATCGTCGCGGACCATCGCGCCGGTGGCGGTGATGGACTCGCGCCGGTGTCCGTCGGTTTCGCGCCAGTCGTCGAGGCGGGCGCCGAACGTCGCGGTCCAATCTGAACCGAGGGGTTGCTCGTGGAGCGCGTAGAGGCCGAGAAACGTCTGGGTGCCGCCGGCGAAGCGTTGGCGCGTGAAGGCACCGTTGGTGAACGTAAAATTCTCCCGGGTCTCGCCGCGGACCGCGCGGGCATCGACGCCGAAGGACGTGCGGGCGCCGGCGGCATGAGCCAGAGTTCCGGACCAAGCGGCCCCGGCGGCGGTGGCGGGCACGGCAAACTGGTCGCTGGCGGGCGTCTCGGCGGTGCGGGCGGCATTGACGGCGCTGAACGTCGAAGCAAATCGGCCGCTTTGGACGTAAGCAGTGCCGTTCCAGGAAATTTTTTTGCTGGGCTCCGCCGCGAGGACGACGGAGGCGAAATCGGAGCGAGAGCGGTTGGTTTGGTAGGGGGTGCCGTTGTGGCGGGTTTCGTCGAAGCTCCGGGCGGTGACGGTGACTTCGAGGTGGTCGTTTAACGGGGTGCGCCAACGGGCGGCAAGCCAGCGGTGGTCGCTGGCGGCCGGCAAATCGATCGGACCACGCCGTGCCGGGGCGACGAGGGTAAACCCAGCGGTGGAGAACGCGCGGCCGAGGAGTTGCACGGCGCCTTTGCCGGCGGGTTGGGTGGCGCTGAACTCGAAGCTGCGGGTCTGGTAGGAGCCGGCGCTGGCGCTGGCACGGGCGCTACGGCCGCTCACGGGAATGGTGATCAACTGCACGACCCCACCGAGCGCGGCGTTGCCCCAGGCGGTGGCACCGCCGCCACGGATTACTTCGACGCGGGCGAGAGATTCCCTTGGGAGCTGGCTCCAGAGCACCCAGCCGCCGAACGGGTCGTTGAGCGGAACACCATCGAGGAGGACGAGCGAGCGGCTGGCCCCGCTGGGGCCGAGCCCGCGAAGGGAAACGCCTTGCGCGGTGGGATTGGCGGCAAGGCTGTCGCTGCGGCGGAAGAGACTGAAACCGGGGATCGCGCGGAGGGCGCCGTCGAGGGTGACGGTGGGGGCCGAGCGAAGGTCAGCGCCGTCAATCAGCCGGGCGGAAAATGCGACGCGGTCGAGAGCTTGCCGGGTCCGAGCGGCGGTCACGATGACGCGGTCCAGCCGTTGTGGATCGGCCGCGACCCTGGGGCGATCACCCGTGACCGGCTCCGCCAAGCTTCCGGGCGTAGCCGAAACGGTGCCTGAGACCGCAAGGATGGAAGCTGGGGCGGAGTGGTTTTCAGCGCTTTGGAGTGTGATCCCGTGCGGGAAAAACAGGGCGAGTAGGGCAAGCCGCGTTAGAGCAAACCCAGATTTCCGGGTTTGGATAGGGCAGGCTCGTGAAAGGTGAACGGGACGCATTTTTGGTCCGAGTAAGAAAGGACATGGCGTTCTCTGCGACGACTGTTTTGCACGGCGAACCCGCTTTTTTCCGAAGAAACGAAACGGAAGCCTCGAGACGGCCCAGTTTCACATCCGAGCGATTCCGCGTTATAAGTTTATCCTGCGATTTGCCGAATAAAAAAGGCTGCGCGATCGGAAACGAGTCGAAGCCGCTGAATGATTCTGGTCGAGCTGCGCGGGCGAGAAAGGGCAAAAGCTGCCGTCGCCCGCGGTGAATGCACCGCGCCGGCGCCACGGTAATACGTGGCTGGAGGTGGATCGGTTTGAAAAAATCAAAGCGATGGTCGCCTTCGCCGTGGTTTTGACGGCTCTCGTTATCGGTCGATGGTTCTTGGCTCGCGGCGCGATGCGTTGGGCAACTCGGGCGGCTGAACGGTTGGTTTGGGCGGAGGCTAGGTTCCTGCTTCGGGAGGAAACCTCGTCGCCGACGCCAAGATTTTACCCGTGCCGCAATCGGTCCCACCGATTAACGTTCCCGCCGGGCACGATGAAGAATGTGTCGAACGTGTGACATTGTTGGCGCGCACGGGGCTTGGCCTTGAGCTTGGCTAGATCGCGTGGATTGCTCGCGCTGATGACCGCTGGAACTCGTCCGTCGCCCGCACGCCGTTTCCTCAAAGCCACGCATGACTTGGTCTTTCACCACGTCCACGGCGGGCAACTGATCTACAATGCCTGCTGGGAAGACCCGCGCATCGACCGCGAACTCATGCGGCTCAACGCCAAGAGCCGGGTCGTCATGATCACCAGCGCCGGGTGCAACGCCCTCGACTACTTGCTCGACGGGCCAGCCGAGATCCATGCGGTCGACGTCAACTACCGCCAAAACGCCGTACTCGAGCTCAAGCTCGCGCTGATTCGGCGCGGTGACTTTGGGGATCTGTTCGAGTTTTTCGGCATCGGTTCGCACGAGCGCTACAAGGCCGTCTATCGCTCGATGCGATCCGGGTTGCCGGAGTCGGCGCAGGAGTTTTGGGACGACAAAATCTCTTTCTTCGATCCGAGCAGCTTGAAGAAATCGTTCTACTACCACGGGGCCGCCGGCATGGCGGCGTGGTTGTTGGGCGGTGCACTTTTTCGGGCCAAGCCGAATATCAAGAATCACGCGCTCTGCCTGCTCGACGCCGATACGTTGGCGCAGCAGGCGCGGGTCTACTCGCTGCTCGAGCCGAAAATCTGGGGGAAGCTCAGTCACTGGCTCATCCGGCAGCGCATGATCATGACGTTGCTAGGGGTGCCGGCGCCGCAGATTAAGCTGATCGAGGATCACTACCCGGGCGGTATTTCGGCGTATGTGAAGGACAAGCTGCGGCACGTGATGTCCGAGTTGCCCGCACGGGAGAATTACTTTTGGCGCGTCTATATGATGGGCTCCTACACTCTGTCGTGTTGCCCGAATTATTTGCGCGAAGAGAATCTTGAAACTCTCGCCGCGCGAGCGAATCGCGTTCGAACGCACACCTGCACCGTGTCGCAGTTCCTCAAGGATAACCCCGGCGTGTATTCCCACTTTGTCCTGCTGGACCACCAGGATTGGCTCGCCTGGCATGCGCCGGAAGCGTTGGCGGCAGAGTGGGAGTTAATTTTTGCCAACAGTCGGCCGGGCACGCGGATTCTGCTGCGTTCGGCCGGGCTCGATCTGAGTTTTGTACCCGAAAACGTGCGGGGCCGGTTGCGGTTCTTTGCCGAGAAGACCGCGCCGATGCATCTGACGGATCGGGTCGGCACCTACGGCAGCCTGCACTTTGCCGAAGTGATCTGAGCCTTGCGCCGCCCCCGCTCGATGACTCTACCTGAAGCCCCACCGTCACCGTCGAAGTCGGATCGCGCCGGGATCGAGGGCTACTATCGCTGGCACGCGCGGATCTACGACGCGACGCGGTGGAGTTTTTTGTTTGGTCGCGAAGCGGTGCTGCACCGGGTCGCGGTCGGGGGGCCGGCGCCGAAGCGGATTTTGGAAATAGGCTGCGGCACCGGGCGCAACGTGGTCTCGCTCGCGCGGCGGTTTCCGCAGGCGGAGATTACCGGCGTGGACCTTTCGGCGGCGATGTTGGCGGTGGCGGCGCGCAAGGCCGCGCCCTACGGCCCGCGGGTGCGGTTGATTCAGCAGGCTTACCACGCGCCGTTGGGGGCGACGGCGGGCTTCGACCTCGTGCTGTGCTCGTATGCGCTCTCGATGTTCAATCCGGGATTCGAGGCCGCGATCGCTGCGGCGGAGCGCGACTTGGTGCCCGGCGGGCGGTTTGCGCTGGTAGATTTTCACGCGACGCGGGTGCGCGGGTTTGCGCGCTGGATGGGGGTCAACCACGTGCGGATGGACGGTCAGCTCCGGCCGATCTTGCGGCGGACTTTCACCCCGGCAATTGACGAACTCCGCAACGCGTATGGCGGCGTATGGGCGTATTTGATCTATGTCGGCCGCCGCTAAACCGGGCTCCAAAACACTGGGCGCGCTCGTGGACTTCGGGCTTTGGCCCGCTTTGATGGCGGGCGCGTGCACGGGACTGGCTTGGGGCCTAGCGCACGGCCGGGGCCCGTTGGCGTTCAACATCGTCTATTTGCTGCTCGCCGCCGCGCTCTTTTGGCTGGAGCGGCGACGTCCGCATGAGACCGAGTGGCTGGAGCCGGATGGGCAGGTCGGGCCCGACTTGGCCCATACGCTGTTCACGAAGATCGCGGTGCAGGTGACCGTCGTGGCGCTGACGAATTTCGGCATCGTGCAACAACTGGGCGCGCGCGACGGCAGCGCGTGGTGGCCGGCAGGCGCGCCGGTTTTTGTGCAGGTGGGACTGGGCTTGATCCTCGTGGAATTCGGGCTCTATTGGGCCCATCGCCTCGCCCACGAGTGGCTGCCGCTTTGGCGGTTTCACGCGGTGCATCACAGTTCGAAGAAACTCTGGTTCTTCAACACGGGCAGATTTCACTTCGTGGACACGCTCAAGAGCATGGTCTGTGCGACGCCGTTACTCGTGTTCGCCGGGGCTCCGGGCGACATCATTATTTGGGTGAGTGCGATCACGGCTTTCATCGGCATCCTCACGCATTGCAACGTGCGGATGCAGTTCGGGTGGCTGAATTATGTCTTCAATACCCCCGGCTTGCACCGTTGGCACCACAGCATGGATCTGCGGGAGGGAAACAAAAACTACGGGGAAAACCTCGTGCTCTGGGACCTGATTTTTGGCACCTACTTCGACGATACGCGACGCCGACCGCCGGCCGCGATCGGGATTCGCGAGGCGATGCCGGCCACCTTTTGGGGGCAACTGGTCGCGCCGTTCGTTTGGCGAAGATTTCAGGCGGAGCCAAGGAACGACGGGCGGGCGGAGATCAAAAAGTCCGGTGGAAGACCGCCGGCCTGAAACCGGAATTCTTTTCGACACGAAGGGGTGGGCGGGGGA
>CAMCWW010000095.1:0-15224 GCA_945882935.1 Opitutus sp. GAS368
TTGGTCGGGCTTGAAGTTCTTCGCGCCGTAACCTTGCTCCGTGGTGTCGAGCACGGGGTTGAAGAGAATCAGGGCGTTGGGCACGGAGCTGATTTGTGCGTTTTCGGCCGGTTCCTCGCCACCAAGTCCCAAGCCAACGCTGGCGGCGACGTGGCCCCCGGCCGAACCGCCGGCCGCGGCGATGCGCTCGGGATCGACGCCCAGTGCGGCGGCGTGCTGGCGCACCCAGCGGATCGCCGACTTGCCGTCGAGCACGCACTCAAAGGGGGTGGTTTGGTTGCGGCTCTTCACCCGATAGTCGGCGGAAAAGGCGACTATTCCCTGACCGGCGAGGGCCCGGGCCTGCTGATAAAATTGCTTCGCCTCTCCGCTGTTCCAGCCGCCGCCGAAAAAGAAGACGATGGCGGGCCGTCGGTCCGACGGCTGGAGGCCCATCGGCTCGAAGACGTGCAATTTTAGTTCGACGCCGTTTGCGGTTTTGTAGGTCGTCAGCCGGTCCGGTTTCACGTCGACGGTGGCGAGGGCCGCGGTGGCAGCCGTAGCGGAGAAGGAGAGAAGGAGGGAAAGAGAGAGGGAGAGAAGAAGGCGGGCCTTCATGCGAGGGGAGGTGGGGTGGGAAGCGGAGGGCGAAAAAAATCGGTGTGAGGAAAGCCGAGCTCAGGGCGAGGCGTTCTTTTTCTTGCGGCTGGATTTGGCGGGTGGAGCGGAAGCATCCGGCGGGCTGGCGGGAAGGACCGGAATCTTGGCCGCCATCATTTGCTGGATCGCACGTACATCCGGGCGGCCGGCGAGGTTGGTCCATTCGTGCGGGTCGTTGACGGAGTCGTAGAGTTCCTCGCTGCCGTCGGCGTAACGGAGGTAGCGCCAGTGGGCGCCGGTGACGGAAAAATTGCCGACGCCGAAACTGGTCAGAATATGGCGGTCGGAGGTGGTCTCCGGGTTTTTCAGCAACGGCACGAGTGATGCACCGGCGAGACCGAGGCGGGCTGCGATGCTGGACAGGTCGATCAACGTGGGGTAGAGATCGATCAGGCCGACGGCATCGGCGCAGGTTGCCCCGCGGGGAAAATTCGCGGTCGAGCCGCTCCTCGGCGGTGCGATCAGCAACGGCACGCGGGTGGAGCGCTGCCAGCCGGTCCATTTCCCCCAGTGTTCTTTTTCGCCGAGGTGCCAGCCGTGGTCGCCCCAGAAAACGATCACGGTGTTGGCCGCGGCGGGGCTCGCGTCGAGGGCGTCGAGGAGTTTGCCGACCTGGGCGTCGATGAACGAGACGCACGCGAGGTAGGCGGTGACGGCGGCTTTCCATTGGCCGTGTTTCACGACGGACGCGTGGGAGCCGGCGGTGACGGGATCGCGGGCCCACTTGCGACCGGTGTTACTCAGGTCAGCGAGGTCGTCGGCCTTGGTGGGAGGGAGTTGGATGTCGAGGCCGGCGTAGAGATCGAAATATTTTCTCGGAGCGAAGAGCGGGATATGCGGACGATAAAAACCGACGGCGAGCAACCAAGGCTGCGCGGGTGTTTTCGCTTGGGTGCGGATTTGCTGCACGGCCCAGTCGGCGATTTGGCCGTCGCCCATGTCGGCGTCGTCCACGTCGAGCGGACCCCAGTCGAAGGATTCTCCGCCGGGGGAAGCGGCGGCACGATCGCTGGGCATGCGGTTGAGCGGGAGGACAACGGGCCGACCCTTGAGAACGGTGTGGTGCTGCGGGTTGGCGGAGCCTTTTGAGGGCAGTTCCTCAGCGGTGTAGTTGGTCGCAGCGGGCGCGAAGGGACTCCAGCGCTGTTCGGGGTAGAACTCCGTTTCGCAGAGGCCGGTGCCTTTTTGGTGCAGGAGTTTGCCGGTGCCGAAGGTGCGGTAGCCGGCTTCCTGAAAGTGCCGGGGGAGCAAGACGAGATCGGGGCGCGCTGAGCGGATCGTCTTTTCGTCGTTGGCGAGCACGCCGGTTTGAAACGGTTGGAGCCCACTGAAGACCGCCGCGCGGGACGGGTTGCAAAGCGGCGCGGCGCAGTGGGCGTTGGTGAACGTGATGCCGCGTTGGGCGAGGCGATCAAGGTGCGGCGTTTTGACCTGTGGGTGGCCGCGCAACGGCCCGATCCAGTCGTTTAAATCGTCGACCGCGATGAAGAGAATGTTGGGCGGGGCGGGGCGGGCAGGTGTGGCCGCGAGGGCGGCGCCGGCGGCCGTAAACAACATGGAAACGGCGGCGACGCGGAACAAGGTAGGCAGATTCATGGGGAGGTGATTTGAGTTCGGGCTAGTGCCACGGGCCGCCGCTCCCGGCGGGATGACGGGAAGTAGCAGGACACGTTGGAGGCTTGAGCCGAAGCTAAAACTTCACCCTCGCGCGCCGCAAAGTCCTTGGGCGGCGTTCGCTCGGGCTATTTCTTCACGCGCGCAGGTGGCGGCGACCACGTTGCCGGGCGGGGGAATGCGACGGTGAGCTCCGCGGGATCGTCGACGCGTTTCATCTCGGCGGCGAGAGCGGCCGTCATCGCGTTGATGCGAGCTGCATGCTCGGGACGGGCGGAGAGGTCGGTGCGCTCATCGGGATCGGCGACGAGGTCGAAGAGCTGCGTGCGGTCGACCTGCGGGTAGCGGATGAGTTTGTAGCGCTCGTCGCGGAGGCTGCGTTGGACTTTTTGGTAGGCGAACATCAGCGACGTGCGGGCGGGCGTGGTCGGATTGCGTAGCGTGGCACTGAGGTCGAGGCCTTCGCTGGTTTTGGGGCCGGTGACGCCGCTGAGCGCGCCGAGCGTAGGCAGCACGTCGAAGAGGTAGCACATCGCGTCGGTGCGCTGGTTTGCGGGAATGCCGGGTCCGGCGACGACGAGTGGGACGCGCATTGAGTGTTCGTAGAGGTTTTGTTTGCCGATGAGCCCGTGGCTGCCGCGGGCGACTCCGGAGTCCGCGGCGAAAACGACGAAGGTGTTTTTCGCGTGGGGCGAAGCGTCGAGCGTGTCGAGCACGCGACCGATCAGCAGATCGAGGTAAGAAATGTAGCGGTAGTAGTCGGCGAGCATCGCGCGGATGTCGGCGGACGTGCGCGGCCACGGGAGCAGCAGCTCGTCGCGGATGGTCATCTCGCCGTTGTCGAACGGATGTTGGGCGAGAAAATTGGCGGGGAGCGGAATCTTTTCAGGGTCGTAGCGAACCGGGTAGTCATCGGGCACAATATGGGGATCGTGGGGGCCGTCGAAGGCGAGGTAGGCGAAGAACGGTGCGGTGTGTTTTTCCTTTAGAAACGCGATGGTTTCGTCGGCGAATACCTCGCAGGCGTGTTTCGGGCTGACCTTGGTTGGGCCCATTTTACCGTTTTCCAAATCGGCGAGAGGGGCTTTGAGGGGGTTGGTCATGCCGCCGGTGAACAGTTGGCGGGCGCGCTGGAAACTCAGTGGGACGGCGGCGGGAGTATTGTGCCATTTGCCGCTGATGAAGGTGGTGTAGCCGGCGCGGCCGAAGGCGGCGGGCCACGTCTCGTCGCGGGTGAGGGCTTGGTCGATATGAAACAGGGAGCGACCGGAAAGCAGCATCGCGCGCGAAGGGACGCAGGTCGCGGCATTCATGCCGCCCATCATGTAGGCGCGGTTGAAGGAGACGCCGCGGCGCACGAGACGGTCGAGATTCGGTGTTTGGATATGCGTATTGCCGAGGGCAGCGATGGTGTCGGCGCGCTGGTCGTCGGCGAAGATGAAGAGGATGTTGGGCGGAGTGGCGTTCGCGGCGAAGGCGGCGGGGAAGGCGAGCAGCAGGGCGAGAATGAGGGGAGTCGGGCTAAGGCGCATGGGAAGTAGTTGCTCAGGGTTTCACGGGCTCGACAAACTTGCGCATGCGGGTGGGCGTGTAATCGGGGAAGGGTGGGGTCGCGGCTTGGGCCGGGATGGAAGCGAGCGCGGTAGAAAGTGCGCGGTGGACGGCGGCGGTGGCGGGATCACGCGTCGGGGAAAGGCGATTCTTCTGGTCGGGGTCGAGGGCGATTTCGAAGAACCCGCCCTCCGAATCCAGTTTGAAGCGCTGATCGCGCACCGTGCGGGAAGTGTCGCGTTGCGCGTAGATCCACTCGCGGGGGGCGTATCCGGGAGCATCCCGCAGGAGCGGAACCCAAGAGTGGCCGTCACCCGCGATGTGAGGCAGACCGGCGAGATCGAGGATGGTAGGAAAAATATCCGAAAAATCCGCGAGGGCGCGGGTCGAGCGGCCGCCGTTGACTCCGGGCAGGCGCACGATGAGCGGCACGTGGACGCCGCGCTCGATGGTGCGGCCTTTTCCGGAGGAGACGGCGCGACCGGCGTGGGTGCCGCCGGTGGAGGAGCCGTTGTCGCCGGCGAAAATCACCGCGGTGTTTTCGGCGAGACCGAGGCGGTCGAGTTCGTCGAGGAGCTCTCCGACCTGCCGATCCATGTAAGTGACCGAGCCGGCGTAGAGGGCGGCTTCGCCCTTGGGCGGATTGGCGCGATTGAGCGGAGTGGGCTCGTTGGGCGCGTGCACGGCGATCATCGGATAATAGAGCAGAAACGGCCGGGACTTGTGCTCGCGGATGAATTCGAGGGCGAAGCGCTGCGTCACGTCGGGTCCGTATTCGTCAGCGTGGATTTTACGCTTACCGTCTGTTTGGAGAAAGGCGTCCCAATAGCGGCGTGCCGAGGGCGGGTTGCCCTCTTCGACACCGGGCCACATACAGTGTCGTTGGAAGCCGTGGCGGGCAAGGATGTCGGGCTCCGGCCGAAGATCGTTGATCTGCCACTTGCCGGCGATGGCGGTGGCATAACCGGCCCGGCGCAACTGCTGCGGCCACGTCGAAAATTTCTCGGGTATGAGGCCGGCACCGCCCCAGCGCGGCACGTCGTAATGCTCGGTCCAGCCGGTGCGGCCGGGGTATTGGCCGGTGAGCATCATCACGCGCGTGGGCGTGCAGATTGGGGAGGTCCACGCGGTTTCGAAGCGCACCCCGCTCGCGGCGAGGCGATCGACGTTCGGCGTTGGATGGGACGAGCCGTAGCAGCCGAGCCAGTCGATGCCTAGATCGTCGGCAAGGATCAAGACGATGTTGGGGCGCGGCTCGGGCGCAGCGGCGAATGCGCTCAGCGGGAGCAGGAGACCGGCGAGGAGTAGTGTGCGGAGGAAGCCCATGGGGAAAACGCCGTGAGCGTGACCGGCTTGAGAAAAAATATGGCGATCAGAACTCGACCGACGTCGAGAAGGTGATCTGCCGCGGATCGTTGGTCGCGGCGCGGCTGCGGATGAAGAAGACGTCGTTGAGGTTGTCGACATTGACGCCGAATGAAACGGCACGACCGGCGAGCTTGGTGCTGTAGCGGGCGAAGAGGTTGATGACGGTGTAGCCGTTCTCCACGACGAGCTGGTTGTTGCTCGTGCCAAACTGCTGGATCGGCCCGCGCGCCACGATGAAGCCGCCGCCCAAGCGCAGGCCCTTCAGCGGGCCTTCGTTGAAACCGTAGCTATTCCAAAAGGTGAGCTTGTTCGGCGCGGCGCCCTCAAGGCGGAGATTTTTCGCGAGCGTCCGGCTGACGACGACTTTTGCTTCGATGTGGCTGTAGCTGATGATGGACTGCCAGTTTTTGATCGGATTAAAAAACAGCTCGGCCTCCCAGCCTTTGCTTTCGTCGTCGGAGATCTCGGTGTCGCTGCGGAAGAGGATCGGGTTGAAATCGGAGCGGACGACATTTTTCTTTCGGATGTTGAAGAGTGAGACCGAGCCGCCGATGCGACCTTCCCACAGATCGTCGAACTTGAAGCCGCCCTCGTAAGCCCGCGACAACTCGGGGCTGTAAAACGTGCCAGAGAGGGCGTCGAAACCATTGGGGTTGAAGGCGGTCGCAATGTTGCCGAAAACTGAAATTTGTTTGGTGAGGTCGAACACGCTGCCAGCTTGAAAGCTGGTCTTGCTCTGATCGTTGAATACGCCGGTCTTCACGCCTGCGGTGTTAGTGGACTGGCCGCGGATGCGGATGTAGCGCACGCCGCCGAGCAACTTAAGGCGATTGTCGAACAGCGACACATTGTCGGTCGCGTAAACGGAACCGACGCGGGTCTCGCCGTAGTCATTGGTGCCGGTGCGGGTGCCGATGGTGCGGAGCTCGGTGCGGCTGGGGACATCGTCGAGCCAGTATTTCACGCCGGAGAGCACGTCCGCCTTGGTGAGGAAGAGCCGGATGGGCCGGCCGCCGGCAATCAGGCCCGCGAGGACGGCACGCTCGGGGGCGGTTCCGAGCGCGCGGAGAGTGTAGGTGTTGTTGCGATTGAAATCGTGGGTGTAACGGCCGCCGACCAAAATGCGATGGGTGAGCGGACCCGTGGGGAAATTGAGCAAGCTGTTGAGGGTATGCGCATCGGTCCGGCTGAAATTGTAGTCGGCCGAATGGTTGGCGTCGGACGATCCGGCGGTGAACGTGTTGTATTCGCGGAAGCTGTCGTTGAGCTCCTGCGTGGTGCGCACCGCCATGTATTGCATATTGATGCGCGAGTTGAAGACGTGGCGCACGCCGAGCTGAAGGAAACGGTTTTCCTGTTCATAGCGCGTGCCCGCGGTGGCGCTGGTGTAGTTGCGCGGGAGGAAGGTGTTATTGTAGCGGGTGGAGCTCTCGACGACGCCGTTGACGTTGGTGGCGTCGATCTTCCCGTCCCGGTTTAGGTCGGTGGGAATGATCTCGAAAGAATAAGTGGAGCGCTGGCTCGGGATACCCTCGGTCTTCGAGCCGCTGCCGTGCAGCACCAGCGTGGTATTTTTCCCGAGGCGAAAGTCACTGGCGAGGCCAAGGAAGTTCGACTTGTTGCCGTCGACGATCCGGTAGCCGTCGGTCTCCGTGTGGGCTCCGAGCACCCGCACGCCGAGTTTGCCGTCCAACGCCGGCTGGTTGGCGTCGAACTCGGCGGCGATCCGACCGTGGTTACCGGAGCGCAGGTTCAGGTTGAGATGTTCGCGGCCGCGGGGGCGTTTGGTGATAATGTTTACCAAGCCGCCGGGATCGGACTGGCCGTAAAGAGTGTTGGGGCCTTTCACGACCTCAATGCGGTCGATCATTTGGGGCGGGATGTAGTCACCGCCGGTGACGCCGTCGATGAGGACGTTGCGATTGCGGAAGCCGCGAATCGAAAAGATATCGCCGCGATTGGAGACGGGGACGCGGTTGGTCTGGGTGATCGAGGCGTTAAACGTCAGCGCGGCGGTCAGATCGGCCGGGACCATGTCGGCGAGCAGCTCGGCGGTGATGACGTTGATGGTCATCGGGACCTCCTTAAGCGGCGTGTTCATCGCGGTGCCGGAGATGGTGTTGGTCGCCATGTAGCCCTTGGTGCTGCCGGCGGTGACATCGAATGGATTCAGGAGAATCGTCTCGTTAGCGGCCGGCATGGCCGGAGCGGGAGCAGGGGTTTGCGCGAAGCTGGCAACGGTGCCGACGAGGAGCGCCGTGAAGAGCGGGCGCATACGGGCTGACGAACGGAGGGTTTTCATGGGTGGGGTGCGCATCGGAGGTTGGGGAAGCCGGTGAAATGTATTAATGCGAGCAAGGCGGGTGCTGGCAAGGGCTCGGATGCTTAAACGCTTAAGTGCAGCGTGCCGGCGCATCGCTTTCGGAAAGATGAGCCCAAGGTTCCGTTCGCAGGGTGGCCGGTGGATGGAGTGGCCAGCGTCGCGAGCGGGCACCGTGGGCGAACCGAAGTTGGGACGGAATCGTGACGGTGCTTCCGGGGATTTATCAAAAGGAGAGGGTCGTGGTCAGGCTAAAGGAGCGCGGGGCGGCGTAGCGGGTGGCGGCGAAGTTCACTTCGTCGTAATATTCCTTGTCGAAGAGATTGCGGATATTGAGCTGGGTGCGGGCGCGGATTTTCGAACCGAGACGATAGCTGTAGCCAAGCAGGCCCTCCCATTCGAGTTTGCTGGAACCAAACAGATTGATCGGCACGCCGTTTTGGATGCTGCTGTTGAGCACTGAGCCGCTGCGATAGGACATCCCGCCGCCGACGAGCAGTCCTTTGAGCGGTCCTTCACGAAATGTGTAGCGGGTGAAGAAGTTTGCGTTGTGCTTGTAGGACCGGCCGCGCGCGGCGCCGACCACGGCATCGCGGATGTAGTCGTTGATGATCGTCAGCTGCGGATTGATCGACGTGGCGACCGCAGGGTCGGCGGCGGCGAGGCGCTGCCATTGAGGGAGGTAGGTCTTGAGGTAGCCAAGTGTGGCGACGTCGGTTTCGCCGACCTTATTGTCATTGTTGCCGTAGCCGGCGAGCAGGGTCCAAGACGGGGTGAGATTGGTCCAGACCTCGAGCTCGTAGCCGGTGGCGTGGAGGGTCTGGCTTTCGTTGGTGCCGCCGGTGGTGGCGTTGCGCGCAGAGGTGGGATCCTTCGCATTGATGACGGGATCGCCCCAGATGGCGTTGATGGCGTTCACCGTCGGAGCGACGCTCTTGTTCTGACCGGTCTGGGTAATGTCGTAGATGCTGGCCGAGGCGAACAACCGCCCCTGCAGCAACTCGACGCGCCCGCCACCCTCGAGGCCCTCGCCGAGGCGGACGGTGGTGGATTCGCCGAGAAGATTCCGGCCTGTGGCGGTGTCGGCGCGGAAGGTCTTGGCGTAGTTGCCGAAAAGCGTGAGCGGTGCGAAGGGATTAAACACTCCTCCAATTGTGGGCGAGTAGCGCTTCAACTGGTAGAGATTGGCGCGCGGCACGGTGTAGTCGATCAACCCGGTGGCCGCGACGCGGGCGCCCGTTTGGACGTCGTTGTCGGCGTAGTCGTAGCGCAGGCCGAGTGACGTGCGGAAGAGGTCGTCCCAATACGTGCCGGCCGCCGAGAGGCCCACGGAATTCAGACTTGTCCACACGCGCGACTTGCCGCCGGTGGGCATCATGGCGGTCGTCACGCCGGAGGCGGTATCGGCGACGGGGCCCAAGAAGCCGGTGTTCTGCGCGGTGTCTCCGGGGGAAACGTAGACGCGCCGGCGGACGGCGTTGGTGGCGGAGTTGAAGTCGGCGGAAACGGGATTATTGATCCGCACTTCGTTGTTCGTGGCGCTGTTGTTTTGGCCGCGCCGCGCGCCGACGGTGGCGTAGAACCGCTGTGACATCCATTTAGCCGGCTTCCAGCCGAGCACGGCGTCGATGCGGCCATCGTAGATCAAATTGTGGTCGCGGACGGAGCGCCACTGGTAGTCCGCATAGTAGTCCTTAAAAAATGGATTCGGCGCGCCGCCGGGGAGCGTGGCGTTGGGATCGCGCCGCAGCACGCTGTTGGCGGGAGTGAGCGAGAATTCGGTGACGTTTTGCACGTTGAACGAGGCGAGCATCGTGAGGCTTTGGCCGAAGCGGTGTTCGGCGGATCCGCCGACCGTGTGAAAATCGGTGTTCAGTTCCTTGTCCGGGCCGGTGAATTGCGCACCGCGGGACATGATCGCCGGATCTTGAACCGGACGGGCCGGGCTCTGGGCCGAGCCGTTGGACTGGCCGAAGCCGCGCCAATTGCGAAACGTGCGCGCGAGCGGATCCCAGACCCAGAAATCTGTGCCGGTGCCGGTGCTGAGCCGGCCCGTGCCAGTCGGGCCAGTGGCGGCGTTGAACGTAAAGGCAGAGCTGCCGTTCCACGCGGAGAAACTGTCCAAGGGAAGCGAGAGCGCGGGATTGCGTTCGTGGCGCCCGAGTTCGCCGTTCAGACGCAGCGTGGTGGCGGCCCCGAGGCGGTAGGTGCTCGCGAGATAGAGTCCGCGCCGCTCACTGCTTTCCCAGTGCTGAAAGTTTTTGCGCGTATCGTAGACGAGGGCGGCTCGCACGGCCCAGTCACGCGTCACGGCGCGGTTGAGATCGACCGAGGCTCGATACTGGTCCCACGAGCCGGCGCGAAATGTCACTTGGTCAGCGGGCTTGAAGTGCGCCTGCTTGGTGTTGAAGTTCGCGACGCCGCCCGGCTCGGAGTCGCCGAAAAGGAGGGCGTTGGGGCCGCGTGCGATATCGATGCGCTCGACATTGTAGGTGTCGGTCGGGGCCTGCCACACGAACAGATTGCGGGTCTGATACTGCGAGCGAAAACCGCGAAACTGGAACGCATACTGATCAAGATCGCCGGTTGGCTGGGAACGACCGCCGGTCGAGAAACGCGCGGCATCGGCGATGTCGGTGGCGTCGACGTCCTGAAGAAATTCCGCGTTCAGCACCGAAACGGCCATGGGCACGTTCTTCAAGTCTTCGCCGGTGCGGGAGCCGGCGTTCGTGGCAGCGGAGCGATAGCCGACATCGCGGTCGGCCGAGACTTCAAAGATGGAGAGTTCAACGGGCTTCTCGGAGGTGGGTGCTGGGGCCTTTGTTTGGGCGAAGAGCGGGAGGGTGAACGGCATCAGTAGCGCGAAGGCCAGGCCGTTTCGCGCATACGGAATCAGCGAACGGGGGAAACCGGGGGTAGTTTTCATGAGCGTGGTGGGGGCGAGAAACAAAGTGGTGCGTCACCGGGCCGGCGTGCGGGTGTTTTCGGGTTGGCCTATTTGGCGCGGGCCCGGACTTTCTTTTTCGCAGTCGGTGCAGCCTCGTCGGGCTCAGGCCGGGGGAAGTCGCCGGACGCAGTGACCGTGACTTCGATGTGGCCGGTCGCGGTGAGAATTTTCAGTCGAATCGGATTCGCCCCGGCCTCGCGCACGACTGAGGACAGCGCGGCGAGATTGGTGATGTTGACGTCGTTGGCTGCGACGATGACAGCGTCGGCGGGAATTTTGGCGCGGGCGGCGGGGGATTCCGGGGCGACCGCCTTGATGAGAATACCGTGGTCATCGGAGAGCTCCATATTGCTGACGACGGTCGACTCGCGGCCACGGTTCACCAGATCGCGCAGCGTGGCGCCGAGCCATTGATGGAGCGGGGCGGCGGACGCGGGTTCGCCGGTGGCGCCGAACGCGCGACCTAGGCCCGACCATGATTTTGCGCGTGCCTTGAGTGACGGCGAGACGACGCCGAAGCGGTCCATCGGAAAATTGGCGAAACCGATTTTCTCGGCGGGCGAGCCGGGCTGCGCGCGGTAGTCGCCGGTGGTCGGCGCGACAAACTGGGCATCGGCGGTGACCGAATGTCGATCGAACCCAAGCCGCCTGAGCTCCTCCGACACCGTAAATGTCGCGAAGAGATTAAAATCAAACGTGGCCTCCTTCGCGCGGTCCATCGTCATCCCGCGCGGATCGTAGGCATTTTTGCCCACGAGGAGGTTGTTCGTGACGACATCGCGGCTGTCGGGAAACCAGACGTGCGGGCTGAAGAGCGGCGAGATGTTGTTGCGCACCGTGCGGAAGAATCCTTCGCGCAACTTGATGCCGCCTTGGAGACACAGGTTGTTCTCGATCAGGTAGTGGGTCGAGCCGTCGTCGAGATCGATGTCGTAGCCGTTGGCGCATTGGAGGCGGTTGTAGCGCAGCGTCGTGATGTCGACAGCATCGAGCCTCGCCAGGTCGCGCATGCGGGCGAACTGGGCGGGCGTGGCGTCGCCCTTCATGCGCATCCAGTGGCGGTCGCGCCCCCAACTGTTGAACGCGCCGTGCTCGCGGCTTTCGAGGCAGGTGTTGAAGACGTCGCACCACTCGACGACGTGGCCACCCCACATGTTGTCGTTGATGTTGATGGCGGCGCGAGGCACGTCGTGGATCGTCAGATGGCGGAGCACGATACCGCGCGACTTGGCGATGAAGACACCGGCGATTTGTTTTTCCACCGTGCCAATCTCCGTCATCAGGCAATCACGCACGGCGCAGCGATCCGGAAAATTCTGGTTCTTCGGCCCGGGCTGGAGATCGAGATGCGGATCGGCGATGGCACCGTCGAGCATCGCGGGCGGGAGAAGGGCGACGAAGCGTTGATCGAAAGGCTTGCCGTTCACCTGCGGCGTCGGCCCGACCTCCGCGGCGGGCCAGCCCCACGAGTGGGCCCAGCGCGAGCGTACGGCCGAGTCGCTGCCCTCGAACAACACCGCGCTGGCGCCGATGCGGAAAAATTCGCAGCCGGAGATTTCAACGCCGCGATTGTAGTCCTGCACGAAGACGCCGTTGCCGCCGATGCCGTCGAAGCGGCACTGCTCAATCGCGCATGACTCCGTGCCGGCCAGCAGAATCGCGGCCCCGCGGTAGATGCGCCAGTCGCCGCCGCTCGGGACGGAATCGGTCTGCATGAAGGTATAGCCCGCACGGCGAAAGGTGAGGCCGCGCAAGATCAGGTGCCGCACGGGTTGCTCGGCTGTGCCGCGCAATTCGACGAGCTGTTTGAGCACGACGACTTCAAAACGAAGCTGGCGCGGATCGGCGCCGGCGGGCGGAATGAAATGCAGCGTGCCGGTGGCGCGGTCGAGAAACCACTCCTTCGGGGCGTCGAGTTCCTCGAGCACGTTTTCGACGAATCGTTTTTCGGGATCGAACGGCGCCTCGGCGATGATGGCGCGGCCCTTGTTCTGCCAGCCACCGGCGACGCGTGCGTCTTTTCCGGCTTCGAACGTGTAGCGGCCGTCGGGAGACTTTTGGCGGATTTGAAAATGCAGACTGCCCCAACCCAAACCGTGGTGCCCGTGCACAAACATCCCGACCGGATCGGCGTAGCGCGCGAGTCGCGCGGGCTCGGTGGCGTCGCGCGCGTAGCCGCCGAAAAATCCTTCGCCGGGGTCGAAGTTCGGGTAACGCGCGCGGATCTGCTTCGCGCCGTCGGCGAACAACTGGTCGAACTCCAGGCCGGCGGGAATCTTCGCCTGCCAGCGGCCCGCCGCGCCTTGCGTCCACGTTAAGGCGAGCTCGCGGGCGCCACTGAGCTCCACGGTTTCGCCTGCGATGGCGGCGAAGACCACCGGCGCTCCCGGTGTGCCGCTGTCGGCCGCGGTAAATTGAAGCGAACGCTCCAATCGATAGACGCCGCCGTGGAGCCAGACGTTCGCGGCTTCGCCGGCGGCGCGCTGCCGGACGGCTTGCTGCGCGCGTTCGACCGTGGCGAAGGGCGCGGCGGCGGTGCCGGCGTTGCGATCGTTGCCGGTCGTCGCGACGTGAAACTCGGCGGCGTGACCCGGCAGCAGATTAACCAGCGAGAGGATGGCCGCCGCAGCCAACGAAGTGGAGCGGGATGAACCTGTGCGCGGGGAAGGCATGGGGAAGAAATTACTTTGCAACCGGGATCAAGCTCACGCTCCACAGCGACATCACCACGGGTCCTTTTTTGCTGACGGGTTTAAGTGATAGCGTGTAGCGGCCCGGCTGGCTGAAGGTGAGGGAGCCGGCGATCTGCGCCTTTTGCTTTTGATGGCTGCCGGAGGCGGAGACCGTGCTCCGGATTTTTTGATCGCCGACGATGATTTCATAGATGCTGCCGTCTTCGGTGTGGCCGATGTTGGCTTCAACGGTGAATCTGCCGGGCCGGCGGATCTCGAACTCCCAACTGAGCCAATCTTGCTCGCTGGACCAGCGGCCGATCTTGTTCTGATCCGCGCGGTAGGTGAGATCGCCGTGGGTGGTCGCGGCGGCGGCGGTGAGCGTGACGATGCCGGAGTCGTCATTTTGCAGCGCCAGCTTGGCCGGCATGGAGGCGGCCACGGCCTCCACGGATGCGCTGGCGGGTGCGGTCGTTTTTATCCGGCGATTGGGTTTCGCAGCATTGTCGGCCGGGGCAGCCTTTGTCGCGGGTTCAGCCGCCGTGCGGACGCCGCGCACGAACCCTGGGTCGCTCGGACTGAGTGCGCCCGGCTCGAGTGCGAAGGGCGTCGAGTAGTCTTTGCCGGTGAAGCTGCGTTTGCACGATTCGCGGAACGCCACGAGCTGTGCCTTCATGGTCCGCACGAGGTCGGTGCGCTCGGTCGCAAGATTTTTCGATTCGCTGCGATCGGCGAGGAGATCGAAGAGCAAGTCGGTTTCTGTGGTGCCGTCCATGTCGGTGAGCAGTTTGTAGCGGTTGTCCACGAGGGCCATGCGCGGGGAGCCGCGCGAATTGTTGCTGCCGGTGCCGCCGATCGTCTCGAACGGAATCGGGGTGGGGCGCTCAGTCATCTTGCCGGCAAACAGCGGCACGAGGCTGACGCCGTCGATGGGCTCGGGCTGGCCCTTCATCTTGAAGCCGAGGAGCTCCAGCGTGGTGGGAAAATAGTCGAGCGTACTGCACGGAACGGTGGTGACCGTGCCTGGCTGGATGCGCGCCGGCCATTCGACGAGACCGGGCACGCGGACCCCGCCTTCCCAGAGACTGCGCTTGCGACCGCGCAAACCGCCGGCCGAGCCGCGTTGGCGTCCAGCGTCGCCGGTGTTGCCCTCGGGGCCGTTGTCACTGGTAAACCAGACCAGCGTGTTGTCGGCGACGCCGAGGTCGCGCAGTTCCTTGCGCAACCGGCCCACCTGTTCGTCGAGGGCGGTGATGCAGCCGTAGTAGTGCTGCTCTCCTTCGCTGAGGCCGGGATACATTTTCAAGTATTCGGGACCGGCGACGACGGGTTCGTGCGGCGCGTGAAACCAGATTACGGCGAGGAACGGAGTCTTGGCGGCCGCCGCCTTGCGGATGAACGGAATGGCGCGATCCATGAGTACGCGTGAGTCGTCGCCGGCCAGATTTTCGGTTTCGAGTGTACCGTTGTGGTAATAGGGATTGGCGGCGGCGTCGGTGAACGGATCCCACAGGCGGACGCCATACTCGGTCGCAAACCAATCGTCGGAACCCTTCATGGCGGGCGTCATGAAATTTTTCGCGGCGTCGCGCCCGGCCCCTTTGCCGGAGAAATTGGGATTGAGGGTGCCGAGGTGCCACTTGCCGTAATGGCCGGTGGTGTAGCCCTGGGCTTTCAGGATTTCCGGCAGGCTGACTTCCGGTTTTCGCAGGTGGCCTTCGTTCGCCGTCCAAATCCCGTAACGATACGGATGGCGGCCGGTGAGCGCGGTGCCGCGGGTGGGCGAGCAGACCGGCGCGCCCGAATAGAAACGATCGAAGCGCAGGCCGCCCTTCGCCATCGCGTCGAGGTGCGGGGTCTTGATGACCGTGTTGCCGTTGAAGCCCGGGTCGCCCCAGCCGAGGTCGTCCGCCATCAGGAGAATGATGTTTGGGCGTGAGGCGGCGGGGGATTCGGCCGCGGGCAGGTTGGCTGGGAACGACGTCAGCAGTACGATGGCCGGAAGGAGAAGTTTGGAGAGTTTCATTTCAGGAAAGAGGCGGTAGTTTCGTGAGCTGGGCCCGCGGATCAGTGCGCGATTTTCAGGACGAACGCCGATTCGCATGGCTTCTCC
>CAMCWW010000096.1:0-15039 GCA_945882935.1 Opitutus sp. GAS368
CTGCAAGCCGGCGGCAAAGACGTCGATCCCTTCGGCATGCCCTCGCCGTGCTGGGGCGACTTCGACGGCGACGGCGACCTCGATCTTATCACCGGCGAATTCCTCGACGGGTTTACGTTTTTCGAAAACACCGGTATGCGCACGAAACCGGTTTACGCGGCCGGCCGGGCGCTGCTGCACGCGGGGCTTCCGCTCAAGATGGACCTCTGCATGATCACGCCCACGGCGGTGGACTTCGACGGTGACGGCGATCTCGACTTGGTCGTCGGCGATGAAGACGGCCGCGTGGCGTTCATCGAGCACACCGGAAAAACGGTCGGCGGCATGCCGCAGTTTCTCTCGCCGCGCTATTTTCGGCAGTTCGCCGCCGACGTAAAATTCGGCGCGCTCGCCACGCCTTACGCCGTCGATTGGGACGGCGACGGCGATGAAGATCTCATCTCGGGCAACACCGCCGGTTACATCGGGTTCATCGAAAATCTCGGCGGCACACCCGCCCGCTGGGCCGCACCGGTCTATCTCTCGGCGGGCGGCAAACTTGTCCGCGAGCAGGCGGGACCCAACGGTTCGATCCAAGGGCCCGCGGAGCCGAAGTGGGGTTACTCGATCCTCAGCGTCGCCGACTGGGATGGCGACGGCCTGCCCGATATCATGACCAACGGCATCTGGGGCAAAGTCGTTTGGTATAAAAACATCGGCACGCGCACCGCGCCGCGTCTCGCCCCCGGCCGCCCTGTCGAGCTGGCGTTGCCGCCTGGCGCACCGAATCCCGCTCCCGCGTGGAACTGGTGGAAACCGGTCGCCAACGAGCTCATCTCCCAGTGGCGCACCACGCCGCAGATGATCGATTGGAACGGCGACGGCCTGATCGACCTCGTGATGTCCGACCCCGCTGGCTACCTCGCCCTTTACGAGCGCAAGCGCGCTGCCGACGGCTCGCTCGCGCTCCTGCCGGCGCAACGCGTGTTCTGGAGCGAGGGCGCGAGCGTATTCAACAGCAACGGCATCCCGCAAAACCAGGAAGCAGGCCTGTTGTTGCTCAATAACGGCGAATTTGGTCGGGGCGGACGGCGCACGTTCTGTTTTGTGGATTGGAACGGTGACGGAAAACAGGACCTCATGTTGAACAGTGCGCCGAACGTAAACTTCTTCCGCAATCTCGGGAAAAACGCCGCCGGCCAATGGGCCTTCCGCGACGAGGGCCCGGTGAGCACGCACGTCCTCGCCGGCCACGCGACCAAGGCCACGTATTTCTCCGCCACCCAAACTCTCCTCATCGGCGGCGAAGACGGCTTCTTCTACCAAGTGAAGAAACCGGCGGCAAAAAAGTAGGGCAGGGTCTCCGACCCGCCCTCCCACGCCACACGCAGTCCGCTACGCCATTCCACGCCTCAAAGGGCGGGTCAAAGACCCCGCCCTACTTTCAATCCCTTCATGTCTTCCACATCCTCCTACCGCCCCAGCGGCATTTATTCCGCCCAATGGCTGCCCACCGATGCGGCCGGCGTCCTCGACCGTGCGGCGCTCGACGCGCACCTCGTGTTTGAAAAGCGGGCGGGCATCGCCGGCGTGCTTGCCCTCGGCAGCACCGGCGATTTTCCGCATTTCTCGCCCGACGAGCGCAAGCACGCCCTCGCCGCGGTCGCCGAACTCGCCGCGCCGTTGCCGGTGATCGCCAACATTACGGACCTCCGTCCCCGCGTCGCGATCGAGCTCGGGCGCACCGCGAAATCCCTTGGCTTGCCGGCGGTGGCCATCATGCCGCCGATGTTTTTCCCGATGGCGCAGGCCGATATCCTCGCCCACCTTCTCCACGTCGCCGAGGCCGTAGAACTGCCTGTGATGCTCTACAACTTCCCGGAACTCTGCGGCAAGCGCCTCGACCTCGCGACCGTCGCGGCGTTCGCCGACCGCGCGCCGATGTGCGCGATCAAGCAGAGCGGCGGCGAGTTCTCCTACCACCGCGAATTGATCGCCCTCGGGCGGGAAAAGGACTTCGTGGTCATGTCCGGCGCCGACACTCGGCTCACGGAAGTATTCTCGCTCGGCGCGGCCGGCTGCATCGGTGGACTGGTGAACATCGTGCCTGAGCTGATGGTCGACCTTCACCGCTGCGCGACCGAGGGCCGACCCGACGCTGCGGCGGTTTCGGCGGCGCGCATGGTCGAACTGGGACGCGTGATCGACCAGCTGGCGTTTCCGCCCAACGTCGGGGCCGGCCTCGCCGCCCGCGGCTTCGCACCTGGAGTGCCCAAGTCGATTCTTTCGCCCGCCTCGCAGGCGCTCGCCGCCAAGATCGAGTCCGAACTGCGCGCCTTGTTCGTTCAATGGGGCCTCGCTCTTGGCCCGGTCACGGTCGCGGCGTGAATTCGACAACCGACGGTCATTCCCTACAGCTTTCTCGCCGGTGGTCTGTTTAACGCAGTCACCCTGCTTCACCTCGTAACCCCGCCTTTGGCCCTTCCATCCTCCGCTCATGCCCCCCGCCGCCAACACCACCCTGCGCTACGCTTGGTTTATCGTCGCGCTGCTGTTCCCGGTCGCGCTGCTCAACTACCTCGACCGCCAGATGCTCGCGACCATGAAGGCGTCGATGGTGGGCGACATCCCGACCATCGCCAACCGCGCCGACTGGGGACTCGTCCTCGGCTGCTTCAAGTGGACCTACGCCATCCTGAGTCCATTCGGGGGCTACATCGCTGACCGCTTCAGCAAGCGTTATGTGATTGGCGGCAGCCTCTTTGTCTGGTCGGCCGTCACGTGGTGGACCGGTCACGTTACGACCTTCAATGAGCTGCTCGCGGCCCGCGCGCTGATGGGCATCAGCGAGGCGTTCTACATTCCTGCCGCACTCGCGCTCATCTCCGAGTATCACTTTGGTTCCACGCGCTCGCGGGCGGTCGGACTGCATCAGGCGGGCATTTACGTCGGACAAATCCTCGGTGGGTTTGCCGGCTACATGGCGGATTCGCCGGACCACGGCTGGCGTTGGATGTTCACCACCTGCGGTATGATTGGCGTTATCTACGCTATGCCGCTGATCGCGGCACTACGTGATCCCGCGCGCGCTGCGCCGACGGCCGATGACGCTGCCGCAGCCAAGACCGGAGTCGTCCGCGGGCTGCTCACCAACCGTAATTTTCTCCTGCTGGTGGCCTACTTTACGTTGCCGGCCATCGCTGGCTGGGTCGTGCGCGACTGGATGCCAGAAATCCTGCGCGAAAAATTCTCCCTTGGTCAGGGGAAGGCCGGCGTGAGCGCCATCCTCTACGTGCAACTGGCCTCGCTCGTCGGCGCCCTCATCGGTGGCACTCTGGCGGACCGCTGGATGAAGACCACGAATCGCGGCCGGATCTACGCGAGTGCGATCGGCATGGCCCTCTTTCTTCCGGCGCTCTTCGGGGTGGGCAATGCCCCCACGCTCACCCTCGCCATCGTGGGCCTCATTATCTTCGGCCTTGGGTGGGGCTTTTTCGACTGCAACAACATGCCGATCCTCTGCCAGATCGCGCGACCCGAGTGGCGCGCGACTGGCTACGGCATCATGAACCTCGTGAGCATCAGCTGCGGCGGTTTCGGCGACTGGGCTTTCGGTGCCCTGCGCGACCGCCACGTGCCGCTCAACCTCATCTTCGGCGCCTTCGCCGGTGTCGCGCTGTTCTCCATCTTCATCGTGCTCATGATTCGACCTGCCAAGGAAGAGCCCATGGCCGCGACCGCCCCCACTTAATCTCAACCCGTCATCCCATGAAACTCCCCCCCGCTCTCGCTCTCTTCGTGAGCACCGCGCTGGCTTGTATCGCCGCTTCGCCCGCCCTCCTCACCCGCGAGTTTATCTACGAAAAAGCGAGCTATCCCTCGTGCCACGCGTCGACGATCGTCGAGAGCGCAACGGGCGGCCTTGTCGCGGCTTGGTTTGGCGGCACGGCGGAGAAGAATCCCGACGTCGGCATCTGGGTTTCGCATTACGATGCGGCGAAGAAGTCGTGGACCCCTGGCGTCGAGGTGGCTAACGGCGTGCAGGTCGACGGCAAACGTCACCCGACGTGGAACCCCGTGCTCTTTCAGCCGCGCGGGCAAGTGCCGCTCCAGCTCTATTACAAAGTGGGACCCTCGCCGCAGACGTGGTGGGGCGAGGTCCGCACATCCACCGATGGCGGGCGCACGTGGGGCGTGGCCCGTCGTCTGCCCGATGGCATCTACGGCCCGATCAAAAACAAACCCGTGCAACTCGCCGACGGCACGATCCTCAGCCCGACCAGCGACGAGACCAACGAGAAGCCCAGCAAGTGGCGGGTGTATTTCGAGCGTAGCACCGATGGCGGCGCGACTTGGGCGAAGACACCGTTCCTCAACGACGGCCTCGCCGTCGGCGCGATTCAGCCGAGCATTTTGTTTCACGACGGGATCGGCGGCGCGAAACTCCAAGCCGTCGGCCGCACGCGGCAGGGCAAAGTGTTCACGGTTTCGTCCGAAAACTCCGGAAAGTCTTGGGGCGAGATGTCGTTACTGCCCCTCGCCAATCCCAGCTCCGGCACGGATGCCGTCACCCTTAAGGACGGGCGTCATCTCATCGTCTACAATCCCGTCCCCAAGGGCCGCACCCCGCTCACCGTCGCGGTCTCGCGCGATGGCTTGGCTTGGAAGGACGTGGTCACGCTCGAAGACCAACCCGGCGAATACTCGTATCCCGCGATCATCCAGACGAGCGATGGCCGGGTGCATGTGACCTACACGTGGAAGCGGCAGTTGATCCGCCATGCGGTCATCGATCCGGCGAAGCTCTGACGTCGCCGGCTCTTTGTAGCCCCGGTGGTGAAAGCCAAGATTCGGTTTCCCTCTTCTGGTACACATCGCCCGTCGCTCCCAACAATTTTGCCGGCAAATTCCTAGCGGCGCCCGTGGTTTTTCATCTGCTTGCTGACTTTATCGAATCCACCGGAAAGCGCCATCCGCCTTGCCCGTTTCCACGCCACGGCCGAAGCTTGGAACCGGACGGTCAGAGCGGACTGCATTCGTCGTCAAAAATAATTTCCGCACTTCTCATGTCCGCAGTTCGTTTCCCTTTCTTTGCACTTGTTGGGCTCGTTGTTGGCAGCGCGCCGGTCGCCACCGTCACCGCCACCGTGCGGCCAAGCATTCTCTTCATCGCCGCCGACGATCTCCGGGCCGACCTCGGTTGCTACGGCCATCCCGAGGTGAAGACGCCGCACCTCGATGCCCTCGCGCGGCGTGGCGTCGTCTTCGAGCGCGCCTATTGCCAGCAGGCGGTCTGCAATCCCTCGCGCGCTTCCGTCCTCACCGGCCGCCGGCCCGATTCGCTGCGCGTTTGGAATCTCCAGACGCATTTTCGTGAAACGCTGCCGGGCGTCGTGACTCTGCCGCAGGCCTTTAAGCAAGCCGGCTACGTTAGCATTGGTCTCGGCAAACTCTTTCACAACCAGAGTGGCCCCCGGCATCCGCCGTTTCCTTTTGCTGACCCGCCTTCGTGGTCGCGCCCGCCGCGTTTTGCCGAGGGCGCGCATTGGCAGGACTGGGTCGTCCCGGGCGATGCCGCCGGCCCCAAGGCCAAGGGCGGATCCGTGCAGTGCCTTGATGTGCCCGATGAGGCTTATTTCGACGGTCAGATCGCCGCGGCTGCCGTCGCCGCAATCCGTGAGTTCGCGACGTCACGCGAGCCGTTTTTCCTCGGGGTCGGCTTCTGGAAACCGCATCTGCCGTTCAATGCGCCCCAACGCTACTGGAATCTCTACGACCGCGCGAAGCTCGCGCCGCCCGATCCGGCTGCCGCGCCGGTGGGGGCGCCCGCGCTTGCCGCCCACGACTGGCAGGAACTCCGCGGCTACGGTGGCGTGCCGAAGACGGGCCCGCTACCCGACGCGCAGATCGCCGAACTGCGCCACGGTTACCTCGCCGCGATCAGTTTCCTTGATGCGCAGGTCGGCCGCGTGCTCGCCGAACTCGATCGCACCGGCCTCGCGGCCAACACCGTGGTCGTCTTCTGGAGCGACCACGGTTTTCACCTCGGCGAACACGAGCTCTGGGCCAAGACCTCCAACTATGAGCTGGATGCCCGCGTGCCTCTGATTGTCGCGGCGCCTGGCGTCGCACGCGCAGGTGGTCGGGTTGCCGGCCTGGCCGAACTCATTGACGTCTATCCCACGCTCACGGCGCTCGCCGGCCTGCCCGCCGATCCCCGGCTCGAAGGCCGCAGCCTAGTGCCGCAGCTCCGTGAGCCGTCCGCGCCCGGAAAACCCTTTGCTCTATCGCAACATCCGCGACCCGCCTACGGCACGGCCACCCACATGGGCTACAGCCTGCGTGACGATCGTTACCGCTATATCGAGTGGCGTGAGCTTTCGACCGGTGTCGTGGCAGCCCGCGAACTTTACGACCACCGCACCGATCCGAAGGAAACGGTGAATCGCGCCGCAGAGCCCGTCCACCGCCCGGTGATCGACGCGCTTGCCGCCGAACTCCGCGCCGTTGCCCCGGCAGCTCGCCCATGAAGGCCGCTGCCGTCCGCCTCTCTGCGCGCGTGCGTGGTCTTATCATCGCTCTGCTCGCTTTTATCGCGCCGTCGCTCTCCGCCGCCGCGATTTTCCCGCAGCCGAACAAGCCGCGCAACCTCGCGGTCAAGGAACCGCAGCGCCCGCCTGGGTTTCGCGCTGATTTTGAGGCTGAACTCCGTGTGATGGATGCGTGTTTCCCGATCCCGTCGAGAGCGTTGCTGTGAGCCCGAGCGCCTGAGTTGGTCGCACCACTAATCAACATGAGGCCGATCATGAAGACGCTTAGCTTGCTCGGTCTGACCTCCGTGGTGGTGGCGCAAGAACGCCAGATCACGCATGCGCCGCACGGCCATGTGCTCACGAACGTGAACGTCTGGTCGCCCGATTGCCGATGGATCGTCTACGACGTGCGCTCGGTTGACAGCACGTTTGACGGACGGCGGATCGAGCAGGTGGAAGTCGCCACGGGCAAAGTGCAGACGCTCTACGAGGCGAAAAACGGTGCCGCGTGCGGTGTGGTGACCTATCACCCGCGCGAGCCGAAAGTGGTGTTCATTCACGGTCCGGAAAATCCCTCCGGCGAGTGGAGCTACGGCATGACGCGCCGCCGCGGTGCCGTGGTCGACGTGCGCCGGCCCGGTGAGGTGCGCCCGCTCGACGCGATGAATTACGCGCCGCCGTTCATTCCGGGGGCGTTGCGCGGCGGGTCGCACGTCCACGTATTCAGCCCGGACGGTGCGTGGGTCAGCAATACCTACGAGGACGAGGTGCTCGCGCGGCTGGGTGCCGCGACGAGCGAGGGGAGCGACCGCGATTTTAACCAGCGCAACATCGCCGTGTCGGTGCCCGCGCCCGGAGCACATGGCGTGCGTGTGGCGCGCAGCCATCCGCGCAATCACGACGGCGACTATTTCTCGGTGATCGTCACGCGGACGGTGAACCGGCCGAAGCCCGGCTCGGATGAGATCAGCCGTGCCTTTGAAGAGGGTTGGGTAGGCGGGGCGTCGGCCGACGGGCGGCGGCAGCTCGCGTTTTTGGGCAACGTGACGGCGCGCGATGGTCGCGAGCACGCCGAAGTTTTCCTAGCGGAGTTACCGGCAGATCTCACCCGCGTGGGTGAGTCCCCCCTCGAAGGCACCGCGACGCGCCGGCCGGCAACGCCGGCGGGGGTGGTACAACGCCGGCTCACGTTCACCGCGGATCGGAAATTTCCAGGTGTTGCGACGGTGCCGCGGCATTGGTTACGGGCTTCGCCGGACGGGGCGCAGATCGCGTTTCTGCGGAAGGACGATGCGGGCGTGGTGCAGCTTTGGACGGTGTCCCCGGGCGGGGGCGTGCCGCGGCAGGTGACGCGGAATGAGACGGGTGTTTCGTCGGCGTTTACGTGGAGTCCGGACGGGCGTCGCATCGCGCACGGGATGGATGGCAGTGTGTGCGTGACGGAGTTGGCGGACGGACGCACCACGCGCCTCACTCCGCGGCGCGACGGTGCGGAAGCGCCGTTGCCTTTGGCCTGCGGGTTTTCGCCGGACGGAAACTCGGTAGCTTTCATGCGTAACGTCGCAGCGGATGGTGCGACATTTTCGCAGATTTTCGTCGTCACTCTTTCTTGGCTGTGAGCTGCGAGGGGTTTGATTATCTGGCACGTTTTTCCCTCGCTTCGCCTGAGGGAAAACGAAGCGGGAACAGGGAGCGGTTCCAACTTGATCGTCGCCATCCCCCCAAGCGATCGACGGCGGGAGTAGAGGCAGGCAGCGGCAAAGAGCCTTTTCATAAGAAGACTGATAGGGGGGATCACGCCGGAACTAGTGAGCTTAGAACACGGTGAAACCCCGAACAAAGGATGCGGAATGAAAATCAAATTGCTTTCGCTTGGGAGCGGCCAATCCATTACGGAACGCTGTCACAGTCGGCTATAAACCGGTATTTTTTATGAACTATTTTTTGGGAATCGATGTAGGCACGGGCAGTGCGCGGGCGGGGATTTTCGACGCCCGGGGTAAAATGGCGGCGGCGGCGACGCAGCCCATCCGGATGTGGAAACCCGCGCCGGACCACGTCGAGCAATCAAGCGACGATATCTGGCGCGCCTGCGCCCGGGCGACGCGGGCGGCGCTGCGGAGCGCGGGGCTGAAGGCGGCGGAAATCAAAGGCATCGGTTTCGATGCCACCTGTTCGCTCGTCGCGCTGGACGCCGATGATCGCCCGGTGACGGTGAGCACGACGGGGCGGGCCGAGCAGAATGTGGTGGTCTGGATGGACCATCGCGCGCTGGACCAGACCGAGCGGATCAATCGCACCGGCCATGCGGTGCTGCGTTATGTGGGCGGCGTCATCTCGCCGGAGATGGAGACGCCGAAGCTACTCTGGTTGAAAGAAAATCTCCCGGCGAGCTGGGGGCGGGTGGCGCGATTTTTTGATCTGCCCGATTTTTTGACGTACCGGGCGACCGGGGATGAGACGCGTTCGTTGTGCAGCACCGTCTGCAAGTGGACTTATCTCGGCCAGCGTGGGGGCGAAGGCGCGGGGTGGAGCCGGGAGTTTTTCCAGCAGATCGGTTTGGGCGATTTGGCGGCGGAGGATTTCCGGCGCATTGGGCAAACGATCCGCCCGATGGGCACGCCGCTGGGCGGCGGGCTCACCGCGCGCGCGGCCAAGGAACTCGGGCTGGTGGCGGGCACGCCCGTGGGCGTTTCGATCATCGACGCCCACGCGGGCGGTTTGGGGATGTTGGGCGCCAAACTCGGCGGCCGCGCGCCGACCTCGGCCGCGCTCAACCGGCGGCTGGCGCTCATCGGTGGCACCTCGTCCTGTCACATGGCCGTCTCGGAGAAAGCGCGGTTTATTCGCGGGATCTGGGGACCTTATTTTTCCGCGATGATCCCGGGTCTTTGGCTAACCGAAGGCGGCCAGTCGGCGACGGGGGCTTTGATCGACCATGTGATCTTCAGTCACGCGGCCGCGGCGGGCTTGGCCGTCGAAGCGAAGCGCGCGGGCCGCACGATCTACGAATTGCTCAATGCGCGGCTGGCGACGCTGGCGGCGGCGGAGCGCGTGCCGTTTCCGGCCGCGCTCACGCGCGAGTTGCACATCCAACCGGATTTTCACGGCAACCGTTCACCGCGGGCCGACCCAACTTTGCGGGGCGTCGTGAGCGGGCTGACGCTCTCGGCGACCGTCGATGATCTCGCGCGGCAGTACCTCGCGGCGATCCAAGCGGTCGCCTACGGCACGCGGCACATCATCGAAGCGATGAACCGTCGGGGCTATCAGATCGACACGGTGTTGATCTGCGGCGGCGGCACCAAGAACCCCGTTTTCCTGCGCGAACACGCCGATATCACGGGCTGTCGGCTGGTCTTACCCGCCGAACCGGAGGCCGTGTTGCTCGGGTCCGCCGTGTTGGGCGCAGTTGCGGGCGGCGAGCACGCCACCGTGCTCGGAGCCATGCAATCGATGAACGGGGCGGGTCGGATCATCGCGCCAACGCGCGGGGCGGTGGCGCGCTTTCACGCGGCGAAGTATCGGGTGTTTTTGCGGATGCACGCGGACTTTTTGGCGGCGCGTGCGATCATGGCGGCCGTTTAGCTTTGGGTTCACGGCCACTTCGTTCGCAGCTCCTGCGGGCCAAAACGGGCGAGGAATCACTCGCGGTCCCAATCCGATTCCAATTTCATGTCGGAACTCCCCGCCATGAAGAACAACCCCGCCTTTTTTGAGCAGCATGAAATTCGCCGTGTCTACGATGAGAAGACCGAGACGTGGTGGTTCTCGATCGTGGACATCATGCAAGTGCTCACGCAGCAGGCGGACTATCAGACGGCGCGAAAATATTGGAACAAGCTTAAGGAACGTCTCGCGAAGGAGGGCAATCAGTCGGTGACAAATTGTCACCGACTGAAACTGCCCGCCGCCGACGGCAAAAACTATCTGACCGACGTCGCCAATGCCGAGACTCTGTTGCGGCTGGTGCAAAGCGTGCCGAGTCCTAAAGCCGAACCGATCAAGCTCTGGCTGGCGAAGGTCGGCTACGAGCGGATGCAGGAAATGTCGGATCCCGCTCTGGTCCTCGAACGTGCTCGTGCGACGTGGCAAAAACATGGGCGCAGCGAAAAATGGATTCAGCAGCGGATGACCGGCCAAGACACGCGCAACAAACTGACGGATTACTGGGCAACGCACGACGTAAAGCCGGGGGATGAATCCGCAATTTTGACCAACCTCATCCATCAGGAATGGAGCGGAGTGAGCGTCGCGAAGCACAAGAACTTGAAGGGACTTAAGACCCAAAACCTGCGCGATCACATGAGCGAAGCGGAACTGATTTTCACGGCGCTCGCCGAGCTTTCTACGCGGCAAATCGCGGAGACTGTGACCGCTACCGGTTTGGGCGAGAACACGGTGGCGGCGAAGTCTGGCGGTAGAATCGCGCGCCGCGCTCGTTTGGAACTCGAGGCGACAACGGGCAGAAAAATCGTGACGGGCGAAAATTTCCTCCCGCCGAGCAAGATCAAGAAAATCAAGTAGCGCTGTTTAAGGGCGCGGGTGTTCCTGCGCCGGCACACGGTTTTTTGCCACGCGCAAAATCAGGGCGCCGGGCCGCCGGGCGAATCTTCGGCGGCCGCTCTCACCGCCCGAGCTGCGGGAAGAAAGCGGACAGTAACAGCAGTTGGGCGAGGCCGGTGAGGGCGACAACCGCGATCGCGGGCGTCCAGGTGCGGAGCGTCTGGCCCTCGGTCATGCCGCTCATGCGGCTGAAAATCCAAAAGCCGCTGTCGTTCATCCACGAAATCGAAAGTCCGCCGTAGCCGCAGGCGGCGAAAATGTAGAGCGGATGCACGGAGAAACCCGTCGGCCCGGACAGGGAGAACATGATGCTCGCGGCCGTGATCATCGCGACCGTCGTCGAGCCTTGGGCGACGCGGAGCACGCAGGCGAGCAGCCAGGCGAGCAGCACGGGGTTGACGGCGAAGTCGGTGGTGAGGCTGCGCACGGATTCGCCGACGCCCGCGAGTTTGATCATCGCGCCAAACGCGCCGCCAGCCGCCGTGATGAGAATGATCGTGCCGGCGGCCTCAAGCGGCGGTCCGATGACCGGGCCGGCGTCACGCCAGCCGATGCTTTTTTGGCGGATAAACACGCCGACGGCGATCAACGCGCCGATGAAGAGCGCGGTGTTTTTGTTGCCGACGAATGCAAGCGCACCGGCGAGGTCGGGCGAGAGTTTGCCCGGCATCCCGGCTGCGACGGATGACATGCCGATTAAAATCAACGGCACAACCACGGGTGCGATGGACGCAAAGAAACCCGGTAGGGCCGACTCGGGGACTTCGGCGGGGACGACCGTGCCGGGAGGCAGCGACGCGGAAACGGGAAACGGATTGCGGCGATTGCACCAGCCGGCGAACAGCAGACCCGTCACCGCCGGCAAGATACCGACGGAAAGGCCGAAGAGAATGGATGCCCCGATATCGATCTTGAGCAGTTCCGCGACCGCGAGCGGTCCGGGGGTGGGCGGAACGGTGGCGTGGGTGACGACGCCGCCTACGACGATGGCGAGCAGGTAGAGGGTGAAGTCGCGGCCCGTGCGCAGAGCCAGCGAGCGCGCGAGCGGGACGAGGAGAAAAAAGATCGTGTCAAAAAACACGGGAATCCCGAGTACGAAGCTGCAGGCCATGAGCGCGAGGGGCGCGCGGGATTCGCCGAGGACGGCGATGAAGCGGCGCACGATTTTCTCGGCGGCACCGCTCTCCATCAGGGCGGCGCCGATGACCGAGGCGATGGCGATGGTGAACGCGAGTTTGCCGGTGGCGCTCCCCAACTCGTTCATCACGGCATCGAGGGATTGGACGAGGGTCGGACCGCCGGCGGTGAGGACGGAATTGAGGATGCCGACAAGAATCGCGGCGAAAATCAGCGCGAAAAAAGCGTGCAAGCGTAGGCCGACGATGGCGCCGATGATGAACGCTACGCTGATGAGCAAGATGACGAGTGGAGTGAAGCCGGTGGCGGCGAGGATTAGGGGCATCGGATAAGAGGTGTAAGGGGTAAAAGGAGTAAGGGGTGGTTAAATGTGAGAGTGAGCTTGCTCGCGACTTCGCGCGAGGTCGCGAGTAAACTCGCTCTCACAAAAGCAAGAACGTGATGCCGGTGAGAGGACGTCCGTCGACCGGCTTACGGGGTGAGAATAACTTTCATGAATTTCGCGCCGTCTTTGGCGGAAAGTTTCTCGAACCAGGCCGCTCCGTCAGCCAGAGGCGCAACCGCGCTGATCATCGGTTCGACGCGGATGACGCCCCGGGCGATGAGATCGAGACAGAGCGGATACTCGCCGGCCGAGCCGCAGGTGCCGTGGAGCGTGAGTTCGCGGGTGACGACGGCTTGCAGCGGAAAATCGATCTTCGGCGCGAGGTTGCCGACAAGGACGACGTGGCCGCCGCGCCGCACGGAGGCGATCGCGAGATTGACCGTGGCGGAGAGGCCGACGACCTCGAGCGCGACCTCGGCCCCGCCGCCGGTGAGACGGGCGACCTCGGCCGGCACGTCGACGAGATCGGAGCGCAAGGTGTCGGTGGCTCCCAGCTCGCGGGCGAGGGCGAGGCGGTTGTCGGCGAGATCGACGGCGATGATCCGCGTGGCGCCGGCCCACTTGAGCGCTTGGACGACGAAGAGGCCGATCATGCCGGCACCGATGACCACCGCCGTGGAGTTGGGCGCAAGCTTCACGCGCTGCACGGCGTGGATCGCGATCGAGACCGGTTCGACCATCGCGGCCTGTTGGTAAGTGAGACCCGGGGGCAGCGCATAAAGAATGCGTGCGGGCAGGGCGAGCAGCTCGGCGAACGCTCCGTGTTGGCGATACTCGACCGGGGCGACGCCGACGACGCGGCGATTGTCGCACAAGTTCACCTCGCCGCGGGTGCAATAGGGGCAGGCTCCGCAGTAGATCGTGGAGTCAAAGGTGACGCGGTCGCCGGCGCGCCAACGTTCCACGCGCGGGCCGACGGCGACGATCTCACCCGAGGCCTCGTGCCCCATAATGAGCGGCGGCCGGCGGCGCCCGGTGGAACCATCCCATCCGTGGATATCGCTGCCGCAGATGCCGCAGGCGTGGATGCGGAGGAGCACTTCGTCGTCGCCGGGCGTCGGCGCGGCGAAATCGGTGTAGTCGAGTTGGGACGGGGCGGTAAGAAGCAGGGCTTTCAAAGGGAAAAGGCGGGGTGGTTGAACTACGATTCGTGAGCGGGCGTTCGAGGGCGGGCGAGCTTTCTTAACGGCATCAGGAGACAAAAATTGCGGTCCGGGAACGTTGCTTTGTGGTGCCGGGTTGACCAGGTGGGGATGCTGGATTTTGGTGCGGAGGAGCGTTTAAGTTCTCTCAATCCCCAACATGATCCGACCCGTTCTGCTTTCCGTCTGGCTGACGGCCCCCCTCTTGGCCGCAACGTCCGGAGTCCAACCGAGCATTTCGTTCAACCGCGATATCCGGCCGATCATGTCGGATACGTGCTTTCACTGCCACGGCTTCGACTCGAAGACCCGCGAGGCCGGGCTGCGGCTCGACGTGCGTGAGGAGGCGTTGAAGCCGACCAAAAACGATCTGATCCCCATCGTCCCCGGCAAGCCCGAGGAGAGTGAAATCATCCAGCGCATCATGGACCCCGGCGATCCGATGCCGCCGGAAACGATGCACAAGAATCTCACGCCGGCGCAGAAAGAACTCTTCCGGCGCTGGGTGGCCGAGGGCGCGGTTTACGAGCCGCACTGGGCTTACACACCGCTGGTGAAGCCCGAGGTGCCGCGCGGGCAGAAAGTCACAAATCCCATCGACGCCTTTATCCAAGCGCGCCTCGCCGAGAAAAAGATCAAGCCCTCGCCGGAGGCCGAGAAGACCCGGCTGTTACGGCGGGTTTCGTTGGATCTCACCGGGCTGCCGCCGACCGCGGCGGAGACGGCGGCGTTCCTCGCCGACCGGTCGCGCAACGCCTACGAAAAACAGGTCGAGCGCCTGCTCGCCTCGCCCCACCACGGCGAGCGGATGGCCGTGTGGTGGCTCGATATCGCGCGCTTCAGCGACACGGTTGGATTTCACGGCGATCAGAATCAGCGGATCTTCCCGTATCGCGATTACGTGATCAACGCCTTCAACTCGAACAAGCGCTTCGATCAATTTACGGCCGAGCAACTCGCCGGCGACCTTTTGCCCAATCCGACGAGCGAGCAACGGGTCGCGACCGGCTACAATCGGCTCAATATGATGACGCGCGAGGGCGGCGCCCAGCCGGCCGAGTATCTCGCGAAATACGGCGCCGAGCGCGTGCGCGGCGTCTCGGCGGCTTGGTTCGGTAGCACCTTTGGCTGCGCGGAGTGCCACGACCACAAGTTCGATCCGATCAAGGCCAAGGATTTCTACGAGCTGCAGTCCTTCTTCGCCGACGTGAAGCAGTACGGCGTCTACAACGATTACGACTACACCCCGAATCCGGAGTTGAAGGGGTTCAGCAACGACTCGCCGTTTCCGCCCGAG
>CAMCWW010000097.1:0-14635 GCA_945882935.1 Opitutus sp. GAS368
TCCTGCGTTTTACTCCGCTGCTGGAGCAGCTTCTTCACCATGCCGAGCGACACCCGAAAGCGCCGGGCAATCTCCTCCCTCGTCCCCTGCTTCTCATCATAGGCCCCCACGATCCGCTCCCTCAAATCCAGCGACAGTGTTTTCATCCCTTCACCGTGCATGAATTCAAACTTATGGCTACAGTTTAATTTAAAATGCTCTAGCTGGAACAATGCAATTGAACCGCGAAGGAACGCCAATGGCCGCGAATTAAATCCGTGACTACCGCACCGAACTTAAGAACGCACCAAAGTGTGAACCAGAATCTAAGCGGAACATTCTGTCTGCCTTCCTATAGAATTTGCGTTCATTCGTGTTCATTCGCGGTTCTCCCACTGCATCGTTCCGGCTTAGGACCGGGGCGGGCGTCATCGCAAACGCTGGCGCACGGAAGACGCTGAGCGCCGACCCCGTCGCCCATATCAGCCCGCCGCGGTCATGCCTACGGCGCGCTCGGGCTAAAGTGGCTTCGTGCTGACGGGTTCGCCGACGACGAGAAAGCCGCTGAGGTAAAGTCCGTGCGCGGCGTAGGGCTTCGGGTCAGTGATGGGCTTGCCGGCTTTGGCCATGATCGCGGCCTTGTCGATCTTCGTGGCGAGCAGTTCGAGGGTCACGCGGTGCTCGGTGTCGGCGAGCGGTTTTGAGAAAAACCACCGGGCGAGGACGAAGCGGCCGGGCGTTGAATAACGGTCGAAGAGCGTCCCCGTCTCCGGTGGCAGATCGTCGATCGTCACGCGGAACTGACCGTTCTCAGGGCCTTTCAAACCGACGATGCCCAGCGCGGTGCCTTTGAAGCGAAACGTGATCTTCGCGCCCGGCTCCATCGCGACCCACGTCGGCGGCACCATGTTCTGTCCGCTCTGGGTGGTGACGTGCACATCATGTGGCGGGACCGGTTGCCATGGGCTGTCGTGGTCCGTCTCGGCGACGCTGACGATCCGCGCGCGTTGCCAATTTTCGGTCGAGAGCGGCGTCGTTAGCGGGTGTGGGCCCGCGGAGCCAGCGCGGAGGAACTGCGGCAACGCGAGCGCCAGACGGGCGGCGTAAACCCGGTGGCCGGCGTCGGTCGGGTGCGTCTTGTCGCGGGTGAAAATCAACCGACCCTGCGCATCGCGGCCCTCGCTATCGGCTTTCACACTTTCAGGCGCCGTCATGACGAGCGTGTCGGCGGCGATGCGCCGCGCGACCTCGACGCCGAAATTAAAACTCGGAATGGCGTAGTGCGCGGCGACGTTCTCCATCGAGCGCGCCGTGCTTTGGGTGCGGCCGGCGAGCAGGTCTGTTAACATTCCGTCCGAGACGGTGTAGACGAAACAGATGTCGGTGTGCGGATTCGCCGCCCACGCTTGGCGGACGATGCCTTCCATCCGCGCTTCGACGCGGGGCGAACCGGAGCCGTCGTTGACGGCGAATTCCACGAAGAGCAGATCGGGCCGGTGGCGCAGCACATCGCGTTGTAGACGCGGCGCGCCGTAATCGGAGCCGGTGCCGGAGACGGCGGCGTTGATCTCGGTGAATTTGGTCTTCGGATACGCGCGCTGAAACGTCGTCAACGTCATCGGCCGCCAGCCGGCCGCAGCGGTGATGCTACCGCCGAGAAACGCCACGCGCACCTCTTCGCCGCGCGCGAGCTTGGCGGCGACATTCGGCAAGCCGCCGCGCACGTGAAATTCGTTGAGCTCCGCTCCGCGCGCGAGCGCGAGCGGGAAAACAACGCCAAGGAAAAGACAGCGAAATAAATGCAGGATCGTCATGGTGAGATTTTGGCGCGGTGCGCGAGGCAGCCGAAGCCGTAGGACACCTCGACGATGGTAGTGGTGCTGCGCGGTGCGCGGAGGCGACCACTGAACGTGCGGGCGTTGGGCGAGTTGAGGTTGCCGATCTGAGGATTAAGGAGAAGGGCGGATTCTTCGGGGTGGGAAAAGGGAGCGGAACCACACCGAGGTTAAGCGTTGCGTGGCAAATACCGCTTTAGTGAAATCGTTCACGGTGTCGAAACCCCTCGCTGAAGTCATCACCCTCAAGGACGTCGCGGCGCGTGCCGGGCTTTCGCTGGCGACGGTTTCCTATGCGCTGCGCCAGCATCCCAAGATTCCGGTTGAAACGCGCGAGTTGGTGGCGGCGGCGGCGCGCGAGCTCGGTTACCGGCCAAATCCGCGGGTCGCCAGTCTCATGGCGCACATTCGCGGGTCGCAGTCGCGGGCCCATCAGGAGCGGCTGGCGTTCGTTTGGGTGCACACCAGCCGGGCGGAGGCACGGCAGAATCCGTTTTTGAAACTGGTCTTCGCGGGCGCGCGGGAACGGGCGAGGCAAATGGGCTTTGTGTTGGAGGAGTTTTGGACGAGCGACGCGGGAATGACGGACCAGCGCCTCGAGCAGATTCTCCGGGCGCGCGGGATCGTGGGCGTGGTGCTGTCGCCGGTGACCACGGCGGAGTCGGCGGTGACGTTGGAGTGGGACTGGCGGCAGTTTGCCCCGGCGGTGATCGGCAATATCACCTGGACGCCGGAGCTGCACCATGCGGGGCATCATCACTTTCTGGCGATGCGCTTGGCGTTGTTGGAACTCGCGAAGCTCGGCTGCAAGCGGCCGGTCGCGTTGATCGAGGCGACGGTGCACGAGCGGAACAAGCACGCCTATCTGGCCGGTTTTTTAGCCCATCATCCGCAGGCGGCGTCGGCGCGCGGCCTGGTGCGGGTGGCAAGCCGCGGCGACGCCACCGACCTCGGGCCGTGGCTGCAAGCGGCGCGGCCGGATGCGTTGATCGTCAGCCACACTGATCTGCTGGATTTGCCCGGGATCAGCGAAATGGTGAGGAAACTGCGCCTGCCGCGGGTGACGCTTTATTGGAGCAAAGAGACCCCGCGTGGGATCGGTGGGATCGACCAGTGTCAGGATCGCGTGGCCGGGCACGCGGTCGATCTGGTGGCGGCGCAGCTCAACGCGAATGAAACGGGCGCGCCGGATTTGCCGCGCATCATGTTGTTCCCCGGGCGCTGGGTCTTACCGGGTGCGCCGGGTGGCAAAGGCGCAGCGTCGCGAACGGCCAAAGGTAATTAAACGGCCGCGTTCCCATCCCGGAGCGGGTTGATATCCGCCGCGATGGGGTGAGCTTCTCCAGATTCGCTCGGCTCGCCTCGTATGCCCCTCATTTCACGTTGGTTTTTTCGATTCTGCCAGTTGCTTGGCGCCCGACTTCTGCTCCGGGATCTGCGGGTCCAACTGGTCTCCGGCCTCCGCACGTCGTGTGCTGATTACGGTGGTGCTTGGGGCGGTGGTGGGCGGTCGCAGCGACTGCAGCCAGTAACGATGGTCAACACGACTTTGGCGATCCCTGCTTCATGCCGCGGGAAATCACGATCGACGGGCTGGTGATCGACGACCGGAACGAGCCGAAAAACTACCGAGGACCGTTTCTTTTCACGGATCCGGACGGCGCCGGCACGAACGCCGAGGTCGAGGCGTTTCCTTACGCGCCGACCCAGCAGGTGACGATCCGCAATCTGACAACCGCGAGCGGGAAAAATCCGGACTTCGCCGGATGCCGGGTTCAACGCCCGGGTAGGGGTGGTGGCGGAGAAGTGAGTGAGGGCGGAGGAATGCGTGGAGACGGGAACGGCCTTCTTCGGCGCTGAGGACGGGTCGGAGACCCTGTCCCACTTTAGGAAAAGAGGAATTCCGGGCTCACGGCAGTAGTTCGCGCCGGGCGGCGGCGGGCGGGAGCACGCGAATGCCAAAGGCCGTCGCTGGGGCAAAGTCGCGAGGGTTGAGCGTGACGATGATCTTGTGATCCGTGGTGAGCGCGGCAGCGACAAAGGGCAGGTCGTCTTGGTCCGGCCAAGCTGCCGCCGGGACCACCATGGGAGCAACGAGGCTACCGGACGCCCGCAGCTTCATCAAAATGCCGATTCGGTCATGAGCCGTGATCGCGTCGCCGAATTCCGGTCGGCCCAGCACGTCGGCGTATTCGCCCAAAATAGCGGGAGTGTAGACGATTTTGAGCTGATCCTGAAACAGGGCCTCAACCAATGAACAGGCTGCACCCTGCCGGGAGAGCAAGCCCGCTACGAGCACGCTCGTATCGAGCACGACCGCCTTCACCCTCGGGCG
Source organism: Opitutus sp. GAS368 (assembly GCA_945882935.1). Lineage (GTDB taxonomy): Bacteria > Verrucomicrobiota > Verrucomicrobiia > Opitutales > Opitutaceae > Tous-C4FEB. Next base: position 4,150 of record CAMCWW010000097.1, read on the forward strand.
CGCCGGGCGGACCGGATCGCAGCGGTGATTTGGGCGGGGGTTGTTTTGTCCAGCCCGGTCGCAGCGGCACGGGTTCGAATACGTTCGAGCGAGACGACGGCCATGCTGTCGATGGCGAACTTTTCAAGTTCGCGGCCCAAACCACTTACTGGGTCGCCGTCGGCGGCGCGCTCGGCGGTTTCCCGAAGAAACCTCGACATGGGAATGCCGCGCTTGCGGGCGGCGGTGCGGATCTTGCGGGCCGTGCCGGCGGGAGCGTGGAAAGAGAGCGTGGCCATACGGCCTATAGATTCCTTTAGATTGCCGGCGTCAAGGGTTCGAGTGGCTTGAGTTCGGTGGAGCCCCGAGGGCGAAACGCGACGGGGGCGTCGCGTCTCCAGAGCCGAATGAGAGGGAGGGTCGGAGACCTTTTGCCCTCCTTCACGTGGATCGGTCGTAGACCTCGGGGGTGACGATGGCTTCGAGGGGGAGGCCTTGGGTGAAGGCGCGGAGGTTGCGCAGGGCTTGGGCGGTGGCGTCGGGGTAGCGGTCGAGCGTGGGGCCGGCGAAATGCGGGGTGAGGAAGACGTTGGGCAGGCCGCGCAGCGGGTGGTCGGGCGCGAGGGGCTCGTGGGCGAACACATCGAGCCCGAATTGGATTTTGCCCTCGCGCGCGACGCGGATGAGAGCGGCTTCGTCGACGACGGCACCGCGGCCGACGTTGACGAACGCGGCGCCAGGCGGGAGCAGGCGGAGAAGTTCTTCACCGATCAGGCCGGCGGTGGCGGGGATGAGCGGGGCGAGTTCGACGAGCACATCGCTGCTGGCGAAGAGCGCTTCGAGCGACGGCGCACGGCGCAGGCCGAACTCGCGCTCGTGGGCGGCGTCGACGTCGGGGGCGAAGACGGTAACCGCGCAATTGAACGGACGGATCAGGCGGACGAATTCGCGGGCGACCGGGCCGAAGCCGTGGATGCCGACGCGGCGGTCAAATAGGGAAACGGCTTCGGTTGGGCCGTTTTTCCACGCGCCCTTTTGGTGCATGGCGAATGTCCATTGCGTGGCGCGGCGCAGGCAGGTGAGGGTGTGGAGGAGGGCGCACTCGGCGACGACGCGGCTGATCGCTCCGCCCCAATTGGTGAGAAGCAGGCCCTGCTCGAGGTGGGCGCGGGTGACGAGGGTCTTGATCGAGCCGGTGAGGTAGCAGACGTAGCGGAGGCCGGCCGGGAGCACGGCCGGGAGCAGGGGTGTCTTCCAGCAGGCGAGCAAGATTGAGGGATCGGTGGCGGCGAGTTCCGCGGCGAAGGCGACGGGACTCAGTCCGGTGGGATCGAGCCGGCGGAAACCGGGGAAGAGGGCGCGGAGTTCGGCGAGCAACGGAGCGGGAAGAAAATGCTCGGCCTCGTAAGGCGTGAGGACGGCGAGGAGAGAACGGTCGGGCATCGGAGATGGGCGAGGGGCGAGGGGCGAGGGGTTTAGGGGGCGGGGGGCAGGCATTCGAGGAGGTCGAGGGTCGGCGAAGGCTTTAGTTGCCAAGGCCCGAGGGCGGCGGGGACGAAAATTTTGTCGAAGGGACGGAGGGTATGAGTCTTGCCGCCGACGGTGAAGGAGCCGGAGCCGGCGGTGACGATGCCGACGAAGCACTCCGAATCGTGGCGCGAGACCGGACCGCGGAGGTGACTCTTGCGCATGCGGAAGCACGGGGTGCGCTCGCGGCCGACGAGGGTGTCTTGGTGGGAATCGGGGCCGAGGGCGCGGGCGCGACGGGGCGGGCAAAAGGCTTCGGTGAGGACGCGGGTTGCCGGCCACGGATCGAGGTCGAATACATCGAGGCAGAACTCGAGGCCGCGGTTCATGAAGCGCGCACTTTCCGGGAGCGTGTAGCCGCCGCGTTCGAACTCGAAGCGCACGACGAGATCGCTGGGCTCCATGATCTCGGCGAGGAGCAGGCCGGGACCGAGGGCGTGGGGCACGCCGCCGGGTACGATGAAGGTGTCGCCGACATGGACGGGGATTTTGTCGAAGCAGGCCTCGAGGCCGGCGATGTCCTGGGCCTCGATCAGGCGGCGCAGTTGGTCGCGTGTGGGCGGGCGTTGGAAACCGAGGTAGAGAAAAGGCGGGTGGGGGAGATCGTCGCGGATCGCGAGGATGTGGTAGGCCTCGGTTTTGCCGGACGGCGCATTGAGAAATTTTTGGGCGAACGCGGCGGTGGGATGGACTTGAAAGTGGAGGCGGATCGACGGGTCGAGGAACTTGACGAGGAGTTGGGGCGACGCGCCGTAGCGGGCGACGTGCGCGGCGCCGAGGTAGGGGACGGGATCGGCCGCGAGCAGATCGGCGAAGTTACGGGGAGTCGAATCGGAGCCGAGGAGAACCGGGGAGAGGCCCTCGGGCAGAGCGAGCTGAGAGTTGAGAGCTGAGAGCGGAGAGGCGGACGAAAAGTGGCGGGTGGCGTCGGGGGGATTGACCGCGCGGGTGGTGGAGGCGATCCAGTCCTCGGGGAAGTGGGTGTCGGCGGGCGCGGAGGCGCCGGAAAGCCGGTCCAATTCGCGCCCGCCGAGGTAAGTGCGCCAAACGCGGTTCGGCGGGAGCCGGAGGAGTGGAGCCTGCGATGAGCTCATGCTGGGTTTCCGGGCCGACGCGCGGTGAACAAAAGCAGGGCGCCGATGCCGGCGACGAGGGCGCCGCAGCCGACGAAGGCGAGGCGGCCGATGAGCGGATTGGGAATGAGGGCGAGCAGGAGCACGAAGCCGCCGTAGGCGATGCAGAGCCAGCCGACGGCGGCGGATTGCTGAGCGTCGTTGCCGACGCCTTCTTCTTTGGCGAAGTCAACCGGCTGGTTGAAGCGGGTGAAGAACTCGGCGACGTTGGCCTTGTGCTCGGCGGTGGTGCCCTGCCAGCAGAGCATGGTGCCGAGAAACCAAGCGGAGCCGACGGCGATGTTGCCGAAGAGCTCGATGCCCTGGCGCCAGTATTCTTTGGCGGTGTTGTCCAGCGGGCCGCTGTAGCCGAAGAGGGGCGCGGCCCACTCGGGCGTGAGAAAGCGGCTGATCAAGAGCGAGCCCGCGAAGCCGACGAGGACGGTGCTCCAGGCCGACCACGGCGGGGTGCGGCGGACGATGATGCCAAGTACGAGCGGGACGAGAATGGGCGTGCCGATCAGAATGCTCAGGCGCTGCGTCATGGTGAAAAGATCCATGCCCCGGAGCTCGCTGAGTTTCAGGCCGACGAGGATCACCATGATGCCGAGCACGGCGGTGGCGATTTTGCTGACGCGGAGAAGGTGGGCGTCGGGGGCGTGGGGCTTGATGATCGGTTGGTAGAAATTCTTGATGAAGTAACCGGCGTTTTTGTTGAGGCCGGAGTCCATCGACGACATCGTCGCGGCGAAGATTCCGCTGACGAGAAGGCCCATCATGCCGACGGGCATGACATCGCGGGCAACGGCAATGAAAGCGGCTTCCTCGGGGTTTTTCAAATTGGGGAAGACGGCGGCGAGATCGGGGTAAAGAATGCGGGCGACCATCGGTGGGATAAACCAGATGACGATACCGACGATGAAGAGGCCGGCGCCGAGGAGACCGGCCCAACGGGCGTGGCGGCCGTCTTTGACGCAGAGGTAGCGGTTGGCGTCGTTCAGATTATTGGTCGAAAAAAGCTGCTTGAGGATCATCGCGAGGCACCACAGCCAAAGGAATTCCTGAGTGAACACCTGGTTGAGATCGAGATGGCCGGCGGGCAGCTGGGAGACGAAACCGCTGAGCCCGCCGACTTTCAGCAGCGCGAGCACCGTGACGGCGAGACAGACCGGCATGAGGATGAGGACTTGGATGAAGTCGCTGGCGAGGACGGCCCAACTGCCGCCGATGAGAGCCATGATGAGCACGACGATGCCGGTGGCCATGATGGTGAGACTGATATCCAGACCGAAGACGGCGGCGAAGAAGACGCCCAGGGAATTGAGCCAGATCCCGGCTTGAAGGAGGCCGAAGGGCACTTGAAGCCAAGTGAACACCTGTTCGCTGGCGGCGCCGAAACGGGTGCGGATGGCCTGGATGCTCGTGACCACCCGGAGCTGGCGGAAGCGCGGGCCGAAGTGGTAGGCGTTGACGAGAAAGCCCAACGAATTGCCGATGTAGATGACGATGATCGGCCAGCCGTCGCTGTAAGCTTTGCTGGAGGCGCCGGTAAACGTCCACGCGCTGAAAGCGACCATGAAGGCGGAGCCCCCGACCATCCACCACAGGGCTTTGCCGCCGCCGCGAAAATACTCGGAGACGTTGGTCACGAATTTCCGGAAGACCCAACTGATCGCCAGCATGTAGACGAAGTAGAAAACGAGGACGGCGTAGTCGTAGGATGTCATGGGCGGGGGCGTCGGGAAAAAGTAGCCGTTTGAGAAACCAAATAATTATAATTATGAAATTCCAAGTTGGAAACGAGCGCGCGGTGGGTAAAGGGCGGGTCGGAGACCCTACTTGCGGGCGGGGCCGGTGGAGTTGCCGATGACGAGGGGGCCGGGCAGCATCAGATCGGTGTAACCCTCGTCGGGCATATTTTCCCCAAGGACGAGACGGGCGGCGGTCTCGCCGAGTTTGTCGGGGCTGGTCCCGGCGCCGGTGATGCGGAGTACGCCCTCGATGCTCAGGCGGGAGACGTCGGCGGAAGCGAGACTGAGATCGGCCGGGACTTTCCAGCCCTCGCGTTGGAGGGCGAGCACGGCGCCGTAGGCCATTGGGGTGTTGTAGGTGACGAAGGCGGTGGGAAAGTCGCGGCGCTTGGCGTGGGGGAGCAGCACATGAATGGCTTCGCTGCCCTCAGCGCGGTCGGCCTCGGCGACGACGGTGGTGTAGCGCGGGTCGAGGCTCAGGTCGTGCGCGTGGAGGGCGTTTTTGAGCGCGAGCAGGCGGGCGTCGTGCCGCCCGAGGGCGGCGTTGCCGCCGAGCCAGCCGATCCGGCGGTGGCCGAGGCCGTGAAGGTGGCGGACGACCTCGGTCAAGGCTTGGGGCTCGTTGCCCAAAACCGAGTGACAGAGCCCGCGGTAGTGGGCCGAGACGGCGACCACGCGACGCGTGAGCCGGGTGAGTTCGGACATGAACGGAAGGGCCACTTCGCCGAGGACAACGACGCCGTCGATTTCATGACTGGGGTGCAAAATCTGGCCGAGTTTGGCGGGCGTGAGTTCATCCTCGGCGCCGAGAAAGACGGAGCGATACCCCCGGGCTTCGAGGCCGTGGTGTAGGCCGTGTTGGACGTGGCCGAAGTAAGTGCTGGGGATGTAGAGTCGCAGCGGAGCGCGGAGGATGAAACCGATCTGTTTGACTCGGGAGGAATCCGGCGAGGAGTCGACCCTCATGCCCTTCGGCAAGTAGCCGGCGCGGACGGCGTGGTCCCAGATGCGTTTGTAGGTGTCAGGGTTTATGCCCGCGCTGCGACCGTTGAGGGCGAGGGAGACCAGCGCTTGGGAGATGCCGAGCTGTTCGGCCAGATGGGTCTGCGAGATCTTTCTCGGGCGCGGCATACCGCCGAGGTTTAATAATAACCAAAACGGGGCAACGAATTATTAGACGGCAAACGGGCGGCCGTCGCAGAGCGCGCTCCGGTGACACATTACCGAAGCGGGACCGCTGCGTGAATTTGGTATGCGCAGGCCGGTGGATAATCTATCATCACCCCTGTGAACGTCGCGCTGATTTTATTTTCTGCCCTTTCTTTTCTGGTTTATGGCTCGGCCTGCTTTCTTTCGGCCCACTTTAAAAGGGAGTTCGAGCGCTACCGATTGGGATCCCAGCGTCCGCTGATCGGCGCTCTGCAATTGGTGGGGGCGATCGGTTTGGTGGCGGGCTTGAGTCTGCCTTGGGCCGGGCGCGCGGCCGCGGTCGGACTTGCCGTTATGATGCTGGTTGCGGTCGGCGTACGAATCGGAATCAAAGATTCTCTGACCCAGACGACCCCCGCTCTGCTCTATCTGGCGCTGAACGCCTACTTGGGTTTCGCCGCATTCTGACCCACTGGCCGGCTACAGCAGCGCGATGCCGACGCACATCGCCAGCACCGCCGTGGCCGGTAGCGCTTTCTTGATCGGGTCTTTGACTTTAAGGTGCACGGCCAATGCCCCCAGCATCAGCGCTCCCAAGGCCATGGCTGCCGGTTGCGCCAAGGGGTGAACCCACAGTGCAGCCAAGAGGGTAAGCGCCAGCCCCACCTTGAGCACGCCAACGACCCACATAAACCAAAAGGGCAGGCCGTAAGCCGCAAACTCCTCCCGGAGAGTCTTGGCCGAACCGCCGCGATACGCCGTCGCTTGGCCGGAGCGAACCAGCCATACGTTCAGAATTCCCAAGGCCACAATTAGCTGCAAAATAGTCGTGAGATAGGGCATGGTGAAGATGCGAGCGGGTGGACGTGAGTCCGATTTGATTCCGCTTAGAACACCGGCGTGTGCGCGGACCGCAAGCAGTGAATCCTCCGGCCGTCAGGGACTAAGCAACGGCAACGGGGCGGAGGATGAAGCCAAGCGCGGACGGGCGGGGGCGCGCGGACGAAGCCGAAACTCGGCGATGGTGGTTAGCGCACCCACTTCGGGATCACGCCAGGTTCGATGCCGAAGACGAAGCGGCCCAGCCGGAGCACGAGGCCGATGATGATGGGCACGAGCAGGACGTTGAGCCACATGCTGACGGCGGCCGAAGCGAGGAGAAATCCGCCGACGAGGTGGGAGGGTTGCGTGCCCATCGCTCGGCGGCTTTGGCGTCTGTGGCGAGGTGGGGGTGGGGTGACCCAGATTATTTTGCAGATTTGGTCGGGCGGCGAAAAGCGGGCTCAGCCGTTTTTTCCGAGACTGACCGGGGTGAACGAGTCCAGCTTCCGTTTGGGATTCTGCGCCATCAATTCGTCGAATGCGACCTGTTGCAAAGCGGTCTTTTGCGCCGGGGAGAGACCGAGCTCGAGGGCCGAGCGCTCATCTTTGCCGAGGGAGCGGGGGTCGAGGCCGGTGAGATCACCGAAGATCACGAGCGCCTCCAGATAGTAGCCGTGGGCGCTCGCGTGCCACTGGTCGTGAGCCCAGAGGTCGACTTGGCCGAACGCCACCCCGTCGTAGGGATTCGGATCGGCGACACCGGTCGCCATCGCGCGATTCCACGCTTCGCCCACGGGGATGACTCCGCGGATAACCGGCGTGGAGGCCGCGGCGCGGTCGTAGGCGGCGCGAACGTCTTTGGCCATCTGCTCGATGGGCTGGCCGTGCCAGTGGCCTTTCGCCGGGTAAACCTGATCGGCGCGCGACCAGGTGGAGATCAGGCGAATATCGACCGCCGGGTTCTTGCGGTGGAGCAACTCGGCGAGTTGTTTGGCCGAGAGGATGAGGAGGTCGGGGTTGCCGGGTTGAGCGGTGTTGAGCAGGCTTTGGCTCTGCATCACTACGCGGTCCCAGGCGCGGCCGATCAGGTGGAGTTTTTGCGCGAGGTGAAGATCGAGGCCGGAGCCGCCGACCGTCTCGAGACTGACGTTGAAATCGAGACCGGCCTGAGTGGCGAAGGTCTTGAACACCGCCGGCACGCCGCCGACGCCGCCGCCGTTCAGATCGGTGACGGTGTGCGGGCGGTGAAACCGCACGGCCGAGCCCGAGCCGAAGAGAAAGCTGTTGCCGATGAACAGCACGGTGCCCATCGGCTTGAGGGCCGGAGCGGCGGCCGGCGCGACGACGGGAGGCTTAGGGCCGGCGGGTTGCGGTTGGGCGAGCAGGGCTGAGGCCAAGACGGGCAGCAGCAGCGCGCGGGGCCCGCAGACGTAAATGATTCGGACGAGTCTGCTGAGCGGAAGTCGGTTCATAAGCTGGAAAAAAGCTAAATCAGAATTTCTTCGTCAGCGTCAACGAGTAGCTGCGGCCCTTGGCCATCGTATTGAAGAGCGCGGTCTCGTAGGTGTTGTTGTCGTCGGAGAGCGGGGGCTCGGTGTTGAAGAGGTTGTTCACGCCGACGCGCACGTTGGTATCGCGGAGCCAGCTGTGGGTATCGGTTTTACCGAGACGGTAGGAGAGAAACGCGTTGTAGGTCTGCGTATCGCGATGGACCATGCGATAGACGGTGCTGCCGTTGGTGAACACGGGCTTGATGTAGGAGGGCGAGCCCAGCGCCTCGTAGGTCGCCCGACTGGTCGTGACACCCGACAGCGTAAAGCTCCCCGTGTAGAACATCCCCAGACCTGCACTCCACTGGCCGCGGCGCCAGTTGAGTTGCACATTTCCGCGCCACACGGGTGAGGCGCCCGAGGTGGCTGCGAGATTGGTCTCCATGAGCTCGGTGCGGACTGCGCTGCGCGTGGTGTAGATGAAAAAAGAGTTCAGTTTCGTCCAATTGGTTTCGAAGGTGAAGTTGCCGAGCGAAAGCGGGCGGAAGCGATAGTTCAGCCCGAAGTCGAAGCCGTTTACGAATTGTTGCGCCTTGTTGAAATACGTGGTGCGCAGGAAGTCGATTGAGCCGACGGCGGCACGCTGCGCGCTGGGGGCGCGCGTGGCGTTGTAGGCGGCGAAGAAGGTGCGGTCTTCCTGGGTCACCGGCAGGCGCACGACGGAGCCGTCGCCCTGATATTTTGCCGTGCCGGAGCCGAGGTCGATGGCGTTGATGCTTTGACCGGCGGCGAGCGCGGCTTGCGTAGAGGCAACGAGTGCGTCGCGGTCATCGTTGACGGTTCCGCTGGAGCCGAGAATATCCCGGTGCCGGATCTCGTAGTAGTCGACCGTAAGCGAGAGACCTCGAATGGCCGGCACATCGATCACGATGCCGGTCGAAATACCGTTGGACTTCTCCGGCTGCAGTTTCGGGTTACCCTCCACGCGATTGATGCGGTTCAGGCCTTGGTCGGTGAGCAACTGGGTGACAATGGACCGGTAAGTGTCCTGGCTGTTTAGCGCCGTGCCGATAAAGCTGCCGCGATACAGCGCGGGCAGCGACGGTGGTCGGAAGCCCTTGCTGTGGGATGCCCGCACCATAATCCAGTCGACCGGCTTCCAAGTGAGCCCGAACTTCGGGCTGAGGGTGTTGCCGAAATCGCTGTAGTGCTCGGTGCGTGCGGCGGCGCTCAGTTCGAAGGATTGCATCAGCGGCAAGGTGAAGTTTCGCCCGGCGAGCGGCAGGAGAACCTCCGCGTAGCCGGAATAGGCTTCGCGATGGGCAAAGGTGTCGGGGATCGACGACGCGCTCACGACATCCGAGCGCGTGGGATCGAGGCCGGACCCGGCCGGATTGAGTCCGGCGAACGCCGCGCGCACGTCGGAGAAATCCTCGCGGCGGATCTCGCCGCCGAGGGCGACACTGATTTTGTTCCCGCCCCACAGCGACCAGACCTCGCCGGTGGCGTTGAAGTCGATGCTGCGCAACCGGGTCATGCCATCGCGCTCGAAGACGCCGTAGGTCGACTGTTTCACGCTCGGCGAATTGCGGAAGGGGCCCGTGTCGACGAGCGCGCCACCTTGGACGGCGTAACTGCGACCGAAGGCATTGAGAGCTCGTGCGGGGTCGGTCAGCAACGCGGCGGCCTGCGTGAGGCTGGTGCGTTGGATGGGCTCGTTTTCGTTGGCGCGACCCTCCGCGTGCATCACCGCACTTTCCCACGACCACGTATCGCCGAACTTTCCGCGCAGGCCCAGCAGGCCGCGGTAGGCCGAGTTAGTGACCGTATCGATGCGCGAACCGAAGTCCCAAAAACGGTGGTTCACGACGTTGACCGCGCTCGGCGTGCCGGTGAGACGCGGCGTGCCGTCGGAGTTGGCCGCACCGGTGGGACTCCAGAAGCGGTCACCAAATGGATTGTAGGGATTCGTCGTCGGAATGAACAACGATCCGTTCACGCTACTCTGGTAGATGTCAGGGTCGCGATCAATGATCGAGCGGGCGCCGTAGTAGTTGAAATCGGCGAAGGCGGTCAGGTGGGGGCGCAGGTCATATTCGCCACCCAGGAAAACATTTTTCCGGGTGGATTGCGGCTGCAGCGAGCGGGCGTCGTTGAGGTTCCAATAGTATTCTTTGCCTGGCCCGCTGGCGGCGCGAGCCGGAGCCGCCGACGCGACACCCGGCTGACCCGTCCCCGTGGTTGGCCTGAGAAAGAAGCCGCCCGTCGCCGTGAAGTAAGTCGTCGGAATGCCCGTGGGACGCTGGTTCGTAACGAGGAAAGCGCCATACTGGTCGCGACCACTGCTCACGACGGTGTTGAACTGGCCGTAGGCGCTCGTGGTCGTCCGCTTAAAGAACGACGTGTCGGTGTAGACGTTCCAAGGAGCCGGGGCGCGGGCGACCTGATCACCATCAGCTGCAAAAGGCCGGTCACGCAGAAAGGTGCCCTCGCGATCATACCAGTCGGCCGTGAACGTGAGCCGGCCTTTTTTGTTCGCGAAATCGAGGCCGTGCGTGAGCGAGGCGCGATACTCCGTACCGTCGCCGTATTCGGTGGTGCCAAAGCGCAACGACAACTCGGTACCGCGAAAACGGCGGTGCATCACGTAATTCAC
>CAMCWW010000098.1:0-13807 GCA_945882935.1 Opitutus sp. GAS368
GGGAAACCGGCGTCGAGGGCGGTGACGGTGACTTGGTGTCCGTTGACGGTGAAAAACGCCCGCCAGGCGCCGCAACCGATTTCAAAAAAATCATCCCGCCGGCGGCGGATGCGTCGAGTGCGGTGGGGTGAAGGATCGCGGGCGAGCAATTCGTGGAGGCGCGGTGAGAAATCGATCTGCCAAGTGGCGCGCAACCACTCGGCTTGGGTAGTGGCGAGCGGCGAAAACTGCACGTTGAACTGCGGCGGCGAAGCCATGAGCGCGTCGACGGCGTCGATCCAACCGGCGCGCTCGTCGGGAAAACTGTCGTAGGCGGGGACGTAGGGTTTGAGATCGAAAACGGGCGTGCCGTCGACGAGGTCGCACTCGCCGAGAATGAGCGTGCGGCCCTCGATGGCGATGAGTGCGACGGGGGTGAGGCCGATGGGATTGGGCCGGTGGGGCGAACGGGTAGCAAAAACGCCGCGGCTCTGAGCGGGACCGCGGGGCGGGATGACTTGGGTGCGCCAGGTGGTGTTGCGATGAAACCACCAGACGAGCCACACCCGGGAAAAGCCGGCGAGATCGCGGAGCGCCTGCTCGTAGTTTTGGTCGGGCAGGAGTTCGAGGAGGTTGTGCTCCGGCTGTTGCTCCGAGGGCTGGTGCAGGGCTTGAAACTTCACCTGCTTGCCGGTGCGGATGAAGCCGATGGGCTGGAGCGTGAGTTCGGACATGCCGGGGTTTTCTTGGGGCCGGGGCCGAGGGCCGTCGAGGGCGGAGTTTTGGGCGATCATTGCCGTGATGCGGGATTGACGCACGGGCGGGTTTGACGGGAATCGGGGGATGGCTCTCACCGACATCAAAATCGAAATTCTCAAAACCGGCACCGGCGCTTCGCCAAAAAAGGGCAAGTCCGTCACGGTTCACTACACCGGCACCTTCGAGGACGGGAAAAAATTTGATAGCTCCGTCGACCGCAACGAGCCCTTCACCTTTGTGCTTGGGGCCGGCCAAGTGATCGCGGGATGGGATCTCGGCGTCGCGACGATGAAGGTCGGCGACAAAGTCAAAATGACGCTGCCTCATCATCTGGCCTACGGGGAGCACGGCTACCCGGGTGCGATTCCGCCGCGGGCTACGCTGATTTTTGAAGTGGAACTGCTTTCGGTCGGTTGAGTGAAGGGATAAGTTTTTCCCGATGCCGACGACGAAAGCAGAACCAAGCGAACCCACGGTGGTGACGGTGCGCGAAGCGCCAATCGAGCTGTGCCAGCTTTTGAAATTTGCCGGGCTGACCGATTCGGGCGGCGAGGCGAAGCAAGTCATCAGCGAGGGCAAAGTGCGGTTGAACGGCGTCGTGGAGACGCAGAAACGCAAAAAAGTGCTGGCGGGCGACCGGGTCGAGTATGGCGACGAGACGCTGGTGGTGAAGGTGGGCCCGGGCGCGTGAGCAGCGGCGCGGTCTGACCGCGGCTTGGACGGCGGGTCGCGCCTGAGCGGAGGGCGGGTCTCGCCTGCGCGGAGGGCAGGGTCGCAGACCCCGCCCTACTTGTTAGGCGAGGTGCTTGACGAGGACTTTGGCGTTGCGGCCGCTGTCTTCGTAAAGTTTCAGGCGGGCCTCGGGGAGAGCGTCCTTGGTGGTTTCCTCAAAACTGCAGACGTTGGTGAAAAAACCGAAGCTCTGGGTCGAAAGCGCGAGGACGGTGGTGACGCCGCGCTCCTTGGCTTGAAGGCAGGCGTATTCGACCATTTTTTTGCCGATACCGCGGTTGTGGTAGAACGGCAGCACGTAAAGCGAACCAACTTCGGCGAGTTGGGATTTGTCGGGGTAAGTAGAGAGGGTGACGCAGGCGATGATGTTTTCGTCGATTTCGAAGACGAAGAACTGGTCGATGTTTTTTTCGATGGCCTGCTGGGTGCGGTGGAGCAACTCCTCGCGCTTCACGGCGGCGCGGGTGAGGTTATAGATCAGACGAACATCGCGTTTGTTCGCCTTCCGAATCTGCTGATAGTCGTTGCCGTAGACGAGCGAGCCCACGCCCTCGTTGGAGAAGATTTCATTCAGCAGGCCGTCGAAGATCCGGCCGTCGACGATGTGGACGCGCGGGGTGCCGTTCTCGATGGCCTTGATGGCGTGCTCGGCTTTGGAGCGCATGGCCTCGGCGATGTGCTCGGGGTGGGCCTCGATTAACTTCTTCAGCGCCTCGACGGCGATCTCGCGGCGGACGGTGCCGCTGATTTCCAAGCCGGCGTGCGGCGTGAGGTAGATGATCTTGGTCGCGTGGAGCGCCTCGGCGACCTCGGCCGCGAGGAGGTCGGAGTTGACGCGGAGGGATTTGCCGTCGGGTCCGAATGCGACGGGCGTGATGACGGGCACGACCTGTTGGGCGATGAGTTCGCCGAGGAAGTCTTTGTCGATCCGCTCGACCTTGCCCGTGAGCTGTTGGTCCACGCCCTTAATGATCCCGAGGGGGAGGGCCCGGACGGCGTTGGTGAAAACCGCCTTGAGCGAGTTTTGGGTGAGGCCCTCGAGGATGAGGTGGGAAACGCGTGAGCCGGCCCGGATGGCGAGATCGAGCGTGGCTGCGTCGGTGATCCCGGTGCCATCGTGGCTGGTGATGGGAACGTTGCGGAGGATGGCGAGCTCACGGAGCTGATGGCCGATACCGTGCACGAGCACGATCTTGATGCCGAGGCTGCGGAGGACGGCGATGTCGACGAGGAGATTGTTAAAATTCTCGTCAGCGATGATGGCTCCGTCGATCGCGATGACGAAAATCTGGCCCTGAAAACGCGGGACGTATTTGAGGATGCCGCGCAGATCGTTGGGCTTGAGCGTGGTGGCTTGGGCCGGGGCGGCGGGCGCGGCGACAGGGGCGGGCGCGGAAGCAGGGAGGGAGGAGCCTTGGCCGTTGGACATGAGAGAAACGGAGAGTTGCGCCGAAGCGGAGCGGCGCGTCAATTCACTTGCAGGGTCCAGGTGCGGGAGGACGTTTCGCCAACCAACGTGACTTTGAAGGTGCCGGGCTTCAGCGCACCGGCGGGAATCGAGAGGTGCACGACGCTCTCGCGGTTGCGGGCCAGCAGTTCGCCGTCGAGCCGTTCGAACGTGGGCACGAGCGTGAGCGAGTTGTCTTTCACGTAGAGTTCGGCGCCGGAGAGCTGACGTTTGTTATCGGCTAACACGCACGTGAACTGGATCGGGTAGGCGAGCAACGCACTCGCGCTGGCGGCGGCGGCGACGCGGGTGATCGATGCCGGCAGGAGCGGGAGGTCGAGCAGCGTCGAGCGCAATTCGGCGGGCAGACCGCCGGCCGTGGCGGTGGACTTGGCGCCTTCGGGCACGCCGGCGCTGTCGGCGGGGCGTTGGGCGGTAAGCGTGACGCGCTGGAAGCCCGCCGAAAGGAGGCGCATAACCCCAGCCCGATTTTTAGAATCCTGATAAGGGCGGAACGCCGGATTTGCTTTGCGGTAGTGGAGCGTCAGGTAGGTGTAAGCGCCGAGCGAAACCACAATGACGAGGACCACCCACTTCATGGGCCAAGGTTTACGTTCAGGAAGAGTGCCGCGCATGGATGAGTCGGAGATTAATCGCGGCGCCGGTGAATCGCGCAAATAAATTTGCGCAGAGCCGGGGGCACTGCTTCGTTGCCCCGCTGCATGAAGTTCTGGTCCCAGTATTTTGTCCCTACGCTCAAAGAAAGTCCGGCCGACGCCGAGATCACATCGCACAAGCTGCTCGTGCGCGCCGGCCTGGTGCGCAAGCTCGGCGGCGGGCTTTACACCTATATGCCGCTCGGTCTGCGGGTGATGCAGAAACTCACGCAGCTCTGCCGCGAGGAGATCGAGGCCGGCGGCGGGATCGAGCTATGGATGCCGCACGTGCACCCGGTGGAAAACTGGGAGCAAGGTCCGCGTTGGGCGGCGGCGCGTGAGATCATGTTTCGCACCGACAGCGCCGGGGCGGGCAAAGGGCGGAGCAAGGAACCGGAATTCGTGCTGGGGCCGACGCACGAGGAGGTCATCACCCCGCTGGTCAAGCAGGAGATCACGAGCTACCGGGACCTGCCGAAGAATTTTTTCCAGATCGCGACCAAGTTCCGCAACGAAATCCGGCCGCGCTTCGGCCTGATGCGGGCGCGCGAGTTTGTGATGATGGACGCGTATTCGTTCGACGCGACGGACGACGGCGCCGTTAAGAGTTACTTCGCGATGAAGACGGCGTATGAGAAGTTTTTCAAACGCGTGGGCGTGCAGGCGATCGCGGTCGAGGCCGACACCGGTGTGATGGGAGGAAGTTTTTCCCATGAATTCATGGTGCCGGCGGAGATCGGCGACGACGATGTGATCTACAGCGATGCCGGATATGCGGCCAACCGCGAGAAGGCCACCAGCGCGCTCGTGCCGAAAGATTTCGCCGACGCAGCCCCGGTGGGCGCCGTCGAAGAGTTCGCCACGCCGGGCGTGGTCACGATCGCGGCGTTGGCGGCGGCGCCGTTCAATGTGGCGGCCGACCAGCAGTTCAAGACGCTCGTCTACGTCGGCGACGGGAAGCCGTTTATCGTGATTTTGCGCGGCAGCGACGAACTTGAAGAAGCCAAGCTCGGCTCGCTGGGATTCACCCTGTGTCGCGCGGCGACGCCGGAGGAAATCGAGCCAGTGCTCGGCGCGAAACCGGGCAGTCTCGGTGCGGTCAAAGGCACGTTCAAGAACGGCGAGGCGCTTGCGGGCGTGTTTGCGGACCACGCGATCCGGCTCATCGGCAACGGCACAACCGGCGCGAACAAAGACGGATTCCATGTGCGGAACGTCAACGTGACGCGCGATCTCGCGATCACGAAGTTTGGCGACTTCCGCCGGGTGCGTCCGGGCGAACCCTGCCCGCAGTCGGGCCAGCCCTTGCAGGTGCGGCGCGGCATCGAGGTCGGACACATCTTCAAGCTCGGCACCAAATATTCTGAGAAATATAATGCCGTTTACACCGACGATCAGAAGCAGACCCATTTTTTCGAGATGGGCTGCTACGGTATCGGCATCAGCCGCACGATGCAGGCGGTGATCGAGCAAAGCCACGATTCCGATGGGATCGTGTGGCCGTGGAACGTGGCGCCGTTTCAAGTGCTGATCTGCGTGCTCGATCCGGATTCGCCTGAAGCGATGGGGCTCGCGCAGAAACTCGGGGCCGTGGCGGAGCAGGCGGGCGCGGATGTGCTCGTCGACGAACGCGCGGAGCGGCCAGGCGTGAAATTTAAAGACGCCGATCTCATTGGCATTCCGCTGCGGATCACGATCGGCAGCAAGGGGCTCAAAGACGGGATCGTTGAATTGAAAGCGCGTAACTCCAAAGATGTTGCCAAGGTGCCTTTAGCGGAAATCGAGGCCCGACTCGCGGCGACCGTGGCCGAGGCGAAGGCGAAGTCGGCATGACGAAAGCGGGAACCAAAGACTCCTCGTCCACCGAGACGCTCAGCCGCACCGAAGTGAAACTCGGTGGAGTGTGGCGGGTCGTGGTGCTGAACGATCCGGTGAATTTGATGTCCTACGTGATGATGGTTTTCAAAAAGATCTTCGGCTTCAACGAAACCGTGGCGCGTCGGCACATGCTGGAAGTCCACGAGCAGGGCCGCTCGGTGGTCTGGAGCGGACTGCGCGAGAAAGCCGAAGCCTACGTCTATACCTTGCAACAATGGCACCTGACCGCGGTGGTCGAGCTTGATGAAACGCATTGAAGTCAAACTCAGCTTACCGGTGGTGGCGCCGTTGCTGGATGTGATCCGGCAACTGGCGGACGGGCTGGGTCAAAAACTTGCGGCGCCGCAGGATTTGGGCGACATCGACCAGGAGTTCCGCGACGCGTGGGTGGGCGACCTGCTGGATGGCCAGAGCAAGGACGTGAGGGCGCTGTTGGCTTTGTTCGACGACGAGTTCTTCGCCGAAGGCATCGTGGCTTTCGACGAGGACAATGCGGAACCGATCGTGCGCGCGTGTGCGGCGGTGCGGCTCCGGTTGCGCGAAGTTTATCTGAAAGGGCTCGACGACGATGCGCTGGAAGGCGGCGAAGTGGAATTGGAGCAGATGAGTGAGGCGATGCGAAAGGCCTTCATGTGCTACCTCTTTTTGGCGACCGTGCAGGAGCTCATTATCCAGCACCTAGATTCGAGCATCATCGAATCGTGAAGGGGTGGGCCGGGAGGTGGGGTAAAATGTCGACGGGTCTCGCGCCGCGAGACGACAAAAAGGCGGATGGATCGCCACGACGAGCTGCGCCCGCCTCGCGATGACAATCCTGGCGTGATCGAATCGTGATTGGCGTTTGACGGCGATGGGGTGCGACCTAGTTTTTTGGCGACGCCCTGCAGTGTTCGAGGTGCTTTCAATAACTGCTCTTTGCCTTAGAATTATTACGGGAGCCAATACCGTCGCGGAAGATGCTAGGCCGTAAATCGGAAAGCAGACGCTGCGGAGGAGGCGCCCACCTTAACCTAAAAAGGTCCTGAGCCTTTGAGCATACGGCACAGGCGGGGCGTCACTTTTATTTTTCTGTATGACGACTGAAACACTGGCTGGAGTCTGGGTGGACGATGACGGTCGCGTGCACCTGGCGGTGGTCACGCCGGACGGCGGTCGGCGGGAGCAGACGGACGGGTTGAGGCCCTTTGCGTGGTTGAGCGGGGCGGCGGTGGAGGCACCGGCGGGGATCACGATCGAGACCTTGAAAGGCGAGGCGATGTTTGAGCGGTTGGCGCACGCGGAGACGTTAGCCGGTTACGATGCATTTTTGAAAACGGCGAAGCTCACGGGCGGCGTCGACGCGGTGCGGCCGTTGGAGAACCAGTATCTGATCCAGCAACGCGCGCGGCTCTATCGGGAGCTGAGTTTTGGCCAAGTGCGGCGGTGTCAGTTGGACATCGAAACGGCTTCGGCCGACGGGAGTTTTAGCGACGCCGGCCGGCCCGAGGATCGAGTGCTGGCGGTGGGTCTGCGTTGCGGCGGGCAGAACCGGTTGCTCCTGCTCGCAGCGGCGACGGACGAGGCGGAGAAAAAACTTCTGATCGAGTTCAACGCGGCGCTGGCCGAGCTCGATCCGGACGTGATCGAAGGGCACAATATTTTTAAGTTCGATCTCGATTACCTGCGGCAGCGGGCGAAGCGCCACAAGGTGCCGTGCGCGTGGGGTCGATTTGGTCAAAAGGCATCGTTCCGTACCAGCCGGTTGAAAGTCGCAGAGCGCTGGATCGATTTTCCGCGCTGCGATCTGCCGGGGCGCACCGTGGTGGATACCTATCTGCTCGTGCAGCTCTACGATATCACGACCCGGGAGCTGACGGCGTATGGGCTCAAAGATGTGGCCGTGTATTTCGGCATCACCGATGAGGACAAGGACGAGCGCACCTACCTTGACGGCGGAAAGATCGCGGAGACCTTTTGGGCCGACCGCGCGCGTTTTTGCGCGTACCTCGAAGATGATTTGCGGGAGACGCAGGGGCTTTCGGATCTGCTCTTGCCGACCTATTTCGAGCAAACCCGGACGTTTCCGATTCTGCTCCAAGAGGCGACGCTGCGCGGCACGACGGCGAAGATCGACCTGCTGTTTTTGGAGGAATACTACCACGCCCGACAGGCGGTGCCGGTGCCGTTGGAGGTCGCGCCCTTCGATGGTGGATTCACGAAGAGCTATCAGGAAGGCGTGTTTAAGCACGTGCTGCACTTTGACGTGGCGTCGCTTTACCCGAGCCTGCTGCTGAGCATCGCCCGGAATCCGCGCCACGACGCGCTCGGCGTTTTCATCCCGCTGCTGAAGTCGCTGCGGGAATATCGGCTGAAATTCAAGTTGCTCGCGCGCACGGCGGCGACGGTGGACGAACGCGCGGAGGCGCAGGCCCGGCAGGCGTCGTTTAAGATTTTGATCAATTCGTTCTACGGCTATCTGGGGTTTTCCGGCGCGCGGTTCGGCGACGGTGAGCTGGCGGCGGAGGTGACGCGGCGAGGACGCGAATTGTTGCAGGCGTTGATCGAGGAGTTTTCGCGGCAGGGTTGCACGATCCTTGAGGCGGACACGGACGGAATTTATCTGGCGTCGGAGAAGGATTTCGCCGCGCCGGAGAAATTATTGGCGCGCGTGGCGCCGACGTTGCCGCCGGGCATCGAGCTCGAATACGACGGCAGCTACACGGCGATGTTCTGCTACAAGGCGAAGAATTACGCGCTCTACGACGGGAAAAAAATGACGCTGCGCGGCAGCGCGCTGCGCTCGCGGGGCATTGAGCCGTTCTTGAAGAAACTGTCGCGGCAGCTCTTGAGGTATTTGGTTGGAGCGTCGGAGGAGTCGCCGTTGGCGCTGCTCGGGGAATTGCGGGTGCAACTGGAGGCGCGGGCGTTGCCGGTGGCGGAGGTCGCGAAGAGCGAGTCACTGAGCATGAATCCCGATGCCTACGAACGTTTCATCGCCGAGGGCGGCAAGCCGCGGCGGGCCTCGGCGGAGGCGGCGTTGAAGATGAATCCGCGGCCGCGAATGGGAGAGCGGATCGCGTATTTTATCGCGCCGAAACAGAAAGGGCAGACAAGCGATTGGCAGCGGGCGCAGCCGGTGGAGCGGTTCAACCCGGCGACGGCGCCCTACGACGCGGGCTATTACACGGATAAACTGGACGATTGGAGCGAGCGCTACGGGAAGTTTATCGGCGTGATGCCGCCGGGGGGAGTGCAGGGGGAGCTGCTGTAGGCGGCGCGCGTCGGCGAGGGAGGGCGAGTCGGAGACCCGGCCCTGCGGCGGCCGCGATTTAGTAGCGGCGGAGGGTGGAGTCGATTTGTTGGGCCCACGCCTCGATACCGCCGGCGACATTGCTCACGCGCGCGAAACCTTGGGCGCGGAGATACTCGGTCACGCGGAGGCTCCGGGCGCCGTGATGGCAGTGGATGAGGAGGTGTTTCTCGCGTGGCAGGTCACCGAGACGCTCGGGAATCTGGCGCAGCGGGATCGGTTCGGCGCCGGCGATCGCGCAGATCTCGAATTCGAAGGGCTCGCGCACGTCGATCAGGTGCGTGTCGGCTGCGGCGGTGGTCAGGAGGCGGTGCGATGCTTCGACGGTGAGTTCGAGTGGGACGGAGTCGGGTGTCATGAGGAGAGGAGCGGGCGTGCAGGTGAAATCGTAGCGGGCGGGATCGAGGGTGGTGATGACGGGTTCGGCGCCGCAAAGGCGACAGGCGGGGTCCCGGGGAATTTTAAGCGTGGAGAAATTTTGGCCAAGGGCGTCGTAGGTGAGGAAGCGTCCACGCAACGGTTCGCCGATGCCGGTGATGAGCTTGACCGCTTCGAGCGCTTGAAGACTGCCGATGACGCCGCAGAGCGCGCCGAGGACGCCCGCCTCACCGCAGTTGGGGACGCTGCCGGGCGCAGGCGGTTCGGGGAAAAGGCAGCGGTAGCAAGGGCCGCCTTGGGCGGGGTCGAAGACGCTCACCTGGCCCTCGAAGCGGTAAACGCTGCCATAGACCAGAGGCCGGCGGGCGAGAGCGGCGGCGTCGTTGTTGAGGTAACGGCTGGAGAAATTATCCGTGCCGTCGACGACGACATCGTAGCCGGCGAAGAGCGCGAGAGCGTTGGCGACCGTGACGCCCTCGGGGTGTTCGATGACGGTAATGAACGGATTGGTGGCGCGGAGGCGGCGCGCAGCGGACGTGACCTTGAGTTCGCCGACGGAGGAGTCCTGGTGGAGAAGTTGGCGCTGAAGGTTGTGGGTTTCGACGCGGTCGAAGTCGGCGATGCCGAGGGTGCCGACGCCGGCGGCCGCGAGGTAAAGGGCAGCGGGACTACCGAGGCCGCCGGCGCCGATGACGAGGACCCGGGCGGCGGCGAGCTTTTGTTGGCCGGCGACGCCGAGCTCATCTAGGAGAATATGGCGGCTGTAGCGCGCGAGTTCGGCTGGAGTGAGAGTCGGAAGCGAAACAGCGGCCATAGTTGGGAAAAGAGAGCGGGCGCAGGTCGAGTCGCAAATGAAATTGCGCCGCGTGGAAGGGGCGGGCGGAATCGGAACATGCGCTGCATCGGGATCGACTATGGGACTCGCCGGCTAGGGCTCGCCTTTGGCGACGAGATTGGCGTGGCGACGCCGTTGCCGGCGCAAGTGGAGGCCGAGGCTGAACGGCGCTGGGCCGGAATGGTGGCGCTGGTGAAGGCGAGGCGGGCCACGGATCTCGTCCTCGGCTATCCGCTCAACATGGATGGCACGGCGGGATTTAAAGCAAAGGAAGTGGATGCGTTTGCCGCGCGGTTGAAGGCGGAGCTCGGGCTACCGGTGCACCTCGTTGACGAAACGCTCACGAGCCATGAGGCGGAGTCCACTATCTCGAAACATCGACGACGCGAGGTGCGGGCGAGCGGGATTGTGGATTCGCGGGCGGCGACGCTGATTCTACAGGATTTCCTGGATCAAAAGTTTCCGCAGATTCCGCCGGATGAATTGCGCTGAGGTTAATTTGGAGGTGGAGGTTGGCGCGGGACGCGCGTCGGGCGGCGAGATGGATTGCCACGTCGTCCCGCGGGGGCGGGACTCTGGGCAATGACAGAGACCAAGGAGCATGACACCGGTAATGGCGGCACGCGCTGGAAGTGCGTGTGCGCTTACGACGGTGGGCCGTTTGCCGGTTGGCAGAGCCAAGCGGGGGGAAACAGCATTCAGGATGTGATCGAGGCGCGGCTGACGCAGATTTTTGGCACACCGCGGCGGATTCACGGCAGCGGGCGAACAGACGCAGGCGTGCACGCGCGGGCGCAGGTGTTTCACTTTGAGGCGGAGTGGCGGCATGGCGCGGAACGGCTGTTGGCGGCGATGCGCTCGGAGTTGTCGCCTGCGATTCAGATGATCTCGGTGCGACAGGTGGCCCCGGCGTTTCATGCGCGGTTCTCGGCGACGGGGAAGATCTACACGTATTACCTGCACCTCGGTGATGCGGATCCGTTTACCCGGCCGTATTGCTGGCCGGTGTTTCGCGAGCTCGATTTTGGCGCGATGGAAGCGGCGGCGGCGGCGTTGCGCGGCACGCATGATTTTAAGGCGTTTTCGGCGTTCAACGGCACGGAGCGCGAAGATACCGTGAGGGATTTGCGGCGGCTCGAAATCGCGCGGCGAGGGGCGAAAGTGCGGATCACGGCGGAGGCTAACGGATTTCTCTACAAGATGGTGCGGAGTCTCGCGGGCGCGCTGGTGGCGGCGGGCGAAGGGCGGATGCCGGCGGAGGCGGTGCGGGCGATCTTGGCGGCTAAAGTGCGGACGAACGCCGTGCGGACGGCGCCGCCGCAGGGGCTTTTTTTGGAGAAGGTGCTCTACCGGTGAGCGGGCTCGGCGAACTGTGGCGCGGGTTGGGCGACGTGGTATTCCCGCCGTCGTGTGTGGGGTGTAGGGGCGTGGTCGAAAGGAGCGGGTTCAACCACGTCTGCGTGAAGTGCGCGGGGCAACTCGACTTTGTGGTGGCTCCGCACTGCTCGACGTGCGGATCGCCGTTCTACGGCGTCGTCGACGGCGAGCGGTCGTGTCCGCATTGCGCAGGGTTGAACCCGGCGTTTGGATCGGGCTGCACCGCGGTGCTGTTTAAAGGACCGGCGCGCGCCCTCGTGATCGAGCTTAAGTATCATCGTGGGCGGCAGGTGGTCGCGGACATGGCGGAAATATTTCGGCGTTCGCCTGAGATTCTGGCGGTGGTGACGGATGCGGTGCTGGTGCCGGTGCCGCTGCATCCGCGGAAGGCGCGGGAGCGGGGATTCAACCAAAGCGCGTTGCTGGCGGCGAGTTTGGCGCGGCTCGGAGGCGGGCGGGTCGAGGAGGTGTTGCGGCGGGAGGTGGACACGCCGACGCAGACGGCGTTCGACCGGAAAACGCGGCAGGCAAACCTCAAAAATGCCTTTGCACTGGCTCCGGGCGTAACGCTTACTCCGGGCCAAAAATATGTGCTCGTCGATGATGTCTTCACCACTGGTTCCACGCTCAACAGTTGCGCGCGGGTCCTGCGCCGCGCCGGGGCTTTGAAACTCGACGTCGTCACCTTCGCTCACGGCTGATTCTCGTTCCTCTTTTCGCCATGCATTTCGACAAACCGACCTACAAAGTCCGCAAAACCGCCAAGAAAGAAATCCCGGAGGGACTCTACACGAAAGACCCGCTGACGGGGGAGATTCTTTTCAACAAGGAGATCGAGGACAACCTGATGGTGGTGCCGCGTAGCGGGCATCATTTTCCGATCGGGGCGCGGGCGCGGATCGAGTCGCTGTTCGACGGCGGCACCTTTGTTGAGACGGACGCCGGGGTGACTTCGGCCGATCCGCTGAAGTTTGTGGATTCGCAGGCGTATCCGGACCGGATCAAACGCTATGAGAAAGAGAGCGGCCTGCCCGAGGCGGTGATCTGCGGGATGGGCAAGATCCTTGGGATCAAAGTTTCGGTGGCGGTGATGGACTTCCGTTTCTGCGGCGGCGCGATGGGGGCGGCCGCGGGCGAAAAAATCACGCGGGCGATCGAGGCAGCGTTGGAGAAGAAAGTGCCGTGCATCATCTTCAGCGCTTCGGGCGGTGCGCGCATGCAGGAAGGAATTTTCTCGCTGATGCAGATGGCCAAGACGAGCGCGGCGCTCGGTCGGCTGGCGGAGGCGAAGTTGCCGTTTATTTCGGTGCTGACCTCGCCCACGATGGGCGGAGTGACGGCGAGTTTTGCGACGTTGGGCGACGTGATCATCGCGGAGCCGGCGGCGTTGATCGGTTTTGCCGGCGCGCGGGTCATTAAGGACACCACGAAGCAATCGCTGCCGCCGGGGTTTCAGACGGCGGAATTTTTGCTCAAGCACGGCCTGATCGACCAGATCGTGCCGCGATTGGAAATGCGCGAACGGCTGCGGGACCTGCTCGCGGCGTTGCACACGAGGAAACGGCCGGTGGCGGTCGCCGGCAAAAACTGAGTGCGTCCCGGGCTGCCGGGGTGCGGCGTTGTTTTTCCAAGCCATGGGTGACGAACCGAAACTCGCCGATTATGCGGCGGTGCAGGATTATCTCTTCAGCCTGAAGGCGCAGGGGCTGAAGTTTGGCATCGACCGGATGCGACTGCTGGCCGGTGCGTTGGGGCATCCGGAGCGTGCGGTGCCCTGCGTGCATATTGCGGGGACCAACGGCAAGGGCTCGGTCGCAGCGATGCTCGATGCGATCTTGCAGGAGACGGGACTGAGGCGCGGGCTCTACACCTCGCCGCACCTCGTGAGGTTGGGCGAACGCGTGCAGGTGGATCGGGTGTTGCTGGGCGAGCGCGAGATCATGGCCTACGCGCAGGAACTGCGGCCGGTGGCGGCGCGACTGGCGGACGAGGGCGGCGCGGACGATCATCCGAGTTTTTTCGAGTTCATGACGGCGATGGCTTTTTTGCAGTTCGCCCGGAAAAAGTGCGACTTGAACGTGATCGAGGTCGGCCTTGGCGGCCGGCTCGACGCCACGAATGTCGTGACGCCGGCGGTGAGTGTGATCGCATCCATCGGGCTCGATCACTGCGAGATGTTGGGCCACACGGTCGAGCTGATCGCGGCGGAGAAAGCCGGGATCATCAAGCCGGGCGTGCCGGTCGTGATGGGGCGGGTGCTGCCGGCGGTGGAGCGGGTGATCCGCGCGCGGGCGGCCGAGTGCGGGTCGCGGGTCGTGAGTGTGGCGGCGGAGTTTGGCGAGGATCTGGCGACGTATCCGGCGACTAATTTGGAAGGGGATTACCAACGTTGGAATGCGGCGACGGCGACTTTGGCCGCGCGGGAATTGGCGGCGCGGGAAGCGAAGGTGGGCGCGGTTTTGACGGACGAGTTGATC
>CAMCWW010000099.1:0-13557 GCA_945882935.1 Opitutus sp. GAS368
ATCAATTTGGGCGAGGCTGCCGGCGGCCAACGGGGTGGTTTTTTGCGCGGTGTCGGCTTCGGTCGGGATGGAGCGGAGCGTGCCGGCGCGCCAGATGATCGCGGCGCGCGCGTCCGTCGCCGGACCGTAGTTGAGCCAGCAACCGAGGCTCGTGATTGCGGTGCAAACGCTCAGGCCGAGCACGCTCCATGCAAGAGCGATGGTGCGCCGGGAAGAGCGCAGGTAGACGCCGGCGAGCAGGCCACCGACGGCACCGGCGGCGATCACACAGCTAACGATGAGCCCGAGTTGCCACCGGGCAGGTGAGGTGAGAAGCACGAGTTGGTGGAAGAAGCCGGGCGCGATGAAAGCTGCAAGAGGAGCGGGAACGTGGCCGGACTTTTCGGCGGCGAGGGTAAATTGCGCGCGGATGGATTCGTGGGCGGGATTTTGGACGAGGGCGACGGCGGCGTGGGCCGCGGACTCGTCCCAGCGGTCTTGTTGGGCGAGAGCGAGCGAAAGGTTGTGATGGGCGAGCGAGTCGAGCGGGGTTTTGGCGAGGGAGGCCCGGTAGGTCTTTTCGGCGGCGGGGAAATCGCCGCGTCGATAGGCCGCGGCGGCAGAGGCGACGGGGTTTTGGGTTTCGGCGGCGGAGGCGATGGGAGAGAGTAAAGCGAAGAGGAGGAGCGCCGCGACGAAAGGGAAGAGGTTGCGGGGCAGGAAAAGTCTCAGCGGCGAGAATCCCGGAAGCGGAGTCGCGGCGAGGGCGGTTTGGGCCCGAGTCGTCCAGTCGGCGGGAAGCGGGATGTTCTCGGCGTAAAGCGCGCGGTCGGACTCGCGCCACAGCGCGGTAAGATGCTCGATGGCCGCGGTTCGGTCCGCGAGTTGCTGGAAAGCCGGGGAGCGGGCGAGGTCGTTGGCGGTGGGTGCGGCGGACGGGGTTTGAAGCAGCAGGGCGGTGTCGTGCTGCCAGGCTAAAAGTTGAGAGCTGAGAGTTGAGAGTTGAGAGCCGGAAGCGGGGGAACCGGAGACAGACGAGTTAATCTCGGGGAGGAGTTTTTGGAGCCGGGCGCGGGCTTCGCGGCGGGGGCGAAGCGGGTCGGTGACGCGGGCATGGCGGAGAGCCAGCGCGAACCAGAATGCGCCGAGCAGCGCGAAGGGGGCGACGCACAGGAGAATAACGGTCCGCTGGGCGAGGGGAACAGAAGAGTGGGCTGAGCCGAAGACCGGTTCGCGGGGGAGGGCCAGCGGCGCGGCGGCCGGCACGGGGGGAGTTTTTGGTTTCTGATCTTCGACGCTGGCTTGGCCGGTGGCGGCGGGCATCACGTTGAGGTTGAGGCCGGACGGGGCGGGCTCGGTGATGGTGACGGTGGTGGCGGCCGTCGTGAGGGTTTTATAGGCGCCGGCTTTGGGGTCGAAGTAAGTGAACGTTACGGGCGCGAGGGTATAGGAGCCGGCCTTGCTTGGAACGAGCACGACGTCTTCCGTCAGCGTGGCGTCGAAGAGTTTTCCCTCGGCGGGAATGCGTTTGGCTTGGGGCGAGATGACTTGGAAGTTTTTGGAAACGGCGCGGGACGGCAGGCCGGGGAGGTCGGGCCAGTTGGCGGTGCCGGCGAGCTCGAGGGTCCAGGTAATCGGTTCGCCGACGGCGGCGGTGAGGGGGACGACTTTCGAGGTGAGCTTGAGGTCGCCGACGGCACCGTTGAAGCCGGACGGGGCGACGGGGAGTGGCTTTACCTCGAGGACGGGAGTGGCGCTGGTGACCGAGTATTGTTGATACTGGCGTTGCTGAAAAAAGCCAAAGCCGGTGACGCCGACGGAGAGGTTGAGCAGCTGGTTGACGGCGTTGAGGCGAACGCTGCCGGGAGTGCGGGCGACGGCGCGGGCACGGTAGGTGAGTCCGGTGCGGGGCTCGTTGCCGAGGCGGAAATCAAGGGGCTCAGGCCGGGACCAATCCTCGGCGACGAGAGGCTCCGCGTTCCACTCGATCTGGCCGCGGCCGAAATCGGGGAAGTAGTTGCGCGATGCGTCGAGAGAGTAGGTGAGCGTGAACACCTCGCCGGCCCAAACGCTGGCAGGGGTCGCCACGAGGCGGGAGGCGGCGGCGTTGTCGAGGGCGACGCCAGTGCCGCCGACGGTGGCAGCGCCGGGATCGAAGGTGGCGACAGGGGTGCGGAATTTACCCTTGTTGGTTTCGACTTCGAAGGAAGGGATGGTCACCCGCTGGTTTTTGCTGAGGCGTGCGGCGTAGGTGAACGTGACGGAGTCGGAGCGGCTGAAATTGATGATCGAGGTGCTCGTGGCCTGGCCCGCGAACTCAAGGGTGAGACCGTCGATGCTCGGGAGGCGTGGCTGGCCGGTGGGCGAGCAGTCCTCGAAAACGAGTTGGAGTTCGCTGGTCTGGCCGACGGCGAGGGTGCCTTGGATGGGGTCCCAGCGGACGGTCTGGGCGCTCACGGTGTGGGCGCCAACGAGGGCCGAGAGGCCGAGCAGGAGGAGGTGGATGAGACGACGAATCATACGGATGATCACCAGTTTTTACCCTTCTTGTCGGGCGTGCGGCCGGGGTCGCCTTGCATGAGTCGGAAGAGTTTGGCGGGAGAATCTTGGTTGCGGAGCTGTTCCAGTTTTTGGAGCGGCATGGCGAGGGAAGGGTCGGCGTTGGCGTCGGCGGGCTTCTGGTCCGGCTGGCCGCCGACTTGCTGGGTGTCGCCTTCGGGCGGAGGCGGTGGTGGCGATGGTTCCTTGTCCTTCATGTCGCCGAAGGCTTGTTGGCCGTCTTTAGCTTCTGGCGGCTTTGAGTCGGGGTTTTCGGGCGAGTCTTTGCTCTTATTTTTGTCGTCGGAGTTTTGAGCCGGATCGCCTTTTCGGTCTTGGGACGGGTTGGATTTATCGTCCTTGGATTTGTTTTTGTCCTGCTGCTGCTGGTTTTTGTCTTGGGACTGACTCTGGTCCTTTTGGTCTTTGTTTTCCTGATCTTGTTTTTTGTCGTCTTGGTTTTTCTCGTCGGGTTTCTGGAGAAGCGCGTTGAGTTCTTCGCGGAGTTTCGACCAGTCGGCGGTGTTGGGATCGAGGGCGGAACCGGCGGTAACGGCGGCGAGGGCATCGTTGACGGGACCGGGGGCGACGGGCTGTTGGCCGGATTGCAGGCGCTGGCCCCAGGTCACGGTTTCCCGGGCGAGCTCGGCCCAGTCGCGGCCGGAGCGGTCGGGGGCGGCGGCGAGGCGGGTGACGATGGCGGTGAGGGCGGCCGCAGGATTTTGGATTTCTGATTCGGGATTTTCGATTTTCGTTGGGGCGGCGGCGAGCGGGTCGCTTGCGGCGACGGCGGTGGTTTGGCGCTTGAGTTGGGCCGAAAGCGGCGAACTCAGCATCGAAAGCAGCAGGAAGCAGAGTGCGGCCGTGTTGGCGGGCGAAAGGATCGGCGGGGTGGATCGGCGGGGGGCGCCGAGAACGCGGGGTTTGGGGCGGACGGGGAACTCGCGCCAGAAACTAGCGACTAGGCAAAGGAGGGCGGCGGCGAGGGGCCATTGGTAGCGCTCAACGAGACGGATAGAATTTTTCTCCATAAACTTTCCTTTTTGGCCGGCTTCAACCGTTGATTGGATGAGTGATGCCAAGTCGACCCACGTGGAAGCGTCGCGGTAGACGCCGCCCGTGAGATCGGCGAGGTCGCGGAGGGTAGCGGGCTCCAGCTTGGAGAGAACGACGGCACCGCGCTCGTCCTTGACGAAGGCGTTGGGCCCATCAGGGATCATCGCGCCGCTGGCCGTGCCGATGCCGAGGCCGATGACGCGGATATTTTTCTTTTTCAGTGCCTCGGCGGCGGCGCGCCACGTGTCATCGGTGGCTTCGCCGTCGGAAAGGATAATGAGGAAGCGGTCGGCGGAGGTGGTTTGATTGAAGGCGGCGAGGGAGGTCTGGATGAGAGCGGAGTAGTTGGTGCCGCCTTCGGGGAGAAAGTCCGGGCCGAGGTTGGGGAGAAACTCGCGGAGAATCTCGTAGTCGGCGCTGAGCGGGGATTGAAGGAAAGCGGTGCCGGAGAAGACGACGAGGCCCAGCCGTTCGCCGGCAAGCCGCTCGAGGAGGGACGTGATCAGGAGCTTGGCGCGGTCGAGGCGCGACGGTTTGACGTCGGGCGTAAGCATCGAGCGGGAGAGATCGACGGCGAGGAGGATTTCGCGGGATTGGTCGAAGACGGGTTCGTCGATGCGGCCATATTGAGGGCGGGCGAGGGCGAACACGGCGAGCGCGAGACCGGTGAAGAAAAACAGACGGAGTCGCGGGGCGCTCGCGGCCGTTGCAGTCGGAAGTTGAAGATTAAGCGAATCGGCTCCGGCTTCAGCGCGGAGGATTTTAGGCTGGGTAACGGCGGCGGTGCGGCGGCCGCGGGTGAGTTCCCAGAGCGCCAAGGCGGCGGGGATAATCAGGAGCCAGAGAAGTTGGGGTGTCGCGAAGGTCATGCGGTGGCGCGCTTGGCGACAGCGGCGGGGCGGGAAAGGAGACCGGCGGCGAGGAGGAGGGCGAGCGCGGGGACCGCCAGCCACGGGAAAAGTTCGGTGGTGAGCAGGTAGCTCTTGGCTTGGAATTCGATTTTCTGCGCGCGGTCGATGGCCTTGAAGGCGGACTCGGCGGCGCCGGTGTCGAAGGCGCGGAAGAGTTTGCCGCCGGTGAATTCGGCGACTTCGCGCAGGGCGGGCTCGTCGAGGTCCGACATCATGCGCCGGTAGCCGACTTTGTTGCCTTTGTCGTCGAAGACGGGGAACGGGACAATGCCATCCTTGCCCGCGCCGATGGCATAGATGGGGATGCCGCGGGACTTCGCGAGCTCGGCGGCCTGCATCGGGGCGAGGGCGCCGCGGTTGTTGGCGCCGTCGGTGAGGAGAACTACAAACGCACCCTGTCGTTTGCCGCCGGAGTCGCGTTTGGCCTGTTCGAGGCGGGTGAGCGCGACGCCGAGGCCGTCGCCGATGGCGGTGCCGTCTTCGATGAGGCCGATTTTAACGCGCTCGAGTTGGGCGGCGAGCCAAGCGTGGTCGGTGGTGAGGGGAGCCATCGTGTAGGCGCGGCCGGAGAAGAGGACGATGCCGATGCGGTCGGAGGGGCGCTTTTCGATGAACGCCTGGATGATGGGCTTGATGGCTTGGAGGCGATTGATGCGGTCGCCCCCACGCTCGTAATCCTCGGCGAGCATCGAGGAGGAAAGGTCGATCGCGAGGACGATGTCGTAGCCTTCGGAGCGGACCTCGCGTTTGTCCTCGACGCGTTGCGGGCGGGCGAGGGCGGCGACCAGCAGCACGATCCCGGTGACTGCGAGGCCGGTAGGCCAACGGGAGGCCGAAGCGAGCGAAGGGCGGTGCCAAGCGGCGGCGAACGGCACGAGAAGGACCGGTACGCGGCGACGACCGCGGAGCCAGATGCTCAAGGGCAAAAGCGCGAGGGCGAGAAACCAGAGGGGATCGTGGAGCGTGTAGTTGAGCATGCTTCAGCGGATCGAGCCGGCTCTCATGCGGGCGTGGAAAAACCGGACGAGAGCGTCGAGCCGGTTTTCTGCCGTGCTCACGACCAGACGGCTGAGGAGGTCGGGAAAGAGTGTCGTCCACGTGGCTTCGCGGTTGGCCCGCCACGCGGCATGGGCGGCGCGTTCGGCCGAGGAGTTCTCGATGGTCACGAGTTGGCCTGCGGTGGGATCGTAGGCGGCGAAGGCACCTTGGTCGGGCAGGGCGCGTTCCCAAGGATCGTCGACGCGAAAGCCCATGGTCTGGTAGCGACGGCGGAGGACGGTCCAGCCCTCGGGCTCGGGGCGCGGGGCGAAATCGCCGAGCCAGAGCAGGACGCTGTGTTTGGGCGCGGCGCGGGAAATCAGGCGCCAAGGGATGGCGGAGTTTGAGGGCTGAGAGTTGAAAGTTGAGAGTTGAGGTGCGGGGCAGGCGAGGAGGCTAGCGGCGGCGTGGAGGATGGCGCCGCGGCCGCGGACGGGTTCGCGGAAAAGATAGTCGCCGCTCGGGGTGGTGTGGACGAAGCCGACGCGGTCGCGGTTGACGGCGCCGAGGAGCATGACGAGGCCGGCAAGTTCGAGGAGGGCTTCGCGTTTCGACTGGGCGCCGGAACCAAACTGGAGGCTGGGCGTATCCTCGAACACCACGAGCAAGGTGACCTCGCGTTCCTCAACGAATTTCTTGCGGTAAGGTTCGCCGAGGCGAGCGGTGACGTTCCAATCGATGTCGCGGACGTCATCGCCGAAGGTGTATTTGACGACTTGATCGAACTCCATGCCGCGGCCGCGGAAGGCGGAGCGATATTCGCCGCTGAGGACGTTTTCGACCGCGTGACGGACGCGCCACTCCAACTGGCGCAGCATGGCGAGCGGCGACGCGGGGGCGTCAGCGGAGAGCGGCGGTGATACTGGGACGTGGAAGGCCAAGGCGTGACGGGGATCTCTCCTCTTTCTCTTAATCTTTCTCTCTCGTGAGCGCGCCGGAGGAGGGAGAAAGAGTGAGAGAAAGAGGAAAGAGAAAGATTCAGGCGGCGGGGACGGGAGTTTTCGCGATGACCTGGGCGACGATTTTGTCCGCGGTGATTTCCTTGGCCTCGGCCTCGTAGGTCAGGCCGATGCGGTGGCGGAGGACGTCGGGCGCGATCTCTTGCACCAGGGCCGGTGAAACGAATTCGAGGCCACGGAGCCAAGCGAGGGCCCGGGTGGCTTGGTAAAGAGCGAGGGAAGCGCGGGGCGAGGCGCCGAAGGTGAGCAGGCGCTGCGCGGGTGAGCCCTCGGTGAGGGCGCGGGTGGCGCGGACGAGGGCGAGGATGTAGTTCTGGATGGCGGGCGAAACGTAAATGCGGTCGACCTCGGTGCGGAGAGAAAGCAGTTCCTCGCCGCTGGAGGCGGGCACCAGCGCGGGCTGTTGGGTGACCTGGCCCCAGCGCAGCATCATGGTGGATTCCTCTTCGGCGGTTGGATAATCGACGATGAGCTTGAAAAGAAAACGGTCGGTCTGCGCCTCGGGCAGCGGGTAGGTGCCCTCTTGCTCGACGGGATTTTGGGTGGCCATCACGAAGAACGGCTTGGGTAAAGGATGCGTCTGGCCGCCGATGGTGACCTGGCGCTCCTGCATGGCTTCGAGGAGGGCGGATTGAACCTTGGCGGGGGCGCGGTTGATTTCGTCGGCGAGGACGAGGTTGGCGAAAATGGGGCCGCGGTGGGCCGTGAATTCGCCGTTCTTGGGCGAGAAAATCATGGTGCCCACGACATCGCTGGGCAGGAGATCGGGCGTAAACTGGACGCGCTCAAACTGGACACCGAGGGCGGTGCCGAGGGACTTGACGAGCAGGGTTTTTGCGAGGCCGGGCATGCCCTCGAGCAAGACATGGCCGTTGGCGAGTAGGGCCACCAGCAGCCGTTCCACCACGGCGTCCTGGCCGATGACGGCTTTGGCGATTTCGGTGCGGAGTTTCTGGGACCAAGCGGGACCGGTGAGCATAGGAGCAGGGGACGGAGTCGGAGAAGGAGAGAAGGAGGGAGGGAGAGAAGGAGGGAGGGAGAGAAGGAGAGAAGGAGAGAAGGAGAGAAGGAGAGAGGGAGAGAGGGAGAGAGGGAGAGAGGGAGAGAAGGAGAGAAGGAGAGAGGGAGAGAAGGAGAGAGGGAGAGAAGCGACGAGGGATAGCGGGACCGGGGCCGGTTTGACTCGGCGCCAGGCAAAGAGTTTCCCTTAAGAAAACGGCTCGCCATGACCTTGCCATCACAAATCTTCGAAAAGCTGGTCGCCCTTGGGGTGCGCGCAAGCGAGGTAGAGGAGAAATTTGTGCGCGGGTCCGGGCCGGGTGGGCAGAAAATCAATAAGACCAGCTCGACGGTGTGGTTGCGGCATGGTCCGACGGGGATCGAAGTGCGGTGTCAGCGGGAGCGTTCGCAGACGGCGAATCGGGCGGTCGCTTGGGCGGAGTTGGTGGCGAAGCTTGAGGCGAGGATTCGGGTGGCGCGGTTGGCGGTCGTAGCCGAGCAGGAGGCGGAACGCCGAAGGAACCGGCCGAAATCGCGGGGCCAGAAGTTGCGGATGATTCAGGCGAAGCGGCACCGCGCGGGAACCAAGGCCGGGCGCGGGCGGCCGGGCACGGATTAGAGCGTTTGCCCCCGGAAAGCGGTGCGAGTTAGTGGCGAGCGGGCTTGAGCGTCTCGCCCGCGGCGGCGTCGCGGAGAAAATCGACCAAGGCCCGGCTCGCATGACTGAGCGGTCTCGCCTTGCGGTAAATGATGCCGATGGACCGCGTCAGGCCGGCGAGGGTGCGGAAGCGCACGCCGCGTATGGGGCGAGTGCAGGCCATCTCGGGCACGACGGATACGCCCCAACCCTTCGCTACAAAGGCCAACACGGTCTCGATTTGGGCGCTGCGAAAACTTATCTGCGGCGCAAAGCCGTTGATCCGGCAGAACTGGAGCGCCTGACCAGAGAGGCAGTGGCCTTCCTTCATCAGGATGAACGCCTCCCGCTCCAGATCGTCGAACGTGAGCCGCGGTCTTTTCGCCAGCGCGTGTCCGGCCGGCAGGGCGACGAGCAGTTTTTCGTCGAAAAACTCTTCCGCCGCCAAACCCACCCGTTGCACCGGCAGGCTCACGAGCGCCAGATCGACCTCTTTGGCGAGCACCGCCGCCGCCAGCTGATCCGTGGTGTCCTCGTGCACGACGACCTCCACCGCGGGAAACCGAGAGGAAAATGCGCGCAGGCGCTGCGGCAGGAAGTACGGTGCGACCGTGGGCAGCACCCCAAGCACAACCCGTCCGCGCACCAAGCCGCGGAATTCGCGCACGCCGTCGCGCGCCAATTCCACCTCTTGCAGCACCCGCTCGGCGTGGACCCGCAGCAAGTCGCCCGCGGGCGTGAGGGACACTTCGCGCTTCGTGCGCTCAAAGAGCCGTTCGCCCAACTCGTCTTCCAGCTTCATGATCTGCTGGCTGAGCGACGGCTGGGCGACATGACATTGCTCGGCCGCGCGGCTGAAATTCTTCGTGCGGGCGACGGCGAGAAAGTAGCGTAATTGATGAAGCTCCATAGTCGGTTCCTATTACTGTGAGCATTTCTTGGTATTTCTCTCCTATGATGCGAGCTGTTACTCTGCGGAGGAATTTCGAGTCTTTTTTTCGAATCAAAGGCTTGGCCCGTTTAATAACCTCACTATCCGATATCTTCATGGAAAATCTAAATGGCAGCACCGGCGGCAAATGTCCGTTCCCCCACATGCAAGGCAATACCCCGAAACCCACGCCCACGATCGCGGGCGGGCTTTCCAACCGCGACTGGTGGCCCAATCAGCTCAATCTGAAGATTCTACACCAGAATTCCGCGCTGTCCGATCCGATGGGCGCGGACTTCGATTACCCGACGGAGTTCAAGCAGCTCGATTTGCCGGCGCTGAAGAAAGACCTCTACGCGCTGATGACCGACTCGCAGGACTGGTGGCCGGCCGACTTCGGCCACTATGGCCCGTTCTTCATCCGCATGGCTTGGCATGCGGCCGGCACCTATCGTACGGGCGACGGGCGCGGCGGGGCCGGGGCCGGCCAATTGCGCTTTGCGCCGCTCAACAGCTGGCCGGACAACACCAACCTCGACAAAGCCCGCCGGCTGCTCTGGCCGATCAAACAAAAATACGGCAAGAAAATCTCCTGGGCCGACCTTCTCGTCCTCACCGGCAACTGCGCGCTCGAGTCGATGGGCTTTAAAACCTTCGGCTTCGGCGGCGGTCGGGCCGACGTGTGGGAGCCCGAGGAGGACGTCTATTGGGGCGCGGAAACCACTTGGCTGGGCGACAAACGCTACACCGGTGACCGCGAACTCGAAAACCCGCTCGCCGCCGTGCAGATGGGCCTCATCTACGTCAATCCCGAGGGTCCGAACGGCCAGCCTGACCCGATCGCCTCGGCCCGCGACATCCGTGAGACGTTCGCCCGCATGGCCATGAACGACGAGGAGACGGTCGCCCTCATCGCCGGCGGCCACACCTTCGGCAAGACTCACGGGGCCGCCTCCGCCGACCACGTCGGCCGCGAGCCCGAGGCCGCCAGCCTCGCTGAGCAGGGGTTGGGTTGGGCCAACAGTTTCGGCACCGGCAAAGGTGCCGACACGATCACCAGCGGGCTTGAGGTCATTTGGAGCAACACGCCGACGAAGTGGAGCAACAACTACTTTGAGAATCTACTCGGCTTCGAGTGGGAACTCACGAAGAGCCCGGCTGGCGCCCACCAGTGGGTGGCCAAGGACGCGGCCGCCACCGTGCCGGACGCGTATGATGCGAAGAAGAAGCATCGGCCGACGATGCTCACCACCGACATCGCCCTGCGGGCCGATCCGGCTTACGAGAAAGTTTCCCGCCGCTTCCTCGCGAACCCCGATCAATTCGCCGACGCCTTCGCCCGTGCTTGGTTCAAGCTCACGCACCGCGACATGGGGCCGAAGGCGCTCTACCTCGGTGCGGAAGTTCCCGCCGCCGACCTCGTGTGGCAGGACCCGATTCCCGCCGTCAATTATCCGCTCGCCGACGCCACGGACATCGCGGACCTCAAAGCCAAGATTCACGCCACCGGTCTCTCCGTCTCCGAACTTGTCTCGACCGCCTGGGCCTCG
This sequence comes from Opitutus sp. GAS368, assembly GCA_945882935.1. Taxonomy (GTDB): domain Bacteria; phylum Verrucomicrobiota; class Verrucomicrobiia; order Opitutales; family Opitutaceae; genus Tous-C4FEB. Next base: position 10,599 of record CAMCWW010000099.1, read on the forward strand.
GCCTCGACGTATCGCGGCTCCGACAAGCGGGGTGGGGCCAACGGTGCGCGCATCCGCCTCGCGCCGCAGAAAGATTGGGAGGCCAACCAGCCCGCCCGTCTCGCCAAGGTGCTCAAAGCCCTCGAGGGCGTCCAGCAGGCGTTCAGCGCGTCGGCCACGGGCGGGAAAAAAGTTTCGCTCGCCGACCTGATCGTCCTCGGCGGTTGCGCGGCCGTGGAGGCTGCGGCGAAGAAAGCCGGCCATGACGTCGTGGTGCCATTCGCGCCCGGTCGCATGGACGCCTCGGCGGAGCAGACCGACATCGCGTCCTTCGCCGTGCTCGAGCCGACCGCCGACGGTTTCCGGAATTACCTGAAGACTCGTTACTCGATGCCCGCCGAGCGGCTCTTAGTGGACAAGGCCCAGTTGCTTGGGCTCACCGCGCCGGAGATGACGGTGCTCATCGGCGGTCTGCGCGTCCTCAACGCGAACCACGGCAAGACGCAGCACGGTGTTTTCACGAGCCGTCCCGAGACGCTGACCACGGACTTCTTCGTCAACCTGCTCGACATGGCGTACGTCGTGAAAGCGACCTCGCCGGCCGAGGAGTTGTTCGAAGTACGCGACCGCGCCACGGGCGATGTGAAGTGGACGGCCACCCGCGTGGACGTCGTGTTTGGCTCGAACTCGCAACTCCGCGCGCTGGCGGAAGTTTACGGCGAGAGCGATTCCGGGGCGAAGTTCGTTCACGATTTCGTGGCCGCTTGGAACAAGGTCATGAACGCGGATCGCGTTGATTTGGGCTGATCCGGCGGTTCGCCGGCAGAACAAAGCCCGATGTCAGGCGCGACATCGGGCTTCGCCAAATAGGGGGAGGGCGGGTCGAAGACCCCGCCCTACTTTGGGGTGCCAGGTTGATAGGTGCGAGTCGCGTGGCGCTCGATGTCTTCGCGGTAGTAGAGCGCGTCCTTGAACTGAACGGCGGCGTAGCGCTCGGACTGATCGTTGAAGTGAGGTGAACGCGGGTCACCGCTGACGCCGCCGGTGAGGATGGTTTTGGCTTTCACCCGTGGGCCGAATTCGACGACGGCGACGAAGCTGTTGCCGCGGTTGCCGTAGATTCGCTTGGTCGTCTGCGCGGGGCCGGAGACGCCGTAGGCCGGCAAGGCGCCCCAGTCGCTCGGGGCGAAAGCGATCGGCAGGCTCGGCGCTGAGTCGTCGAATTTTTGGGTGATGTCGCCGGAGATGCGTTGGAAGCGGTTGATCTCGCCCCATGGGGTTTTCCACGTGCCGAAATCGCGGGTGAGGCGGGCGACGACTTGGATGAGGGCGTCGAGGTGCTGGACCGAGGTCGTGGACGCCAGCAGATGATCCACGACGACGAGGTCGCGGGCCTTGGCCTCGGCGATGACGGCGCCGAAGGACTGCGCCCAAAGGATCGCCAGAGTGGTGGGAACGGAATCGACGGCGGCGCGGTGGTCCCACGCGCGCAACGCACCGATGGGTTCAGCCAGAGCGGCGCGGTGAGAATCGGCGGGCGCGAGGGCATCGAAGGACGCAAAGAGCGCGGGCAAGAGCCGCTCGAAGGCGAGGAGCGCGGGGTCGTAAGCGGCGGCGATGAGGGAATCGAGGGTGAAGGCGGATTTGCCGGAGAGCACACGGACGGCGTTGAGGCCGCGGGCGTTTTCGGGCGTGGTCCAGAGGTAGGCGGGGAAATCGGCGACGCGCGGGCTGTGGGGGCCGGCGGCGGAGAAGGGCCAGTTGTTGGTGTTTTGAATCCAACCGGTGGCGGGATTAAAGAGGCGGATGGTTTCGTCGATGGCGTGGAGACCTTGCCAGTCGGTGGCGGGGTCGGAGCCGTCCATGGGCTGCTTCCAATTGAATTTGGGATCGCGGCGCGGGGCGAAGTTGCCGTGGAAGTGGGCGATGTTGCCGTCGGCATCGGCGTAGACGGTGTTGTTGGACGTATTGGTGCGGAGCTCCATCACTTGGGTGAACTCGGCGTAAGTGCGGGCTTTGGTGCGCTGGTAGGATTGGGTGAGCGCGGGGACGGGATCGTTCATCATTTTCACGGCGACCCAGCGGCCGTTTTCTTCGCGGATGATCGGGCCGTGGTGGCTGAAGTAGGCGGTGACGGTGCGCTCTTGCACCGTGGTGGCGCCGTCGGGGCCGGGCGGGGAGCGATAGGGTAGAACGATTTTCTTGGCGACGAACTGCCGGGTCTCGGTGCCGTAGCGATAGGTGGGCGCGGCGGGGCCGGCGGACGTGGGCGGAGCAGCGACGACGGTCTCGAGGTATTCGTCGATGACATCGGCGCCGTTGGAAGTGTGCATCCAGCCGAGGCGGTCGTTGAACCCTTGGTAGATGAAGAATTGGCCCCAAGTAACGGCACCGTAGGCGTTGAGACCCTCCTCGCTGATGGCGTGGATCTCGGGGCGGAAATAAAACGACGTGTGCGGATTGATGAGGAGCAGGGCGTGGCCGGAGGCGGATTTGGCGGGGGCGATGGCGAAGCCGTTGGACCCTTGAGCCTCGGGGGGAGCGGCGAGATCGGAGGTGGCGGGCGAGGGCACGGAGCGGGTGAGCGACGGCGCCGGGGATGCGGGTGGGCGCGGGCCGTAGAAGGCTTCGAGGTTTTTGAGCGAAACGGATTCGATGTCGCCGCCGATGCTGCCTTCCGTGAAGGCGAGGGCCATCCATGGTTCGAAACGGGTGATGAGTTTCGGGCGCACGTCGGGGTGCGTGTGCAGATAGAAATTCAGGCCGTCGGCGAAGGCGTCCATGAGGGCGCGTAGCCATGCGGGACTGGCGGCGTACTTGGCGCGGAGCTCGACGGGGTCGATGAAGAGCTTCATGCGCAGATCGCGGTAGAGCTCCTTCTCGCCCTCGATTTCGGCGAGGCGGCCGAGGGCGTTGACGTAGTTGAGCTCGACGCGGTTGAAGTCGTCCTCGGCTTGGGCGTAGAGGAGGCCGAAGACGG
>CAMCWW010000100.1:0-13388 GCA_945882935.1 Opitutus sp. GAS368
TGCTCAAAGCGGTCCGTGGTGAGGTCGTAGAATTTTCCGTCGCGGTGCAGTTTGTGCGTGGTGCTCTGGGCGTATTCGTGGGTCGCGGTTGGGCCGCCGTTGCGGGCATACCAGACGTAGTGGGCCTCGCGGGGCGCGCCGGGTTGGCCGAGCAGTTGCGGGAGGAAGCTGCGGCCGTCGATTTCGAGCGCGGCCGGGAGTTTGGCGCGGGCGACGTCGCAGAGCGTCGGGAAGAAATCCACGCTGGAGATCAGGTCGGCGTTGACGCGGCCGGGGGAAATTTTCGCGGGCCAGCTCGCGATCAAGGGCACATGATTACCGCGCACGGTGCTGGTGCCTTTGCCGCCGGGGTAGTCGGTACCTTTGAAGCGTGAGGTGACGCCCGTGCCGGTGCCGTTGTCCCCGATGAACAGGATGAGGGTGTTCTCGCGCAGGCCGAGTTCGTCGAGCTTGGCGACGAGCCGGCCGATCATTTTGTCCATGTAGGCGACCATGTCGGCGAAGTGCTTCACGTCGCGCTTGGCCTGTTCGCCGGTCGTCGTCGGGGCCCATTCCGGGCTATCGGGCGTCGGCTGAAACGGGTCGTGCGTGAGGATCATCGGGTAGTAGAGGAGAAATGGCCGCTCGCGGTGGCGGGTGATAAAATCGAGCGCGAAGTCGTTGATGAGTTTCGGGCCGTATTCGCCTTTGGTGTAGTCGATCTCCTCGCCGTTGAGTTCGAGGCCGGGATTCGCGTAGCGCGGGGGGCGACGGGTCTGCTGCCAGAGAAACGATTCGTCGAAGCCGAAGTGCTGCGGCAGGCCTTTGGTTTTGTCCAACTGCAGCTGCCATTTGCCGGTGATACCAGTGGTGTAACCGGCCGATTTGAGGAGCTGGCCAAACGTGACGGCCGCAGGATCGAGCACGCCGAACTTGAGGTAGTTTCTGACATTGTAGATGCCGGTCATGAGCTGAACGCGCGTGGGCGTGCAGAGCGGCTGTACGTAGCAGTGTTCGAAGCGCACGCCGGTGGCGGCGAGCCGGTCGAGGTGCGGCGTTTGGTAGGACTGGCCGCCGTTGGCGGTGACGCATTCGAAGCCGAAGTCGTCGGCCATGATGAGGACGACGTTGGGCTGGCGGTCAGCGGCAAAGGCGGCAGCGAGCGTGAACGCGATGGTGCAGAGAACGGCGACGAAGGGGCGACGGCGGAGGGGGCGATTCATGGGTGGAGGGGTGTGGTCGTTTTTGACGGGGCGATAGGGTGACTGGCCTGGCGGCGAGTGTGAGCGAGTGGTTTTCAAGCGCGGCCCTCTCGCTCACGCTCAAGGCTACCCAAAGGGAAGTTCTTTGGACCGGCAGGTGAGGTTCACGGAGCCACGAGGATCGGTGGCCAAGTACTGTTGATAAACTCGGGGACTTGGCCGGACGGTGGGAAGGTGGTTTTCACGGCGGCCTGAAGCTGGGTCGAAAGCGCCGCGACGGTGGTGGTGTGCGCGGGCATGGTCGCGAGATTGGTGAGTTCGCGCGGGTCGGAGTCGTGGTCGTAGAGCTCGCGGCCCTGTTTGCCTTCGTCCCATTCCGTGTAGCGCCAGCGGGGCGTGCGCAGGCTGTAGCCGGAGAAACGGCCGCCACCCGACTCGGCCTTTGCCGTCGCTGCTTTCCCTTTGCCCTTGCCGGCTCCGCCACCGCCGCCGCGCATCATTTGGGTGAGCGCCCAGCCACGACCGGTGACGGACGGATCGCGCAGGAGCGGCACGAGGCTTTGGCCTTGGAGGTTGGCGGGGGCTGTGATGCCGGCGAGTTCGGCGAGGGTGGGGAAGAGGTCGAGGTGGCTGACGGGAGACGCGGCGGCGGTTTTGGCTTTGGACACGCCGGGCGCGACGATGAGGAGCGGGACGCAGGCGCTCTCCTCGAACAGGCTTTGTTTCTGCCAGAGGCCGTGCTCGCCGGTGAGGTAACCGTGGTCGCTGGTGAAGACGATGATGGTGCTCTCGGCGAGGCCGAGGCGGTCGAGGGCATCGATGACGCGGCCGACTTGGGCGTCCATGAAGGTGATGCTCGCGTAGTAGGCCTGGAGGGCGTCGCGGCGCTGGTCATCGGTCATGTTGTCTTGCTCGCGTTTGTAGCTGGCGAGGCCGGCGGCGGGGATGTCGGCTTGATCGGCTTTGATGTCGGGGACGATGCGCATTTTCTCGCGCGGGTAGTAGCCGAAGTAGGGATCTTTCGGCGCGACGTAGGGCGTGTGCGGGCGGAAGAAACCGACGGCGAGAAAGAAGGGGCGTTGGTTGGGTTTGGCGCTGCGCTCGAGCACCCACTCGGCGTCGGCGGCGAGCATCGCATCGGTGTGATGTTCGTCGCTTTTCGGCGAAGCATACCAACTGAGCGTGCCGCCGAATTGGCCGGGAGTGAGGGTGGTGATCTTCGGGTGTTCCTCGGTGCGCTCCACGCCGGCCGGGTTGAGTTGGAGCTCCCAAGAGGCGGGATCGTCATGGCCGGCGGTGCCGACGGAGTTGGGCACGTTGTAGTGGTAAAGTTTGCCGATGCGGCCGGCGAAGTAGCCCTGTTGGCGGAAGGCTTGGGGGAGGCTCAGCTGATTCGGGATGGTTTCGCGGAAGATCTGCGAATTGTTGTGGATGCCGGTGCTGTTGGCGTAGAGACCGGTGAGCATCGAATTGCGACTGGGGCCGCAGAGCGGATACGTGCAGTAGGCGCGGTCGAAGCGGACGCCGCGGGCGGCGAGCTTGTCGATATTCGGCGTGCGCGCGAGGGGATCGCCGTAGGCGCCGAGCATGGTGTTGAGGTCGTCGGCGATGAGGAAGAGGACGTTTTTCTTGGGCGCTGCGACGGAAGCAGCGGCGGCGGAGATCGGAAGAAGGAGAGAGAGGGAGAGAAGGAGGGAAAGCGAGAGGAAGAGACGGAGGGACGAAGAGCGAGGGATCATAGGGATGGGGGGGGATTGAGATTTTGCGGGGCGTTAGTCTTGGCTCTGTTTCTTTTTTCCCAGCTTGCCGGTCGACGACGCGGCGGGGGTGGCGGCGAGCTCGGCGACGGTTTTCATCGTGGGCATGGCGGCGCCGATTTGGGTGCGCCATGCGGCTAGCTGGGCGCGCAGTTCTAGGGCTTTGGCGGGGGCCTGGGCGGCGAGGTTGCGGCTCTCGCCGATGTCGTCGCGGAGGTTGTAAAGCTCGACGGTGCCGGTCTCGAAAAATTCGAGGAGTTTAAACTCGCCGGCGTGAATCGCGCCGACGGGCGAGGTGCGCCAGCCGCGCGGGTGAACGTAGGATTCGAGGTAGCCGGGGAAATGCCAGTAGATCGCCTCGCGTGGGAGCGTGGCCGACGGGTTGCGCAGCACGGGGGCGAAGCTCACGCCGTCGAGCGTGTAGCCGGCGCGCGGAGTGCCGCCGGCGAGGTCCAGCAACGTCGGATACACGTCGACGTGGGCCACTGGGACTTCGCTCGTGCGGCCGGCCGGGACGACGCCGGGCCAGCGGACGATAAACGGGACGCGCGTGCCCCCTTCGTAGAGGGTGCCCTTGCCGCCGCGGAGAGGGGAATTGTCGGTGAACCCTTTTTTCTCGGAAGGCGCTTCGGTGCTTTGGTAACCGCCCAGGCCGCCGTTGTCGGAGGAGAAAATGATGACGGTGTTGTCGGCGAGTTTGAGTTCTTCGAGGCGCGCCACGATGCGGCCGACGCTTTCGTCGACGCTTTGAATCATGGCGGCGTAGGTGGGATTCCAATGCGTGCCCTCGGGTCGCTTTTTTTCCCACGCGGCGATGTATTCAGGCTTGGCCTGAATCGGCGTGTGCACGGCGAAATGCGGCACGTAGAGGAAGAAGGGTTGGTCGCGGTGGCGACCGATGAAGTCCACGGCGCGGTCGGTGACGAAGTCGGCGAAATACTGGCCGGCCGGATAGGCGGCGGGCGGCGTGGTGGTGAAATCAAAATGTTTACTGTCGGAAACGAGCGCTTCGTCGAAGCCGCGACGACTCGGATGGTAGTCGCCGGCGTTACCGAGGTGCCATTTGCCGAACATGCCCGTGGCATAGCCGGCGGCTTTGAGTGCTTGGGGCAAAATGAATTTGTCGAGCGGGAGCTGGTTGACGTTGGCCGGCACCTTCATGCGGCGGTCGGCGGGCTCGCCGCGTTCGAGCGTGTTGACCGTGTAGATGCCGGTGCGGGGGGCATACTGACCGCTCATCAACGCGGCGCGGGTGGGGGCGCAGTTCTGCGAGTTGTAATAGCGCAGCATGCGCACGCCCTGGGCGGCGAGCCGGTCGAGGTGGGGCGTCGCGTAGTAGTTGGAGCCTTGGCAGGCGAGGTCGGTCCAGCCGAGGTCGTCGGCGAGGATGTAGACGATGTTGGGCTTGGCGGGCGGAGCTGGGGCGGCGTGGGTGGCGGCGGAGATCGGAAGAATGAGAGACAGAGCGAGGGAGAGAAGGAGGAAACGGGAGAGGGGGAGTAGGGGAGAGGGAGAGAAGGGGAGTAGGGGAGAGGGAGAGAAGGGGAGAAGGAGAGAACGAGAGAGGGAGATCATGGTTGGGGGGCCGCGGATGATTTCTTCTTGGCAGAGGATTTTTGGGCGGGGAGCTCGGGGCGTTGAGCGAGTTGGGCCAGAAGGTCGCGGATGACTTCGGGGTGGGCGGCGGCGTGGTTGCGGGTCTCGAAGGGATCGTTGGTATAGTCGAAGAGCTCGAACTGCGGGGAGCCGTCGGCGGCGCGGGCGGTGATGAGACGCCAACGCTCGGTGCGAATCGTGCGTTGGCCGTCGGTCCAGAAACCGCGGGCGGGTTTCGCGGCGGGGCTGGCGGGGCGGTCGAGTTGGGGGCGGAGGCTGCGGCCGTCGAGGGTGGCGGGTGCGCTCAGGCCGCAGAGATCGGCGAGCGTGGGGAAGATGTCGATGGTCTCGACGAGGGCGGCGCTGGTCACGCCGGGTTGGGCGAGGCCGGGAGCGCGAATCATGAGCGGGGAACGCAAGGAGTGCTCGTAGAGGCAGTGTTTGCCCCAGATGCCGTGTTCGCCGAGGAGGAGACCATGGTCGCTCCAGACGACGACGATGGTGTTGCTTGCGGGATCGAGGGTTTTTAGAGCGTCGAGCACGCGGCCGATCTGGGCATCGACGTAGCTGGCGGCGGCGGCGTAGGCCCGGCGAACCTCGCGGGTGTAGGCCGGATCGGTGTCGGGGTCGCGGCCGGCGTGGCCGTAGTTTTTTCGGAATTCGTTGCTAGCATGCCACGTCGAAGGCCAGGCGGGTTTGACGGCGGCGGCGGGGTCGAGGGCGGGAATTTTCTCGGGATCGTGCAGGTCGAAATATCGTTTCGGCGCGGCGAATGGAAGATGCGGCTTAAAGAAACCGACGGCAAAAAACCACGGCTCGGACGAAGCGGAGAGGTCGCGGAGATTTTTAACGGCCTCGTCTGCAATCCAGGCGTCGGGGTAGGCGGAGTCGGGCCCCGCGTGGGCCTCGAGGGGCGGGGTTTTTCCGGGGGTGCGGGCGACGCCGTTGGCGTAACCGTGCATGATGTTCTCGGCTTCGTTCCACGGAGTTTGCGGAATCCATGAGCGCGTCCAGGCGCCGGGGAGTTCCTCGGGACCGTCGTGCCAGAGCTGGCCGGTGCGGCCGCCGGGGTGGTGGGTGATTTTGCCGAGCGCGTAGGTGCGGTAGCCGTTACGAATAAACCAGGCGGGAAGATTCGCGTCGCCCCACGTGGAGTGGGTGGTGGCGATGCCGCCATTGCCGACGTGGGCGGCCTCGGAAGGATAGCGACCCCGTAACAGGGCGGTGCGCGAGGCGCCGCAGGTGGGGACCTGGACGTAGTGGTGCGAAAAAATGCGCGCGGTGGCGGCGAAGGCGTCGAGTTGCGGGGTGCGGGCGTGGGCGGCGCCGAGAGCGCCGAGGTCGTTGCGCAGGTCGTCGACGGCGATGAAGAGGACGTTGGGGCGCTTGGGCGCGGCGGGCGAGGTGGCGGCGGATGCGGAGAGAGGGGGAAGGAGAGAAAGAGAGAGGGAGAGAAAGAGGGACGGGGAAAAGTAGAGAGAGCGCGAGGCGGTCATGGGTTGGCGGATTTTTTCTTATTCTTGGTTTTGGCGGCGGGGGCTTCGCCGGTGAGGTTCACGATGAGGCGCGGGACGTAGGAGGCGAAACGAGGATCGGGCGAGCCAGCTTCGCCTTTGAGTCCGCGCACGAGGGGCAGAAGCGGAGCGGCTTTAGGGCCGAGGGCTTCGATCGCGCTGAGGGCGGCCATGGCGGTGAAGACACCGTTTTTATCGGGCGCGGCGAGTTCGCTGAGGACGGTGAGGACCGGCGCAAGATCGGCGGCCGGGCCGTAGGTGCCGAGCGCCTCGGCGGCGACGATGCGGACGAGCGGCGACGAGTCGCTGAGGGCGCGGCGGAGCAGTGGAAGATCGCCCGACACGGCGGAAGTGCCGCGCATGAGCAAGCCGATCACGCCCCAATAGCGCGCAGCGGCATCGGGATCGGTGGCGAGGGTGCGCAACTGCGGGAGGGCGGCGGGATCGAGGCCGGAGGCGAGATCGGCGGCGGCGTAGAGGCGCGCGAACGAGTATTTTTTTTCATCGCGCGCGAGGTCGTAAGGCGCGAACCCGGCGGCGCGGGCGTGCATCTCGCCCTCGGGGAGAAAGCCGAGGTCGCGCACGCGGGTAAGGTGGGCGCGTTGGGCGGCGCGGAGTTTTTCAAGGACCGCGCGGTGGGCGGGCGAGGCGACGAGGTTGACGACCTCGTCACGGTCGGTCGCGAGATCGTAAAGCTCCTCGGGCGCCTTGGGCGTGCGCCAGAAGACAGACTGCGCGTCGTTGGTTTTGCCGGCGTCGAAGGCGGCGCGCCACACGCGGGTCGTGGGCGTCTCGAACTGATACGCGACCCGTTGGGCCGGCGAGACGTGGGGAAAGAAGTTCCGCAGGTAAACGTAGCGGCCGTCGGTGACGGAGCGGACAAAATCCTGGCGTTCATCCATGCGGCCGCGGGCGCCGTAAATGTAGGGCTGGGGCTCGGTCTGAAACGGGCCGGCGAAAGCGTGGCCCTGCATCGCGGCGGGCGGCTTGAGCCCCGCGAGACTCAGCACGGTGGGCGCGAGATCGACGAAGCTGACGAGGCGGTCGGACTTGCCGCCGGCTTGATATTCTTTCGGGGCGAGGTGCCGCCACTTTTGCGGGAAGTAAACGACCATGGGGACGTGCAGGCCGGAGTTGGAGGGCCAACGCTTGCTGCGGGGCATACCGCTGCCGTGGTCGCCGTAGTAAAAGACGATCGTGTCCTCGGCGAGGCCGGCGGCGGCAAGTTCTTTGAGGCGGGCCCCGGCGTCGGCGTCGGCGGCGGAGACCTTGTCATAGTATTGCGCCCAATCTTGGCGGACCTCGGGTAGATCGGGATGGTAGGCGGGGATCCGCATCTTCGCCGGATCGGCGATGGCGTTGTGAGGCCGGGTGCGAATCTGGCTCTCGTGGCTTTTTTCGGAATTGAACACGGCGAAGAACGGCTGGCCGGCGGCGCGATCTTTCCAATGCGCTTGTTTGGAGGAAACGTGCCACGTCTGGGCGGACTTGGGGACGTTGTAATCTTCCTTGGCGTTGTTGGTGGTGTAGTAGCCGGCCTCGCGAAGGTGGTCCGGGTAAAGCTTCGCGCCGGCGGCGAGCGGCACCATGGAGCGCATGTGAATCGCACCGGAACTCTCGCCGTAGAAGCCGGTGGCGATGGTGGTGCGGGCGGGAGCGCACACGGGGTGATTGGACCAAGCTTTTTTGAAGATCATGCCCTGCGCGGCGAGGGCATCGATGTTGGGCGTGCGGGCGTTGGCGTCGCCGTAGCAACCCATCTCGGGTCCGTGGTCTTCGCTCGTGAGCCAGAGAATGTTGGGGCGATCGGCGGCCGAGGCGGAGAGGGAAATCAGGAGTGAAAGCGAGAGCGCGAGCAGGCGAGCCGGGGCGGAAAATAGGAGGGAGGGCATGGGTGGGGCGAGACGGGCGGGGTGGGTGGAGGTTGCAACAAAGTGGACGCAGAGCGGCTTGCCGGGAGATCTCGGGTCGGTCAAGCGGGACGGTCGGGCAGGCGGGGTTTGCGCACGTCGGGCGTGGAGTTGGCGGACGTCGAGGTTGGGGGCCGCCGAGGGCACCAGAGTCGAATGGAGGTGGCCGTAGACTTTGGCAAAGTGGCGCGTGACGACGACGGGGTTGTTACCGACGAGCCCTTGGCCGGCGATGGGAAAGGCGCCGAGGCCGTGCGCGACAGGCAGGCCGCTGCGTAAACGTGAATCGAGAGGCGGGGGTCGAGCTGCTTGAGCATCGCGCCGACCTAAAATCGACAGCCATGGGTGTCATCGCTCAAAAACTGAACCGCAGAGGAGACGTTCCTGCCCCGAAACGTCTCACCGCCGACAAAGCGGCGGATTGGTTTTAATTGGCGGACGTTCCCGTTCCGAGGCAGGCCTCAAGGAAGTTTCGTGACGACCGCGTAGTAGGCGCCGACTTCGTGGCCGTCGGCGGTTTCGAAGACCGGGGCGAGTTGGTGAGAACCGGCGGTGAGCGTGGTCGTGAAGGCGATGGCAGTGTCGGTGGCGCGCACGGGCGCGGTGGCGAGGTCGCGTCCGCCGAGGCGCAGCGTCGCGGTGGTGGCGGGGATCGCGATGCCGGGGCGGGCGCGGAAGGCGACGCTGGCGCCGGGGACTTTTTCACCCGGGGGCAACGCGGCGGTGATCGGGTGGTTCGCCTCGACGGGCCAGCGGCGCACGCTGATTTCGTAGCGGCCGGCGGTGACGACTTTCACGGCCCAGTGGCCGGCATGGACGGATTTTTCGGCGGGCGTGGCGGACGTGGCGGACGGTGGGGCGGCTTTCGCGTTTTTGCCTTTGGCGGCGTGGGCGCGCGCGGGAGCGAAACCATCGGCGAAGCGGATGTGCTGTTGGTTCCACGGCGGGAGCGCCTCCTGGATCCAGTCGTGGCCGGTGAGACTGACGACGGGATGCTCGGGATGGCCGAGGTAAATCTCGGTGGTCTGCGCGAAGGTCGGCTCCAGCTCGGCCCACCACGCGTCGTAGAACGCGCGCATCTTGGCGGCGCGCGCGGGCTGTTCGGCGATGATGTTCCGCTGCTGACCGGGATCGGCTTTGATGTCGTAGAGTTCCTGGCCGTTGATGAGCCGCCACGGGCCCGACATGACGGCGGACTGTTTCCACTTCACCGGATCGCGCTCGCGCTGGGAATCAGTGACGAGCATGCGCTCGTGCGGCCACGAGGCGGTGTCCGCGACGGGATCGAGGAGCGGACGAATGGAACGGCCGTCGAACTTGAGGCCGGCGGGAGTGGGCGCGCCGGTGACGTCGAGGAGCGTGGGCACGATGTCGACGGCATGGCTGAGCGTGTCGTTGACGTGCGGTTTCGTCCAACCGGCGGCGGGCCAGTGGGCGAGGAGCGGCACGCGGTGGCCGCCCTCGTATTCGCTGCCTTTTTTGCCGCGCATACCGGCGTTGAAGATTTTTTCGCCGGTGGCGGTGCCGTTGTCGGTGGTGAAAATGAAGAGCGTGTTGTCGGCGATACCGAGCTCACGCAGGAGCGCGCGGGTGGTGCCGACGTTGTCGTCGATGTTGGTGATCATGCCGAAGAACGACGCGAGTTCGGGCGGCTGCTGCGGGTAGAGGTCGAGGTAGTTTTGCGGGGCGTGAAACGGGCTGTGCGGGGCGTTGAGCGAGATGTAGGCGAGGAAAGGTTTTTTGGCGGCGGCTTGCTCGCGGATGAAGCGGTGGGCCTCGGCGAAAAACACGTCGGTGCAAAAACCCTTGGCGGCGACGATGCGGTCGTTGTGGAAATAGCTGCCGTCGAAGTAGGAGTTGTCCCAGAGATCGGGCGTCTGGCCGACCCCGCCGCCGCCGTGGTAATAGACCTCGGTGAAACCGCGGTCCTGCGGGCGGTAGGGGTAGTTGTCGCCGAGGTGCCACTTGCCGAACAGGCCAGTGGCGTAGCCGTGGGCTTTGAGCAACTGGCCGACGGTGATCTCGTTTTCGCGCAGCATCGAGCGGCCGTTGACGGTGTGCCACACGCCGGTGCGGTTGGTCCAATGGCCGGTGAGCAGCGCGGAGCGCGTGGGCGAGCAGGTGGGCGCGACGTGGTAGTCTTTGAGTTGCGAAGACTCGGTGGCGAGCCGGTCAAGGTGTGGCGTCTTGACGATGGGATTACCCGTGAAGCCGAGATCGCCGTAGCCCTGATCGTCGGTGATCACGAAGACGATGTTGGGCTTCGCCGTAGGCGCGGCTGCCGCCGCGACGGTGGCGGAGAGGGCGAGAAGGACGGACAGGGTGAGAGGAAGCAGGGAGCGGAGGTGGGGCATGAGGGAAATGGATGGGGTTCGTTCAAAAGCCGCCTATGGGCTGAAATTTGATCGGCGAGTTGGGAGCGGGCGCAAGTTCGACGCGGAGACTGGATACGCCGCGCTGAAGGGGATCGACGCGGAATGTGAACGCGGTGCGGCCCCGGCCCAGCATGATCGGCGCGGACAAATCTGTGATCTCACGGCCGTCGCTCCACAGGCGCAGGCCCGTCGCGGTGTTGAGTTTCAAAATCACCGTGCCCGCGACTTGCACCTGCACGTGACCGCGGGCGTCGAACGGTTTGCCCGGCTCGAGGCCGGCGACGCGCAACTCGCCGCTCACATAGCTATACTCGGTCACCCAAGACGAGTCCTCGTCGGATGGCGGCAACGAGCTCTTGGCGGCGGCGACGCGCCATCTGCGGATGACCGGGCTTTCGTCGTTGGCGTAGGCACCCGGCCGACCGAGGAGTGAGACGAAACGCGAGAGATCGAGAAATTCCTGCCGGCTTTGCAATTGGTCCGCGAGTCCGGCCGGCATGAGGGAGTCCATCGTCTTCATCTCCCGAATCGTCTCGACGGGGATGCGGGTTTCCTTGCCACCGTCCGCCGGATCGCGAAGCACGATCTCGCGCTCGCCCTTGGTCGCAATCACGCCGACCCTCACCGTGCCGTCGCGCGTCGCAACCAGGGTGGTTTCATAGTGCTCGGCGATGGCCTTGTTTGGTTCGAGGATCGAATCCACGACATAGCCCGTTTCGGCGGCCGCGCCCACGCCGGCTAGGTTGGGTCCGAGGGCCGGACCGACGGAGCCGATCGCGTGGCAGGCGACGCAGGCGGCGGCCGGGCGGCGAAAAATCTGCTCGCCGCGCACCGGATCACCCAGGCGCTCGACGTCGGCCGTGAGGGCCGCGCGATTTTCGCGCAGCAGGGTGGCACTCAGGGAGCCCGTAGCCGTAACCTGAAATCGCTGCGCCAACTTCGGCGGCAACTGGCCGGTGCGGCGGTGATACTCGGATACGTTGGCCGCCACGGCGGGATGGAGCGTGCGGTCGGCGAGAGCGCGCTCCAGAACCTCCGGACCACGGTCGCGCTGAAGAAACCCCGCCACGAGTCCCGCCGGATCAGCCCGACCGGGTTCTTCGGCCAACAGCCTGGCCGCTGCCGACCCGGCGCCGGCGAGGTCGGTGACGGTGAGACCGCGCACCGCGAAATACCGGCTCTCGATGTCGCCGCTCGTGGCAAGGTCACGCAGATCCTGCACGGATTCGGCCCGCTCCACATGCGCCAGCGCCAACGCCGCCGCGGCGCGGACGTCGTCGGGGCGTTGGCCGTCGCGGATCAGGGCCAGGAGTTCCGGAGCCGCCGCACTGACCTTCCACGCGCCGAGCGTTCGCGCCGCGGCGGCCGCGATCGCTGGGTCAGGATTGGCAAGAAGGCTGCGCAGCCGGGCAATTCCCGGATCCGGTTTCACTTCGCCGCCCTGCGCGACGTGGTGCAACGCATCGAGCAGCTCGACCATGAAGTCCCGCGACCGCGGCCGGCCCCGTTTGATCATCGCGTCCACCACCAGGCGCATTTGCGGCGTGCTTTTTTCCGCGATCAACCTCGCCTTGATCTCCGCCAGTTCTCTGGGGTTGGTCGTGTCCTTGGCGAGGAAGTCGGCGAGACGTTTTTCGAAACCGACGCCGACCTCGCGGAGGGCGAATTCGCGGTGGGTCGCCTGTGCAAACTCCAGTTTCCCCGCCGCCAGCGCCGGCCGCCAATAAGGACCGAGGGCGGCAACAGTCTGGGTGAGGGCTAAGTTGATCGAGGGGTCTTTCGGGAAATCCAGCGTCGCGAGAGCTGCGGGAAAGGCCTCGGCTTTCGGCACAAAGCCTGCCGAGAGCACCGCCTCCATCCGCACACGGGGAAATGGATCGGCGGCGGCACGCGCGAGCAGCGCGACCGGATCGGCGACGTGCGAGTGCCAGTAGCGGATGAGCCGTGCCCCGGCGGCTCGGGCGTGGCCGGTCGACGCCGCGAGCACGCGTTGGAGGATCGGCTCATTCGGGCGGTCGATGTTTTGATAGCCCCACATCGCTTCGACGAGGTGGTGATCGTAGGCGGAATCGCTGCGGTCGAGTTGGCCGACCCAGCGCTCGAGTTCGAGCGCGACGGCACCGGGATCGCGTCCGCTCAATTCGAGGCGCGCTTGGTGGCGGTTCCAGTCCTCGGGGCTCCGCAGGAGATCGACCAACGCGGGGATCGGCGCGCCGGCGATCACGGGTTTCTTCACGAGCGGGCGACCCTTCGCGGTGATGCGCCAGATGCGACCGCGCTCCTCCACCCGGCGCGGATCGCGGAAGTCGTGCTGAGCGTGGTTAATGATCGGGTTATACCAATCGGCCACGTAGATGGCTCCATCCGGACCGATCTTAACGTCGATGGGGCGGAAGTTCGGATGCCGCGACGAGATGATCGGTGCGAGCACGTTGGAACTGAACCCCGCCCCGTCCTCGATGAATTCATAGCGGACCACCGTGCGAGTTTTGAACCGACAGGTCAGGAGCTGTCCGCGAATTTCCTCCGGCAGATGCGAACCGGACGCCAGGTCACCGCCACATTGTTTTTCCGTCACCAGCAGCTGGGCGAGTTTGAGCCGCTCCCCGCTGTTGCCGGTCGAGGGCGAAAGATAGCCGACCCGCGGATTGTCGACGAGGAACGACTGGCCCCAGCGGTCGAAGACGTGACCCCACGGATTTCCGACGTTGACCTTGGCGAAGATGCGAAACTCGCCGCTGCGGGGATTGAACTGGTAAACACCGCCATTGAAATTCCGCACCATCCCGTGCTGGGTCTCCACCTGGGTGTGGAGGAAGACGCCTTCCTGGAAGTAGAGCCAGCCGTCCGGCCCGCGCCGATACGCGTGGATCGAGTGATGGCTGTCCTCGATGCCGAAGCCGGTCAGGGCAACTTCCCGCACGTCGGCTACATCGTCGCCGTTGGTATCCTTTAAGAAGAGCAGGTCGGGCGACTGCCCGACGTAACATCCGCCGTTGGCGAGTTCGAGGCCGGTCGGAATATAGAGTCCGTCAGCGAAAACGGTCGACTTGTC
>CAMCWW010000101.1:0-13197 GCA_945882935.1 Opitutus sp. GAS368
GGTGGGCGTGATCATTTCGAAGGCATTGCCCTCGCCGCGGAGCGGACCGTAGAGGCTGCGGCCCTCTTGTTTTTCGACGCCGATGGCACTGGTGGCGTTGGCTTGGGGATCGAGATCGATCAAGAGCGTGTGGATTTTTTGCTCGGCGAAAGCGGCGGCGAGGTTGACGGCGGTCGTGGTCTTGCCGACGCCGCCTTTTTGATTGGCGATGGTGAAAACGGTGGTGGGCATGCGGAGGAGTTGGGTTTGCGGTGAAGGGAAGCGGGCGGCAAGCATGGGAATGCGCGATTTCATTTCCGGCCTTGCGGGACGGGAAATATCCCTACACGTTCCGCGTTCTTGAAAGTTTGGCGCGGTTGCCAAGTGGTAAGGCCGAGCTCTGCAAAAGCTCTATGCGCCGGTTCGATTCCGGCCCGCGCCTCCAAACTTTCCACCGACGTTCCGCCGACGGAGCATCAGGTTTTTGGTTTCGGGGCGAATGGTTCGGCGAGGTCGCCCCGGGAGTTCTCCAGCGGCACCGAAAACGGGAAGGTGATGCCTTCGCCGAGGCGACTTTCGACGGAAATCGTGCCGCCCATCAGTTCGCAGAGGCGTCTGGAGATGACCAAGCCGAGTCCGTTGCCAGCGCGGGGGCGGCCCTACTTCGCGCGGGTCCAGGCTTTTTGGAGTTCGGCGCGGAGGACGGCGGCGTCGGGCCATGCCGGGGGCAGGCCCGTGATGTTGTAGCCGCCGCCGCCGGGAGAATACGGTCCCATCTCGGGGCAGGCAAAGAGGGTCCGGTTCTTGTTCGACGGAGCCTTTTTCCAGAGCGCCATGAAGGCTTCGACGAAGACCAGGTAGCTTTTTACCTCGGGTGTGAGCGCGCCGCGATGGGTGACGGGGACTTGGCAGTGATGGCCGTTGAAGGGGCGGAAGTGAGCTTGCTCGCTGTGTTGGACGAGTGCGGGGTGATCAAGGAGGCGCTCGATGTAGTTGCCGGGATGCAGGTGCTTCACGCTGGCGATGTGAGAGAAATCGAAATTCATCCGGATGAGGCGGCCGGTGGCGCGGTGGTAGCGCTCGGCGATCTCGTAGGTCTTTTCGGGCGTCTCGGTGCAGCAATCGCGGTGAACTTCGAGAGCGGGAAAGATCCCCCCGATTTTCTCGGCGGCGCGGTCGAGGGCGAGCCAGTGTTTGGTGGCGAGGGCGGGTGGGGTGTCGTGATCGTCGAGTTGGACGTTGATGTGGACGGCACCGGCTTCCTTTTGCTCGCGGAGGCGGTCGGCAAACTCGGTGGGGTCGTCGGTGGAGATGAAGCCGAGGATGTGGCGGAGCCCGTGTTTCTCCGCGAGGCGACGGTGTTCGGGGGTGACGCGGGTGGTGATGCCGTCGAAGCCGGCGGCGGCGATGGCCTTGATTTTCTTTTCGAGCGACCACTCTTTGGCGGGCGAGGGGTGGCCGACGAGGGACCAGAGGTTGGCGATGTGGGCGATGGAGGGCATGGGCGGGGAATTTAGGATTGGGAACACGGGCGAGACGCCCGT
The DNA here is from genome assembly GCA_945882935.1 of Opitutus sp. GAS368. GTDB lineage: Bacteria > Verrucomicrobiota > Verrucomicrobiia > Opitutales > Opitutaceae > Tous-C4FEB. The sequence continues at coordinate 1,524 of CAMCWW010000101.1, forward strand.
GCCACCTCGGGCGTCAGGCGTGGCGGTCTTTAAAGGTGAGCTCGGCGACGCCGCTCTTGTCGAGGGCGCCGAGGCCGAGGGCGTGCATGCGGTCGAATTGGAGTTTGGTGGCGGCGGCGAGCGGCATCGGCAGGCCGGTTTCGGCCCCGAGGACCCAAGCGATGGTGGAGTCTTTGGCGGCGTGGGCGCCGGAGAAGTAACAGGAATGATCGCGGTTTTGCATGTCCTCGCCGTCGGTCTTGAGGACTTGGGAGTTGGCGCCGGTTTGGGAAAACACTTCGCGGAGCATCGTGAGATCGAGCCCGAGGGCAGCACCAAGGCCGAGGCCTTCGGCGAGACCGGCGGTGTTGATGTTCATGACCATGTTGACGAGGGCCTTGACCTGCGCGGCTTGGCCGGTGGCGCCAATGTAGCGGAGGGCGGTGCTGAGTTTTTCGAGGATGGGGAGCACGCGATCAAAGACGGCTTTTTCGCCGGCGCACATGAGGTAAAGCGTGCCGTTGCGGGCTTGGGGGATCGACGAAGCCATGCAGCCCTCGAGGCTGGAAGCGCCGACGGCATGGGCGCGGCGCTCGACTTCGACGTGGATCTTGGGCGTGAGGGTGGCGCAGTTGATGAAGATCTTGCCTTTCGCGCCGAGGAGAAGGGAGTCGCCGGTTTCGCCGAAGACGGCGAGCTGGGAGGCATCGTCCGTGACGACGGTGATGATCACGTCGGCGGCGGTGGTGACCGCCGCGAGGGAAGGGGCGTGGAGCGCGCCCAGCTCGGCGGCGAGGGTGGCGGCGGAGAGGGCGTGGGCGTCGTAGACGGCGGTCACGTTGAAGTTACAATCCTTGAGGCGGCGGGCCATGTTGGCCCCCATGCGACCGACTCCGACGAAGGCGATTTTTTGCGACATGATGATAAAGGGAGGGGGTTGAGTTAGCGGGCGAAAAACGGGTTGTGCTGGCGCTCCTGCGTGAGCGTGGTGAGGGGGCCGTGGCCGCAGGCGAAGACGGTGTCGCGGTAAAGCGTCATGAGTTTGGTGCGGTTGTTCTCAAACTGGTCCTTAAAGTGGGTGGGGCTGCCGCCCATGGAACTCGCGAAGATGGAATCGCCGACGATGGCGAGGGGCCAACTGAGGCCGCTGACGACAAAGGAACTCATGCCGGGGGAGTGACCAAAGGTGTAGAGGGTCTTGACGGCTAGTTCGCCGAAATGGAAGTGGGCGTTCTCTTTGAAGGTTTGCGCGCCGGGCGCAGCGGAGGGCTCCAATTCGCTCGCCCAAACCGTTGCTTTGGTCGCGGCGACGAGTTTGGGTAGGTCGGCGATGTGGTCGTCGTGGGTGTGGGTGAGAAAGATGGCGGAAACGCGGAGTTTTTCGGCTTCGATCAAACTGATCATGTCGTCGCAGTTGGCCCCGGTGTCGAACACGGCGGCTTCCCGGGTGCCGCTGTCCCAGATCAGGTAGCTGTTGACCGTCATGTCCTCGAAGGCGGTGTTGAACATCGCGAAGCCGCGTTTAAAGAGCGGGGCCTCGGGATACCAAGATTTGTGGGCGAGGGCGACCAAGGCATCGACGCTCAGACGCAGGTGGCGCGCGACCCGGCGGATAACCAGTTCGTTGACTTGACCGCCCTTGACGGCGGCGAGCTCGGGTAGGCTGATTTCGGCCCGCTGGGCGAGATCAGCGTCGGAAATCTTCAAGCCGCGCTGGGCCTTGTTGATGACGTCGTTGAAATTATCTTCGAGCGGAATTCGAGGCATAGGTCCAAAACGGTGCGGCGGGTGCCGGGGCGTGCAAGCTGAATGGCGGTGAAAGAATGCGGGGCGTCGAGCCGGGCTCGGGCGAGCGGGGGCGGCCGAAACGGGCCCTTCACGCTCGCTGCCGGTCGGTGGGCGAAACGGGGTTGGAAGAATAATTTTGATTCATGACGTAATGAAAAAGGCTCATGGCATTGCGCCTGCTTATGGGTCCGGCATCGCCTATGAAATCCCTTCTAAACATGTTTCGATTCCGGCTGGGGCTGGTAGCTGTGCTACTTGCCACCGGCACCGTGTGGGCCCAAACGCCCGCTGCTGCCCCTGCGGCCCCGCCGCCGCCCACCGCCGAAGAGCGCCTCGCCGCGCTTGAGGCCTACGTCAACAACGTCGACCCGGTCAAAGGCCCGCTGGTCGGTGTCGCCGGCCCCGGCCACAACGCCTGGATGATGACCAGCGCCGCGCTCGTGCTCTTCATGACGCTGCCCGGTCTCGCGCTTTTTTACGGCGGCCTCGTTCGCCGGAAGAACGTCCTCTCCGTGCTCGCCCAATGTCTCGGTATCACGGGCCTGGTCACCATCATGTGGTGGGCCTTTGGCTACAGCTTTGTTTTCGGCAAGAGCTTCAACAGTCCGTTCCTCGGCGGCACCGAATACTTTTTTCTTAAGGGCGTCACCAGCGCGCCCAATACCGACTACGCCTACTGGATTTCCCAGAACGTGTTTTCGATGTATCAGATGATGTTCGCGATCATCACCCCGGCGCTGATCGTCGGTGCGGTCGCCGAGCGCATGAAGTTTTCCGCGATTTTGCTCTTCGTTGCGATCTGGATGGTCGTCGTCTACTTCCCGTTGGCCCACATGATCTGGGGCGTGACCGGTTACATGAACGGCGTCTGGAATGGCGACGCGGTCATCAAGGCGATCGACTTCGCCGGCGGCACCGTGGTCCACATGTCCTCGGGCTGGTCCGCGCTCGTCCTCTGCATCATCCTCGGACCGCGCCTGGGCTTCGGTAAGGAAAAAATGGCGCCGCACAGCCTCGTGCTGTGCATGGTCGGCACCGGTATGCTCTGGGTCGGCTGGTATGGTTTCAACGCCGGCAGCGCGCTCGCCGCCGACGGCGTAGCGGCCAACGCCTTCATGACGACCACGCTCGCCGCCGCCGTCGCCGCGTTCACGTGGGGCATGATCGAAAAACTGTTCCGCGGCCACGCCTCGATTTTGGGTTTTTGCTCCGGCGCGGTCGCCGGGTTAGTTGTGATCACCCCGGCCGCCGGCTTCGTGGACCCGACCGGCGCGATCTTCATCGGCGTGCTCGGCGGCGCCGTGCCGTATTTGGCCTGCACCAAGATGAAAGCGATGTTCGGCTACGATGACGCGCTCGACACCTTTGGCGTCCATGCCGTGGGCGGCACGCTCGGGGCTCTGGTCACCGGCTTCCTCGCCACCGCGAGCGTCAATTCCAACCTGACCGGCTCCTACGCGACCAAGAACGGCCTGGCAAAGCTCGTGACCGACGGCGGTCTCTGGCTCGAACAGGTCAAGGCCATCGGCATCACGCTGGTGCTCTCGATCCTCGCGACGGTGGTGATCGCCTACATCGTGAAAGCCCTCGTCGGATTGCGGCCCACGCCGGAAGCCGAGTCGCAAGGGCTCGACATCACCGATCACCAAGAAGAAGGCTATATCAACTGAGTTAACCCTCAATCTTTCCATCCATGAAATTCATCACCGCCATCATCAAACCCTTCAAACTCGACGAAGTGAAAGAGGCGCTGAGCGCCGTCGGGATCGAAGGCATGACCGTCACCGAGGTAAAAGGCTACGGCCGCCAAAAAGGACACACCGAGATCTACCGTGGGAGCGAATACACGGTCGATTTTCTGCCCAAAGTGAAAATCGAGATCGCGGTGACCGACGACCTCGTCGGCAAGGCGGTCGAGGCGATCGCGAAGTCGGCCAAGACCGGCAAGATCGGCGACGGCAAGATCTTCGTGCTGCCGCTTGAGGAAGTGATCCGCATCCGCACCGACGAGCGCGGTGAGGCTGCGGTTTGAGCGTTTTTTAAATTAACCCGAAGGCCGGCTCGTGGGAGCCGGCCTTTTTCGTTCAAAGCCGGTTGGCCTCGTGGCGGATCGAGCGCTGGTGGGTGGTGATGCCGGGATCTTCGCTGGTGTCGGCGAGAGCGAGCAAAAGAAGCTTGGTGGCTTCGGCGTGGTTGCCTTGGGGATGGAGCGTCAAAGCGAGGAAGACGTCGAATTCACGATGGTTGGGAAATTGCTCTTGGCCGGACCGGAGGACCTCGGCGGAGCGGGCGAGTTGGCCGGTGTGACGGAGCGTGGAGCCGAGACCGAGGAGCGCGCCGGCGAGTTCGTTGGGCGCGAGGCCGAGGGCGATGGCGCGCTCATAATGGGGGACGGCCTCGGCTGCGCGGCCAAGCACGTCGCTCGTCCACGCGAGCTGGTAGGCGATCTCAGGAACGTGGGGAAAACGGGCGTCGAGTTTCTGCAGTAGGCCCAGGACGTGATCCACTTGGCCGCCGTGGCGGGCGCCGATGATGGCGTCGAGTTCGGGTTTCCAGTCAGACATCGGAAAAGAAGAAAGCGCGGAGGTAAGCGCCGCGCTTTCGGATTTAGGATGAGGTCGCTCAGTTGGCCGGAGCGGCGCCGGGGGCGGCGGGCTTGACCGTTTTTACGGCGAGGGCGCGGGTGGCGATCTCGACCTTGAGGCGGGCGAGGTAGTCGGCGAAGGGCATGACGCCTTCGTCGCCTTTGGCGCGGCTGCGAACGCTGATCGACTGGGTCTCGGCTTCCTTGCCGCCGAGGACGAGGGTGTAGGGGACCTTGTCGATTTCGGCGCGGCGGATTTTGGCTCCGAGCTTGTCGCTCTGTTCGTCGAGTTTGGCGCGGACGCCTGCGGCCTTGAGCTGCGCGAGCAGGTGCGCGCCGTAGTCGTTCACGCGGTCGGTGATCGGCACGAGGCGGACTTGTTCAGGGGCGAGCCACACGGGGAAATCGCCGCCAAAGTGCTCGATGAGTACGCCGCAGAAACGCTCCATCGAGCCAAAGGGCGCGCGGTGGATCATGACGGGGCGGTGCGATTGGTTGTCGGCGCCCATGTAGTGGAGGTCGAAGCGCACGGGGAGGTTGTAGTCCACCTGCACGGTGCCCAGCTGCCACTCGCGGCCGATCACGTCTTTGATGACAAAGTCGATTTTGGGGCCGTAGAACGCGGCCTCGCCGGGTTCCTCGGTGAAGGGCACGCCGAGGGTTTTCGCAGCCTCGCGGCAGGCGTTCTCGGCTTTGTCCCAGTTGGCGGTGTCGCCGGTGTATTTGTTGGAGTCGGGATCGCGGAGGCCGACGCGCACGCGATAGTCGGCCATACCGAGGGTGGTGAGGACGGTTTTCACGAGGGCCAGGCAACCGAGGACCTCGGCTGCGACCTGATCCTCGGTGCAGAAGAGATGGGCGTCGTCCTGGGTGAAGCCGCGGACGCGGGTCATGCCGTTAAGTTCGCCGGATTGTTCCCAGCGGTAAACGGTGCCGAACTCGGCAAGGCGCACGGGGAGATCCCGGTAACTATGAGGCTGGGACGCGAAGATCTTAATGTGGTGCGGGCAGTTCATCGGCTTTAGCATGAAGCCATCGAGGAGCTTGGCCGGATCCATGACGCGGTCTTGGCCGATCATTTCTTTGCCCACGCGGTGGTTGAGCTGGTCGGCAAATTGCGAGGAAACGGCTTCGAGACGCGCGGTGAGTTCGGCGCAGCCGCAGCCTTCAGCGGACATCTTGGCGAGCGCGTCGGGCTCGGCGAACGCGGGGAACTGCGACTCCTTGTAGTAGGGGAAGTGGCCCGAGGTTTTGTAGAGCGAGAGTTTGCCGATGTGCGGCGTGAAGACCTGCGAGTAACCCTGTTTGCGGAGCTCGCCGCCGATGAAGTCCTGCAATTCTTGGCGGATGATCGAGCCGTTCGGCGTCCAGAGGATGAGGCCTTGGCCGACATCTTCGTCGATGTGGAAGAGCTTGAGGTCACGGCCGAGCTTGCGGTGGTCGCGGGCCTTGGCCTGCTCCTGGCGGTCGAGGTATTGGTCGAGTTCTTCGCGCGTGGGGAAGGCGGTGCCGTAGATACGCTGGAGCTGTTTGTTCTGCTCGTCGCCGCGGTGGTAGGCGCCGGCAATGGACAGAAGTTTGAAGGCTTTGAGTTTAGAGGAGTAGCGCACGTGCGTGCCGGCGCAGAGATCCATAAACTCGCCGTTCTGGTATAAAGAAATTTTCTCGTCGGCGGGGATATCGGCGAGACGGCCGAGTTTGTAGCGTTCTTGGCCGCGGGAGATGAGGAGGGCGGTGGCTTCCTCGCGGGAGAGTTCCTTGCGGTAGAAGGGCTGGTTTTCGCCGGCGATTTTCTTCATCTCGGCTTCGATTTTGATGAGGTCGTCGGCGGTGAATTTATGGTCGAGGTCGAAGTCGTAGTAGAAGCCGGTTTCGGTGGGCGGGCCGATGTCGAGTTTGGCGTCGGGGAAAAGACGGAGGACAGCCGTCGCAAGGATGTGCGAGGCCGAGTGGCGGAGTTCTTCGAGGGGAGACATCATGGGAATTTTCGATTTTCGACTCTTGATTTTCGATTGGGGAGCCGGCCTCCGGCTATTTCTTCGCCGGTTCGAGTTTGTAGTCGGTTTTACTGTCGAGCATCGACCAACCGGCGGCGGCGAGTGCCAGACGGAGCGCGTCGGCGGCGGCGAAGTCTTTGGCTTGCTTGGCCGCCCAGCGTTTTTCGGCGAGGGCGGTGATGGCGGCGGGAATTTCGGTTTTCGTTTCGACCACGAGGTTAAGCCCAAGGGCGAAGAGCACGGCGTCGAATGCGTTTTGATCTACATTCGAAGGGCCGCGGTTCACGATGGAGAAAAGAGCGCCGAGCGCTCCGGGCGTATTGAGGTCGTCGTGCAACGAGGCGAATACGCTGGCGAATGTCTCGGCATCCTGGCCGGTGGCGGTGCCCAACGAGCATCGGAACGCGCGCAACGAATTCAACGCGCTCTCGGCCGCGCGCAGCGAATCCAACATAAAATTCAACTGCTTCCTTGGGTGGCCCATCAGTAGGGCGTAGCGGACGGCCATCGGGGAGTAACCCTTCTCGACGAGATCACCCAAGGTGTAGTAGTTGCCCTTGCTCTTGCTCATCGTGGTGCCTTCGACGAGCAGGTGTTCGCTGTGATACCAGTGGCGCGAGAAGGTCGTGCCGTTGCAGCACTGGCTCTGGGCGATCTCGTTTTCGTGGTGCGGGAAGAGCAAATCGACGCCGCCGGTGTGGAGATCGATCGTGTCGCCCAAAATGGCCTTGCTCATGGCGCTGCACTCGATGTGCCAGCCGGGTCGGCCTTCACCAGCGCCGCGCGGGCCGGGCCATTTCACGTCGCCGTCTTCATCGGGTTTGTAGGCCTTCCAGAGCGCAAAGTCGGAGACAGAGTCTTTATGATCCGCGTCGGCGACGGTGTTGGTGATCTTGAGTTCGCGCTCCTTGATGCGGGAGAGGGCGCCGTAGCCGGGAAACGAATCGAGTTTGAAATACACGGAGCCGTCGGCGGCGCGGTAGGCGTTCCCTCTCTCCATGAGCACCTCGATCATGTTGACCTGCTCCTTGATGTAGCCGGTGGCGGTGGGCTCGGCGTGGGGGCTTAGGCAGTTGAGGGCGTCGCAGTCGGCGTGAAATTTATCGGTCCACTTTTTGGTGATCTCGGCGAGCGGGCGTTGCTCTTTCTGCGTCTGGCCGATGGTGCGGTCGTCAACGTCGGTCAGGTTGCGGACGTGTTTTACTTTATCGCGGCCGAACTGGAGCTCGAGCAGCCGACGGATGACGTCGTTGACGACGAAGGTGCGAAAATTGCCGATGTGCGCGGGCGCATAGACGGTCGGGCCGCAATTATAGAAGCGGACCACGCCGTCGGCGTGCGACGGCGTGACCGGTTTGAGGCGGCGGTCGAGGGAATCGTAAAGCTGAAGGGCCATATTCGGAGAATCGGAAAGGAAGGTGTTAACGGAATTCCGACGGAGCGGAACGTTCTTTTTATCGGTCGGTGGACCGACGGTTTTCTGCCTGACGGCGCGCGCGGGCGCCGGCGGTTGCGGTCAACAACCGCCGCCCGTAGTTCGCGCTAAAACGAAGCGAACCAAGGCGGTCGAAAAATTTGTGGCGGGCCGGCGCATGGCGTGATTTGTTCGCGGAGAAACATGGATAAGACGGACCACTTCAAGCTCGATTTAACCCAACGGCCGCGGCGCTTGCGCCGCACGGCTAGCCTGCGGGCGATGGTAGAAGAGACGGTGTTGCGGCCGGCGGATTTTGTCGCGCCGTTATTTGTAATCGACGGCCAGGCTTCGTCGGAGCCGATCGGTTCGATGCCGGGGGTGCGGCGGATGAGCATCGGTGACGCGGTGAAGGAGTGCCGGGCGTTGGCGAAATTGGGCGTGCGGGCGGTCGCGTTGTTTCCAAAGTTGGACGGGTCTTTGAAAGATGCGGAGGGCAGCGCGGCGTTAAGCGAGGCTGCGTTGATTTTACGGGCGGTGCGTGCGGTGAAGCGGGCCGTGCCGGAGTTGACCGTGATGACGGACATCGCGCTCGATCCCTATACGACGCACGGGCACGACGGGGTATTATCCGACGACGGTGGCGAGGTGGCGAATGACCGGACGGTGAATATCCTCTGCGCGATGGCGGTGCTCCATGCGCGGGCGGGGGTCGATCTGGTGGCGCCGAGTGATATGATGGACGGACGGGTTGGTGCGATCCGGCGCGCGCTGGATGCGGCGGGATTTGAGCAGACCGGGATCATGGCTTATTCGGTGAAGTTTGCCTCGGCCTATTATGGACCGTTTCGCGAAGCCGTCGGCAGTGCACGAGCGGCGGGGACGGCACCGCTGGACAAAACGACCTATCAGATGAATCCGGCGAACCGCCGCGAGGCGCTCCGCGAGCTCGAACTCGATGACGCCGAGGGTGCGGATATCTTGATGGTGAAACCGGCAGGTCTTTATCTGGACATCATCCGCGACGTGCGTGGGGTGACGAAAAAGCCCATCGCTGCTTATCAAGTTTCGGGCGAATATGCGCAAATCCACGCGGCTGCCGAGCGCGGCTGGCTTGAGTTGGTGCCGGCGCGAAACGAGTCGTTGCTCGCGATCAAGCGGGCGGGTGCTGACTTGATCGTGACCTATTTCGCCAAAGACATGGCGCTGGCTTTGCGTTAACATTTACGTTTGGTTTTCTCTATGAGCACCTCGACCGTTACTCTTCAGCGCAGCATCGCCCAATGGGCCGTCACCGTGGTTTTTGGGCTGCTGAGCTTGGCGTTTTTGTTTCGCGCGGGCCAGTTCGGCTACAAGTGGCTTAGCGGGGTGGTCGAGGGCGACACCAACTTCAAAGCCATGACGATCTGGGCGCTGATCTACGTGGTGGTGTGCGCCGGGATCGCAGCGGTGGCGTATTTCATGCCGCGCGAGATCGAGGAAAACGAGGTTTCCGAAGAAAATCAGAAAGCCGAGCGGGGGACCTGAAGAGAATCGCCGGGCATGAACCGCGGGTCTTGGGTCGGATTTTGTTGGGCGAGGCGGGCGTTTAGGTCGTGGGCCGTTTGGTCGCGAACCAAGGTGACTTTACCTTCTTTGGCGGGGACGCCTTGGAGAGCGATCGTGAGGCTGTCCGCGGGGCGGAATTAAGCGGTGGTCTTCGCAGCGGGGATGATGGGATTGCTGCCCTTTATCTCGTCGGTTGCACACCCGATCAGAAGCGCGAAGGCCATAGCCCCAACGGCGAAAAGACTGTGACGCGGGGGAGAGGCGAAGGGGTTATCGCGGGTGAGAAGGTGCGGGGAAATACAACTGCGGCGTAGTCGGCACGATTTGAATCGGCACAAAAAAGCGGCAGTCCAAAAGACCGCCGCCAGGATTACGTGGAATTATTTTTTCTTGGAGCCGCGTGCGGACTTCTTGGGCGCGTCGTCGTCATCCTCGTCAGACTTGGACTTTTTCGGCGCGTCATCGTCGTCGTCGGAGTCCTCGTCATCGTCGTCCTTTTTCTTCTTCTTTTCGTCGTCGTCCTCATCCTCGTCGTCGCCGTCCCACTTCAGCGAATCGTCGTTCTTGAGTTTCTCTTCCTCGGCGGCGTCGATCTCAGGCAAGTCGTCATCGGCCTCGTCTTCGGCGTCTTTGGCCGGAGCTTCGTCGTCGCCGTCGTAACCGGCGGGCATAAAGTCGAGAATGGCGGTGAGCTCTTCGAAGGTGTGGACGGCCTTCCCCTCGATGAACGAGCTGTTTTGGTCCTCCCGGATCTCGTCCTCGACTTCATCAACCGAGAGCTTGGACTCGAATTTGAAGAGGTCATTCAGCATCTTCACGCGGCAGCGGGTGAGGTGGTCGAGCAGATCGGCGTAGGGGCCGTTTTCCTCGTCGAGGGTATCGGCGAGGGCAAAGAGTTTGTCGTCGGATTCGACGATGGATTCTTTCACGCGCTTGAGGCGCACCTTGCCGTTGCCGAGGTCTTTCTCGATTCGGAACGGGATAAACGCGGCGTCGAACATCTCTTGGTCGAAACCATAGTCGCGCAGGGAATCGACGAGCTCGATGAGGTGGGCGACTTGGCGCGGGTCGACGATGCTGAGGCCGTCTACATCCCAACGCACGGGGTCGGAGGTCTCATTGACCCACCAATTATGGTCGTCACCGAGACGAACGTTACACCAGCTGAGAGTAGAAGTTGCTTTGGCCATGAAAGGGAAAATTTTTCTCAACGTGCGAGCGGTGTTTCAAAAAACAAGCACAAAACCGGGAGTAATTTACAGGAGTGTGGCGGGGATGTTTTTACTCAGCGGAATCGGGGCGGCGGGGTCGAAGACGGTTCGGGCTCTTGCGTTTTTATGCGCGGGTTTCAGGGTCAGAGGCCATGGGCATGATCTACGAAAAACTTTTCCGGCCGGTGTTGTTTTGGCAGGATTCAGAACGGGCGCACGAGCACGGAGTGGATGCGATGGCGCTGCTGGCGAAACTCGCTCCGCTGCGGCGGGTGCTGGAGCTTTACTCGCGTTTGGATGCGGGGCGGTTCCGGCCCGTGAAGGTCTTCGGCCTCGAATTCCCGAATCGGGTCGGCTTGGCGGCGGGTTTCGACAAAAACGCCCGGGCTTGGCCGGCGGCGGCGGCGATGGGATTTGGTCATGTCGAGATCGGTACCGTTACCGCGCTCGCCCAAGACGGAAATCTGAAGCCCCGAATGTTCCGATATCCGGCTGAGGAAGCCGTGATCAACCGGATGGGTTTCAACAACGAAGGATCGGCGGCGGTGGCGGCGCGCCTCGCTGGACAGCCGGGGCGGGGAGCGCGTACGATCCCGCTGGGCGTAAATCTGGGGAAGTCGAAGGTCGCGGATATCGACCGGGCGACGGAAGATTATTTGGCGAGCTTCGCGAGATTGGCGAACTTCGCAGACTATCTGGTGCTAAACGTATCCAGTCCGAACACGCCGGGCCTGCGCCAGCTGCAGGACGAGTCGAGGCTCCGTGAACTGTTGGGCGCTATCACGGCGGCGAACCGGGCGAGGTCGCGGCGGGTACCGGTGCTTTTGAAGATCGCGCCGGATCTGACTTGGCCGCAGGTCGACGCGGTGCTGGGCGTAATCGACGAATTTCGCCTCGACGGCGTGATCGCGACGAACACGACGCTGGCCCGGCCGGGAATTTTCGGATCGGTGAATGAAGCGGGCGGTCTCAGCGGTGCGCCCGTGCGCCGACGCTCGACGCAACTCGTGAGCTACATTTCGAAAAAGACGGAGGGAAAATTGCCGATCATCGGGGTGGGCGGAATCACGGATGTGATCGGAGCGGCGGAGAAACTCGATGCGGGCGCTGCACTCGTGCAGGTGTATACGGGAATGATTTACCGCGGACCGTT
>CAMCWW010000102.1:0-13171 GCA_945882935.1 Opitutus sp. GAS368
GACCGGTTTGCGAGCGCCACCCGGTTTCGCGGTTAGAGGTCTTTGGCTCGCGGGCCGATGGGACGGCTCAGGCCAACAGCGACGTAGATCTGTTGGTAGAGTTTTCGCCGGATTCGAATCCGGGGCTGTTTGAGATGGGGGCGCTGCAGCTGGCGTTGGAACAACAGCTCGGGTGTCGGGTGGATTTGTTGAGCCGGCGCGCGGTCGAAAAGAGCAAAAATCTGTTTCGGCGCCGGGCGATTTTGGCCGGGCCGGTCGCGCTTTATGCTCGATGAACGTCAGGCAGGATTGCTGACCGACGTGCTCAATTCGGCACGCTTGATCCGGAGCTATCTCGCCGGAGTCAGTCGAGAATCGTTTTTCGGCGATGCGGAAAAACAGGACGCCGTCTTGCGGCGGTTTGAAATCATCGGTGAGGCGGCGAGTCGGGTGGCTCCCGACACGCAGGCGCAGTTTCCGTCACTGCCCTTTCGTGCGATGCGCGGGATGAGAAACATCATCGCGCACGATTACGGTGAAGTGGACCTAGAGTTGGTTTGGAAGACGGCTACGGCAGACTTGCCGGTCTTGATCGAGACGCTGGAGCGGGATTTTGAGACCAGCGGTCCGGAGGAAGGGTGACGGAATCTGGCCGTGTGGGATCAAGCAGTGGGCCGTAAACTGCGACGCTGGAGAGTGGGGTAGAACCGTCGCTGCTTTTGGAACGGGTGGGTCGAAAACGGAGAACGGGAATAGGAAGAGTGGCCCACGGAATACACGGAATACACGGAAAAATCGGAAGGGGAGAGAGGGAGAGACGGAGAGACGGAGAGAGGGAGAGACGGAGAGAGGGAGGGAGTTTTTTAACCACGAAAGACACGAAACACACGAAAGGCGGAGGAGTCGCCCACGGAACACACGGAACACACGGAAAGGGGGACGAGAGGTCGGAACCGGAGAAATTGCCCGCGGAGCATGCCAAGCCTGCGCCGGCTTTTCGAGGAGCGGGCGTGGTGCAATTCACCGCAATCGCGGAGATCTCGGATGCGATGGCACCGGGGCCAAAGAAAGCCCGGCGGCAGGGCCGGGCGCGGTGTGGAAACGCTGCGTCCTAACCGATTCTCTCGACGGGCGAAGGTATCCCTCGGTCAAAGGTGGCGAGCGTTAGCCCGGCCGAGGTGGCGAGTTGCACGAGGTAGGCATCGGAGGTGTGAGCCGAGGTGTGGGCCCATGCAGCCAATTTTGGCGAGGGTGCGGCCGAGACGAAACCGCCGATATCTTTTTTAATGCCGGCAAGCATGGCTTCAGCGGCGGCGCGGCTCACCCCGAATCTTGGCAGCATCGAAATCCGGATAAACCCCAATTCGCTGTGTGCACAGGTCGCCAGTTTATCGTATCCGACTTTCGCCGCCCACGAATGAAAAATCCCGTTTTCAAGCGAGTTTGAATGGGCCCACGCGATCAGGGCGTTTACATCGAGCAGGTAGTTCACGGAAAGTCAGCCAGCATGGCCTTGACCTCTTCATTCGAAACTTTCGGGAGGTCTTTTCCCGAAACGTCGTAAAGGAGGCCGGATACGGGATGGCGGACGAGTTTGATTTTGCGCGGCTTCGCGGCAGCGGGCGCACCGACCGCGTTGGCCCGGAGGTAGGCCGAGACCGTACAACGGGCCGCGCGGGCGCGGCGGCGCAAGTCGCGGGCCTCCGTTTCGGAGAGCTTAAAAGTGATCGTGGGCATATTTTTGAGCGTTGTTGGAGTATTAGAGTATTACCTTATTACGCCAAATTTGACGCATCAAGGTCGAGTTTTCGCGCCATCGCACGCGCAATTTAGGCGGGCGAATCAACGCGCTCAAGGCGGGGAAAAGGGAATGGGAAGGTGAGGTGGGGATGACAGGGAATGGGAGCGGGAGATTTTGCCCGAGAATGGCGGAAAGGTGAAACGGAGGAGTGGCCCACGGAACACACGGACGACACGGAATAGGGGGCTTTTTTTACCACGAAATACACAAAAAACACGAAAGGCGGAGGGCGGGGTATTGCCCACGGAATACACGGAATACACGGAAAAATCGAAGCGGGGGATCGGAGGAGGGGCCGGAACGAGGAACGGGAAAAGGAGAATGATTATGAGAACGATGAACGAGAACGATCGAGGGCGGAAGAGTGGCCCATGGCACACACGGAAGGGGGGCGGAATTTTTTTACCACGAAATACACGAAATACACGAAAGGCGGAGGGCGGGGACCGGAGAGGGGCCCACGGAACACACGGAATACACGGAAAAATCGAAGCGGGGGATCGGAGGAGGGGCCGGAACGAGGAACGGGAAAAGGAGAACGAGAACGGTCGAGGGCGGAAGAGGGGCCCACGGAATACACGGAAAGGGGGACGGGAGGCGGGAAGAGAAAGAGAACGATTATGAGAACGAGAACGATCGAGGGCGGAAGAGGGGCCCACGGCATACTCGGGAAGGGGGACGGGAGGTGGGAAGAGAAAGAGAACGATTACGAGAACGAGGAACAATCGAGGGCGGAGGAGGGGCCCACGGCATACTCGGAAAGGGGGACGAATTCTTTTACCACGAAACACACGAAAGACACGAAAGGCGGAGGGGCAGGGATGACGGGAAAACGGAACGGGGACCTCAGGGGGTGCGGCGGGTGAGGCTCACGTGTTGGATCTTCGGCGTAGCTTCGGGCGTGAGCGTGAAGAAGACGTCGATGACGCCGGTTTCGCCGGTGAGGGTGAAGGTGCCGCGCAGGGCGTTTTCGGGGATCATCGGGCCGGTGGCGGTGAGCCGGCCGGCGGTGGCGAGGGTCGTGCGGGTATGGGCGATCCAGGCTTCGCGGGAGCGGTCGAGGTAGAAGTTTTCCGCGAGGACGGCGGCGCTCAGCGCGGGGTCCCAGCCGGATTCGAGGAGGGCGATGAGGGCGCGTTGGCGGGTGAGCAGGATGGGGTCCACGGGGAGCTCGCGGGCGGTGAGCGCGGCTTTTTCGAGAAGGAGGGCTGCGACTTTCGCGTTGGCGGTGGCCATGGGCGCGTAGGTGCGGTTGGCGAAGGAGATGATCCCGAGGCCGAGCGCGGGATAAAAGCGGAAGTTGCTCCCGTAGCCGGGGAGGCCGCCGCTGTGGCCGAGGTTGACGAGGCCGGCGGTGTCGCGGTTCCAGCGGAGGCCGTGGGCGTAGGCGGTGGCGTGGGCCCGGGGCGTGCCGGAGGCGGGCCGTGCGTCGGCTACGGTGGCGAAGGCGGCGGGTTGGTGAAACTCGCGGAGGGTGGCGCGGCGGACGGGGCCGGAGTCGGCATCGTCGCGGGGCGGGTAGGCCGAGAGGTGAAAGGCGGTGTAGCGGGCGAAGTCGGCGAGGGTCGTGATGAGTCCGCCCATCGCGCCGTAGACGCCGTCGCGCAGGAGCGGCTCGGGTTGCCAGGCGTTGTCTTCCCAGCGGTAGCCGAGCGCGAGTTGGCCGGGAGGCACGGTGGGATAGTCCCAGACGGTGTCGTTCATGCCGAGCGGTGCGAGGAGCTCGCGGGTAATGTAAGTCTGGTAGGGCTCGCCGGTGACGCGGTCGATCACGGCCCCGAGGAGGGCGTAGCCGAGGTTGCTGTATTCGTAGGCGGTGCCGGGCGGGGTGGAAAACGAGAGGCCGCCGCGCAGGAAATCGGTGAAGGCCGCCGGGGTGATCGCGAGCTGGCGGTCGCCCCACGGGTCGTCCTGCGGCAGGCCGGCGGTCATGGTGAGGAGTTGCAGCAGCGTGATCGGCGCGGAGTCGGTCGTGGGCAACGTGATGGCGCGGAACTCGGGGAGATGTTGGGTGAGCGGGTCGGTGAGGGCGAGGCGGCCGGCGTCGCGGAGGCGGTAGATCGCGAGGGCGGTGAAGCTTTTCGTCATCGAGGCGATGCGGAAGCGGGTGTCGGTGGTGACGGGCGTTTTGTCGGCGACGTGGGCGACGCCAAGCGCGGCGGAGTGGACGAGGCGACCGTCGAGCATGATGCCGTAGACGAGGCCGGGGATGTTTTGCTCGGCGGCGGTGGCGGCGAAGAGGCGGTCGATTTCGGGGAGGACGGCGGCGAGGCGGGGGTCGGGGGTCGCGGCACGGGCGGGGAGGAACGCGAGGGCGACGGCGAGGCCGGCGGTGAGCAGCAGGAGCGGAGCGCGGAAGAGCATGGGAAAAAGGGAGTGGCGGTGGCGGCGGTAGGCAAAGACGAACGGCGCGGATTTCGGAGTGGCGTCGGCGTCTGGAACGGGGCTGAACTGCGGGAAACTTTTTTTAACGAACATGCGCTCAATTTTTGTCGGACTGGTTTTGTTTTCCGGAATCGCGGCGGCGCAGGACTACGATCTGGTGATCCGAGGCGGGCGCATCGTCGACGGCACGGGGCGCGCGGCGTATGCCGGTGACGTGGCGTTGCGGGACGGAAAAATCGCCGCGGTCGGCGTGGTTGCGGGCAAGGGCCGCGATGAGATCGCGGCGGGTGGGCGCGTGGTGGCGCCGGGATTCATCGACGTGCACACGCATGCGGACGACATCGCAGACCTGCCGGTGGCGGAGAATTTCCTGCGGATGGGCGTGACGACGTTGATCGCGGGCAACTGCGGGAGTTCGACGACGGACGTAGGTTTTTGGTTTTCGAATCTGCAGCGGGTCGGCGTGGCGGTGAACATGGCGACGCTCATCGGGCAGGGCAGCGTGCGGGCGCAGGTGATGGGCGGGAGTTTCATGCGGCCGGCGACCGACGACGAGCGGGCGAAGATGCGCGCGCTGGTCGATCGCGGGATGGCCGAGGGCGCGGTGGGGCTGAGTACGGGGCTGATCTATCTGCCGGGCACGTTTACGCCGACGGCGGAGCTGGTGGAGCTGGCTAAGGTGGTGGCCGGGCACGGCGGGATTTACGCGAGCCACATGCGTTATGAAAACGCGCGCATCACCGAGGCGCTGGACGAGGTGTTGACGGTGGCCCGCGGGGCGGGAATCCGCGCGCAAGTGTCACACATCAAGTTGTCGAGCCCGGCGGCGTGGGGGCGGGCGGCGGAGATCGCGGCGTATCTCGCGAAGGCGCGGGCCGACGGGATCGACATCGCGCAGGACCAGTATGCCTACACGGCGTCGTCGACGAATATCTCGGCGCTGGTGGAGGATAAAGTGCGCGAAGGCGGCACGGCGGCGTTTGTGAAACGCATGGCCAATCCGGCGGTGAAGGCGGCGACGGTCGAGGAGATGAAGACCTCGCTGCGCAACGGCCGGCGGCCGGACTATGCCTACGCGGTGATCGCGAATTTCCGGCCGAACCCGACGCTCAACGGCAAGACCGTGCCGGAGGCGGCGCGGCTCGTGCGCGGGAGCGACACGCTCGACGATCAGATCGAGCTCGTGCTGGACCTCGTGGCGCAAGGCGGGGCGCAGGCGGTGTTTCACGGGATGGACGAGGACGACCTCCGGGCGTTTATGGCGTTACCCTTGACGATGATCGCCTCGGATTCGGGCGTGCGGAAATTTGCCGAAGGCGTGCCGCATCCGCGGGGCTACGGGAACAACGCGCGCGTGCTGGGGCGTTACGTGCGGGAGTTGAAGCTGCTCACGCTGGAAGAGGCGGTGCGGAAAATGACGAAGCTGCCGGCGGAGACGTTTCGGTTGGGCGAGCGCGGGGAGTTGCGGGTGGGGTTTGCCGGCGACGTGGTGATTGTTGATCCGCAGACGGTGGGCGATCCGGCGACCTTTGCGGAGCCGCACGCGTATGCGGTGGGCATTTCCGATGTGGTGGTGAATGGCGTGCCGGTGATCCGCGACGGGCAACTGACGGCGGCGCGCCCGGGTCGGCCGGTGAAGTTGGGTGGGAAGTGAAGGGAGAGTTGAGGGCGGGTCTCGGTGACGTGCACGAGCACATCACGCACGGTGCCGACGCCGTCCATCGGCCGCCAGCCGTGGTTGGCTTCCGGGATCGCCTCGGCGAGCCGGAGGATCTTGCCCGAGGCCACGTCAAAGCTGCGCAGTAATACCAACGTCCCTCGATAAACAGACTATCATTGCGAGAAGCGCAGCGACGAAGCAATCCACTGGATTGCCGCGGCGCGCTTCGCGCACCTCGCAATGACAAGCGTCTAGAAATTAATGGACTTTGATATAACGAGTTGCGGAACGCCGCTGCAAACTCGCGGTCGGCGGCAAACGTGGGCCACGCGGCCAATAGCCCGACGAGCAGAGCGAGCACGCGGAAGATTTTTTTGGAAAGCATGGGTTGATCTCCGGCTCGCCCGCTCGTTTGGTAAAGGGCGAGTGGCGGCGCTTTGCGGCTTTGCTGGCGGGGTCGTCGGTTGGGGCCGCGGAGGGTTTTTACTCCCGTGCTGGCACAACACTAGCAATGCTTCACCTCCCGTATGAAAAAACCCGACGCGCTCAGTTGCTGTATGATGGCCCTCGTGGGCGCGATGTGGGGGCTGCACGGGCCGGCCATCAAGTTTGCTTTCGCAGCCGGGTTGACGTTTCCGCAGTTAGTTTTTGGTGAGTATCTCGTCGGCGCGGTCGTCTTCGGGCTGGCGGTGGCGGTGCGGGGTTCGGGCGCTCCGGCGGACCGGCGGTTCTGGAAGATTCTGGTGCTGGCCGGCGTGGTCGGCTGTGGCGTGCCGTTGTTTTTGTTTTGGGCCTACCGGCTCGGCCCGGTTCCCATCGGGGCAACGTTGCTTTTTCTCTTTGTGCCTTTCACGCAGCTCATC
Organism: Opitutus sp. GAS368; assembly: GCA_945882935.1. Classification (GTDB taxonomy): domain Bacteria; phylum Verrucomicrobiota; class Verrucomicrobiia; order Opitutales; family Opitutaceae; genus Tous-C4FEB. The sequence continues at coordinate 6,689 of CAMCWW010000102.1, forward strand.
AATGCCGTGGTCACGCGCCGGGCGCCGGCGCCGCGGGAGTTCATCGCGGCTCTATTGGTGGTCGCCGGAGCGGTGTTGGGCGCCGATTTCATCGGTCAGGCAACTGCCGGAAATCTCGCTGGCGCGCCGTTCGCGATCCTCGCGGCGTTATGCTACGCCGGTTTTTTTGTGCTGACCGCGCGCCTAGGAAACTCGGCGACGCCGGCGTTTCGCTCGATGATCTGCTCCGCAATCGGTTGCGGCATCATGTTGGTCTTGGGGCTGATGGTCGGCTGGCCGTTGGTGCCCTCGGGAATCGTGCCGTCCACGGCGGCGATCTGGTTGATCTCGCTCGGGGTGCTCGGGCAGGTCGTGCCGCTTTTTCTGTTGGTCAACTTCGGTCCGCGCACCGGCAGTGCGGTGGGCTCGATCCTGACTTCGACGGAGTTACCCGTGGCCATCGGCGGGTCCGTGATTCTGCTCGGCGAGTCGGTCACCGCCCTGCAACTCTTCGGGGTGGCGCTGGTGTTAGTTGGCATCACTCTGCCGCATTTGCCCCGGTTGGGCAGTGTCGCCGCGCCCACCGCTCCGGCCGCGTAGGCGACCTGCACTTGGAACGCGGCCTGCTTCCCCCCTCTTATGACTCCTGCCCCAAGCTCGCTCGACCAATTGCCCGCCTACGAAAGCTTGGGCCTGCCGACGGCGCAGACCGAGCTCGAGCAATTCGACCACCTCGCGGCCTACCGCCGGCTTGGTCCGATTTACCAACTCCAGTTTCGCGGCGAACGCTGGGTGGCCCTCGGCGGCATGGACGCCAACGAGGCCGCATGGCGCAACCCGGACCAGTGGGACTACCACTCGGCCTTGCCCGAGTTTCGCGAGATGATGGGCCCGAGCCATGTTACCCAGCTCGACGGTGATCCGCACCGCCGGAAGCGGCGCAACCTGAAGCCGGGCTTCGCCATGAGCGCGATCTTCGGCCTGATCCCGGTCATCGACCGGTCGATCGCGACGGATCTCCGCGCGGTGGCCGGGCAATCGCTGCGTCTCCACGATTTTTTTATGACGGCGCTCACCCGCGCCAACAGCCGCTCGGTGCTGAAATGCGATTTCGACGACGCCACAGCGGCGGCGTTTATCCGTTTCGAGGAGCACTTTATCCGCGGCACGTCGATGGGCGCGGCGCGGCACGCCCATTATGCGGACGCGGGGTTTCAGCGCGACCGGGCGTTGGTTTTTGCGTATCTCGGGGACATCGTGGACCGCCGGCTCGCCGGCGAAGCGGTGGACGACAGTTTTCAAACCATGATCGCCGAACGGCGCGACCGCGGCGAACCGGTCGAGCGCACCGAGCTGATTCCCGAAGCCTATCTCCTGCTCATGGCCGGCACGGGCAACACCGCCAAACTGCTCAACGCCGGCCTGCAAAATCTCTACCACTGCGCAGACTGGTTGCCCGGCTTGCGCGCAGAGCTGGCCGGCTACTCGCCCGAAAAACTCCTCGGCGGCATGGGCGCGTTTCCTCTGCTCAAAGCCACGATCTTGGAAATCGAACGCCTCTTCCCCGCGGCGCCGGTGCTCTCCCGCATGGTGGCGGAGCCGTTTGTCTTCAACGGTATCATGCTGCCCAAGGGCACAAAGGTGCTCCACCTCCAGACGCTGCCCCACTTTCTCGAGGAGATTTACGCCGATCCCTACCGCTTTGACCCGGCCCGCTGGGTGGACCGCGATTATCCGAAAAAATCCCAAGGCACCTACGGCGGCAGCACGCATCTCTGTCTCGGGATCAACCTGGTGCGCCTGCACCTACCGATCGTCGTCGGCAATTTGCTGCGCGACTACGATCTCGCGCTCGCCGAGCAACCGCGCATCGCGGTCAACGTGAACTACGGCGTGCCTCAAGTCGCCGATCTGGCCGCAACCCTCTCGCTTCGTACCGCCCCATGAGAACGCCCTCCTACACCGCCGAGTCCGAGTTCGCCGCCTGGGTGAACGCCCTGCCCAAAACCGAAACACACCTCCATCTCGAGGGCTCGACGCCACACGAGCTTTTGGCCGAGGCGTTTCCCGGCCGTTTCACCACGGCTCCGGCGTTTTGGTCGCCGGATTTTCGCTACGGGAGTTTCGCGCAGTTCGAGGCACTTTACGTGGGCGAGATCATGCCGTTTTACTCGTCGGCGCAGCGCTACCACGACGCCGCGCGCCACGTGCTCGCGACCTGCGTCGCCCAAGGCTGCCGCTACGTCGAGACGAGCATTCACCTGCCGGGGATTGCTTTTGCCGGCCTCGACGGTCCCGAGGTCCTCGCCGCGATTCGCGCCGCGACGCCGCCGGGCCTGACGCTGCGGATTTTCGGTGGTCTCTGTCACAACGACTATGCCCCGCACCACGCCTTGATCGAAGCCTCTCTCGGCTGGACCGATCTGGACGGGCTCGATCTGCACGGGCCGGAGATTTTTGAAATGGAGCCGTGGACGGCCGATGTTTGGGCGCGCGCGCGGGCGGCGGGGAAATTTACCAAGGCCCATGCCGGCGAATTCATGCCGGCCAGTTACGTCTCGTGGGTGCTCGATCATCTCGGGGTGAACCGCATCGAGCACGGCGTGCGCAGCATCGAAGACCCGGTGCTCGTCCGCCGGCTTGCGACCGAGGGGGTGACGCTCGATGTGTGCCCGATCAGCAACGTCAAACTGGCCGTTGCCGGTATTTCGACCATGGCCACCCACCCGATTCGCCGGCTCTTCGATGCGGGCGTAAAGGTGACGATCAACACCGACGACACCTATTTTTTTGGCAACCGGCTCGAGGAAGAATACTTCGCCCTGCACCAAGACCTTGGCTTCACCCGCGCCGAGTTGATCCAAGTCGCCCGCAACGGCATCGACATTGCCCTGCTGCCACCCGCCGCCAAAGCCCCGATCTATGCCGAGCTCGAGGCGATCGCCGCCGCTCTGGCTTGAGGCTCCGGTTTACTGCGGCGCGGTTGCGCTCAGATCAGCGGCGCATCTTTCGATTTCACCATGAAGCGAGGAAAGATCAGCATCACAGCCGCCATCGCCGTGTAGCCCGCCACCCACTTCCAACCGGGTTGCAACAGCCCGACCACGTCGCCCGTCGTGAAGCCGAACGTATGGATCAACCCCACCGCCGAAAGCGCCGCGCCGACCAAGAACCAAACGGCCGCGCGGACGAACTGTTGCTCGATGATCGCCACCGTCGCCGCCGCCAGAATCAGACACGCGAAGAAATAACCCTGCTCGAGGGCGAACATCCCCTCCACGTAGAAGTTTCGGCCCTTGGTGATCTGATCCACGAGCGCTTGCCCGTAAGGGTTTTGAACGGTGCCGACGCCGGCGCCGCCCAGCACATTTTTCGCGACCAACGCGCAGTAGCCGGCGATGGCCGGAAACAGCCCGACGATCACCGCCGGGATGTGCCGCTTCGGCACCGCGCCGAACGCCTGCGTGCCCATCACAATGCCGATCCAAATCAAAATCGCCATGCCCGCCTCCACCGGGATCAACCGCGCGACCACGCTCAACGAGCCGGTCAGGCAGATCACCGTCACGAAGATCGCGTTGAGCGTCGAGTAGCCGGCGCGCGCCCCGATCGCCTTCCAGCCCGGATGCCCGATGTAGAGCGTCGTGGGGTAGGGTGACCCGAAGAACGCCGCTACCAGGGTCGTCCCGCCGTTGACCAGTAACGATGATTTCACGTCGTAGGCGTCGCCTGCGGCCTCCGCCGAAGCGATGCACTGCATCGAGCCCACGACGTTAACCATTCCCATCGGCACGATGATGCTGAAAAACGGCAGCAGGTAGCTGAAGCTCGCCCAGACGGTCGCCGGCACCGGAATCGGCAGATGCAGCCCGAGATTGGAGTAATCCTCAGGGAAAGCCGGGGCCGGCGAAGGCAGCCCTGCCCAGTGCAGGCCCCACGCCGTGAGCGTGCCGATCGTCATGAGCACGAGCCCGCCGGGCAGGCCCATTTTGAACTTAACTCCGCCGAAATAGATCAACAACGCGATGGCGAGCGAACTCATGCCGATGAGCGGAAACGTCCACGCCCGGAACATGAAATCCATCGCGATGAAGAAGATGCCGATGCCCGCCTGCGCCGCCAGCATCGCGGCGAGCGGCGTCACGCGTTTAAGGTGGGCGATGACGAACGCGCCGAAAAATTCGATCAACCCCGAGCCGATGCACACCCCGATGCCCGCGATCCACGCAATCTCATCGGCCTTGGCCTTGGGCCAACCGTCGGCCAGCGCCGCCTGCTGCGCCGGATACATTACGAGCAGCGAGTAAACGACGACGGTGATCAGGTTGATCCCAAACGGCAGCGCGCAGACGTTGTCCCGCCCCTCGCGCGCGGCGAGCCGGCGGGCCTGCCACGCGTAGAAAAGATTTCCGATCAAAACGCCCATCGCCATCGCGGGCAGAATCTTGCCGTAGAACAATGCGGGCGAAAACCCCATCACGCCGACGCAAAACCCGGTCATGAGCAGGAGATTGATCAGGCTGTCCAACCCCAGCGCGAAGAACCCGTCCCAATCGGCTTTGACGAAGGCTTTCAATTGCTCCCGAGAAGCAGCTGTTGTGCCCAGGACTGGCTCCGCAGCCGGAGCGGGATTCTAAGCGGGCAAAAAAAGCCCGTTTTGACGACGAAGCCGAAAAAGAGGCCAAACTTTGCACTCTGTCCTAACGAAATTCGAAGCGCGGAGGGGCCGGAGAGGGCCAGCTTTTGGGATGGGTGCCGGAGTTGAGCTTGCATCGCTGGGAGAATGATCGGGCGAAAAATTATATACGAGATCTTATCAAGAACACTTCGCTGCGCTGGTTCTCATCCTAGCCGGGCTTCCGACCACGGCGGCGTTGCAATGGACAACCGTCGAGGCCGTCCTGCGCCCGCAGGCGAATGGCGCTATGCCGGCGGCGAGTTATGAGTTCCGCAACGATACCGCCGCGCCGGTGACGATCGCCCGCGAGCGGGCTCCTACATTGGCCGGCCGGTCAGGGTGGGCAGCACGGATCGGGATGGGCGCGGTAGCGGGCGACGACGGGCCAGTCAGCGGGGGCGAGGTCGAAGGATGAGAGTGCGCGGGGCGTTGAGCGATGGGGATGCGGGCGGCGGTGTCTTCGAGCACGGCGGAGACGACGGGAACCGGCGCGCGGTCGGTCGAGCAGTGGAGGTGCTTTTGATCGCCTGCTGGCGTTGCGGCCGACGGTGATTCAATCGCTCAATGAGTTGGCGAGGATTTCCTTGAGGTGGGCTTGGTAGGGCACCCCGCGCTGGTTGGCGCGGGTCTTCAGTTTGTGGAGCATCCAGACGGGCATGCGCAGCGAGATCGTTTCCGAGCTGGGCCGAAGGTTCGGAAAATTGGCCTTTTGGGCAGTGGACCAATCGAAATTGGCTCCGTCGGTGGCGGGCATGGCAGGCACGGCGGAGAGGGCGGAGACTTTAGCGTCGGTGCGTTTCATAGGCGGTTCGTTCAGGGCGGTTCATGGGACGGGCGGAGATAATCCGCAGCTGGGAGGCTCGAAGGGTAAAATTAAGGTGGAGGAGGCGGCCTGCGTCGGTGCGGCCCAAGGCGCGGAATCGAGGTTCGGCCTGAGAATGTTCGGGATCGGGAGCGATGATGAGCGGTTGATTAAAAAAGATCTCTTCGGCTTCGCGACAGGTGACGTCGTGCTTAGAAACGTTCTTGGTGATGTTTCCCGAATCCCAGTTGAAACCGTCAAATTTGGAAGGATCGAAGGACACAGTTCCTAAAAGTATATGCAGGGCATATACACGTCAAGGGTGGGTCCGGCTCTTTTCGATCTGAAATTGGCCGGTAAATGTGCAAGCGGGCGGGCCAATTCTATTTACGCGAAACTCGCACTCGCACGAAAGGCGAAGATTTTTTGGGAGCGCCACGGCGGGATCGATCGCCGCCTCACCGATCTCCACGGCCACGTGATCAAGCCGCTGATCACCGGATCGGAGCGTCGCCCAACGGCTCGGCTGCCCCGACCTTGGCCAGCCCTGATAGGCGGACGAATGCACGAAGAGCGTCAGTGGCCGCAGCAGGCTGTGGGCGGATCGGCGCGGTAGCGGGCGACGACGGGCCAGTCAGCGGGGGCGAGGTCGAAGGATGAGAGTGCGCGGGGCGTGACCCAGCGGAGGGCGAGGTGCTCGAGGGCGGCCGGTGCGGGGCTGCCGGGCGCGAGGTGGCAGACGAAGGGAAACATCTCGATGATGACTCGGGTGTAATCGTGGAGAAACGGCTCGAGGGTGCGGGTGATCGTGACCGCGCAGCCGAGTTCTTCGGTGAGTTCGCGGTGGAGGGCGGCGGCGGGGGTTTCGCCGGGTTCGACTTTGCCGCCGGGAAATTCCCAGAGCAGGCCGAGGTGTTTGTGCGCGGGGCGTTGAGCGATGAGAATGCGGCCGGCGGTGTCTTCGAGCACGGCGCAGACGACGGGAACCGGCGCGCGGTCGGAGGGTGGGATCGAATCGGAAGGG
>CAMCWW010000103.1:0-13098 GCA_945882935.1 Opitutus sp. GAS368
TCGTGCGGTCCGCTCGACGGTATTCCGATTGGCCTCAAAGACGTAATCGCCGTCACCGGTCAACCGCTCACCGCGTCGAGCAAGATGCTCAAGGACTTCGTCTCGCCCTACGACGCGACCGTGACCACGAAGTTGAAAAAGGCCGGCGCCGTGCTCTGGGGCCGACTCAACTGCGATGAGTTCGCGATGGGCTCTTCGACGGAAAATTCCGCCTTTGGTCCCACCGGTAACCCTTGGGACCCCACGCGCGTCCCCGGTGGTTCCTCAGGTGGCAGCTCCGCCGCACTCGCTGCCGGCGAAGCCATCGCCACGCTCGGTTCGGATACGGGCGGCTCCATCCGCCAGCCCGCCGCCCTCTGCGGCGTCGTCGGCCTGAAGCCGACCTATGGCCTTGTTTCACGCTATGGCCTAATCGCGTTCGCATCCTCGCTCGACCAGATTGGCCCGTTCGCCCGCACGGTCGAAGATGCCGCCATCGTGCTCGGCGCCATTGCCGGACACGACGAACGCGACTCCACGTCCTTCCAGGCGGAGATCCCCGACTATCGCGCCGCTCTGACCACCGACCGCGGCCCGTGGAAACTCGGTATCCCGAAGGAGTATTTCGCCGCAGGTCTAGACCCCGAGATCGCCGCAGCCGTCGAAAAAGCGATCGCGTTCTACCAATCGCAGGGCTGCGAAATCCGCGAGGTGTCCCTCCCGCACACTCAATACTGCCTCGACACCTATTACGTCATCGCGACCGCCGAAGCGTCCTCAAACCTCGGTCGCTACGACGGCATTCGTTACGGTCACCGCTCGACTGCCGCGAAAGACGCTGTCGACATCTACGCCCACTCGCGCGCCGAGGGATTCGGACCGGAGGTGAAGCGCCGGATTATCCTTGGCACCTACGTGCTCAGCTCCGGTTACTACGACGCTTACTATCTTCGCGCGCAAAAAGTTCGCACGCTCATCCGGCAAGATTTTCTTAACGCCTTCTGCGACGTCGACGCGTTGCTCACGCCTACCTCGCCGATGCCCGCGTTTAAGATCGGCGAGAAAGCCGACCCGCTCGCGCTTTACCTCTGCGATATTTATACGATCGGCGTAAACCTCGCCGGCCTCCCCGCGATCAGCGTCCCGTGTGGTTTCACGAAAAGCGGCCTCCCGATTGGCGCCCAACTCATCGGCCAACCGTGGAAAGAATCCAGCCTCCTCGCTATCGCCCACGCCTACGAACGGGCCCACGATTGGTCGGCGAAATCCCCAACCCTCTAATTTTTGCCCACGGAACACATGGAATACACGGAACTCCGCTGCGTTGATTCCGTGTATTCCGTGGGCCCCTCCCTTTGAAAAAATGAACTACGAAGCCGTCATCGGTCTGGAAGTCCACGTCCAGATCAAGACTCAGTCGAAGATGTTTACGCGCGTTGCCTCCGGCTACGGGCATGAACCCAACACGCTCACCGATCCCGTCGTCCTTGCGCTCCCCGGGGCGTTGCCGGTGATGAACAAGGCCGCACTCGATGCGATCATCAAGGCAGGCCTCCTGCTCGGCTGCGAGATCGCGCCCGTCTGCAAGTGGGACCGCAAAAACTATTTTTATCCCGACTCACCGAAAAATTATCAGATCTCCCAATACGATCAACCGATCTGCATCGGCGGCTCGGTCGAGATCGAATTGCCTGGCGCCGCCCGCAATATCATGGGCGAGCATAAAAAAATTTCGCTCACCCGGATTCACCTTGAGGAAGACGTCGGCAAGCTAAACCACCACGCCGCGGATTCGCTCGTGGACTACAACCGTGCCGGCACGCCGCTGATGGAAATCGTTTCCGATCCTGCGATGCACACGGCCGAGGAGGCCTACGCCTATCTCACGTCGATCCGCCACACGATGATTTACGGCGGAATTTCCGACTGTGACATGGAAAAGGGGCAGCTCCGGTGCGACGCAAACATCTCCATCCGCCCAGTCGGCGAGACCAAGCTCGGCACCAAGGTCGAACTGAAGAATCTAAATTCGATTTCCTTCGTCCGCGACGGCATCGCCCACGAGATCAAACGCCAGTTGGCGGTGGTCGCTGCGGGCGGGAAACTCATCCAGGAAACCCGCGATTACGACGGACAGACCGGCACTTCGCAGTCGCTCCGCTCGAAGGAAATGGCGCACGATTACCGCTATTTTCCGGATCCGGATCTCATGCCGGTCCAAGTGGACGCGGCGTGGAAGGATAAACTTCGCGCCGAATGTCCCGAGCTGCCGTTCGACAAACAGCGCCGATTCCTCCGCGACTACCAAGTGCCGTATACGATCACTTCGGTGCTTATCCCCGAGCGCGGGCTGAGTGACTTTTTCGAGGCATCGGCCCAGTTCGCCGGTCCGGGGCGGGCGCAGGCGGTCGGTAACTGGATCGCCAACGATTTCCTCCGTGAACTGAGTGCCGCCAAACTTTCGCTCGCGGCGAGTAAGATTACGCCGGCCAGTCTCGCGGAACTGGTCGGTCTCGTCGAGGCCGGCACTTTGCTCAATGCCGCAGCCAAAGAGGTGTTTGTCGCGATGTTCGCCACTGGCGAGGCGCCGGCTGCCGTGGTGGCCCGGCTTGGCTTGGCCGCGGTGCCGAGCGATGCGGGTGAATTGGAGACGTGGTGCCGTGACTCCATCGCGGCAAATCCGAAGGCTTTGGCCGAATTCAAGGCCGGCAAAGAAAGTGCGATCAACGCCTTTAAGGGCCCGGTCATGAAAGCGGGCAAAGGGAAAGCCAACCCCAAGCTCGTGGACGAGACCTTGCGCCGGCTTTTGGCCGGCGCTTGAGCGATTTCGGCCACCCCGATTTTTGCTCAGACCGTGCAGAGCTTAACCGCCGCACGCAGTGAGGTGAGCGGATCGCGCTTTGGGATGAACTCCTGCGCGACGAAGCCCTTGAAACCAGTCGCGGCGATGGCGCGCATGATCGGCGGATAGTAGAGCTCTTGCTGATCGCCGGGCTCGAACTCGGCCCGGCCGGGATTTCCCGCCGTGTGGTAGTGCCCGATGTAGCTGTGGTTCTCCTGAATCGTGCGGATCACGTCGCCCTCCATGATCTGCATGTGGTAGATATCGTAAAGGAGCTTGAAGCGCTCGGAGCCGACGCGCTTCACCAGTTCAACGCCCCACGGGGTGCGGTCGCACATGTAGTCCTTGTGGTTCACCTTGGAGTTCAGGAGTTCCATGATAATGGTGACGCCACGTTTTTCAGCGACGCCCATGATCTGCTTGAGGCCGGTGGCGCAATTCTCGATGCCCTGTTCGTCGCTGACCGTGACTCCGGCCTTGTCGGTGCGGTTGCCGGAAAAGACAATCACGCTGGGCAGGCCGGCGTCGGCGACTGCATTGATGCGCTCGGTCATGGACGCCACATACTTAGCGTGATTCTCGATCCGGTTGAAGCCGACGGGAATGGTCGTCGTGCCGGTGGCGAGTGCGCAGGTGAGTCCGAGTTTTTGGACGGTCGGCCAATCCTTGGGGTCGAGAAGTTCGACCGATTCGATGCCAAATTCCTTCACGGCTTTGGCGAATGCTTCGAGCGGGATTTTGCCGAAGCACCATTTGCAGACCGAGTGACGAATGGGATTGGGTGAAGCGGGCATGGTTGGGGTCGCAGGGGTTTGAGCGACGGCGGAGGAAGTAGAGCGGGTGACGGCAGCGAGCGCAGCGGCGCCGGCGAATGAGCGGAGCGCGTTACGGCGCGAAATCGAAGGGGGCATGGGCGGCAAGCACAGTATGGGGCGGACGACCTTGGCAAGCGCGCAACACCCGGTGCGGCGGCGGGCCGGGGAAGAACGTTGCCTTCGCATGAGGTGAACTTTCTCTGGCATTTGTTTTTCCCGTGAAGAAGAGCTTGTTCGCACCTGTTGGTGGCTTTGTCCTCGCCGCGCTGGCGATCACTGCGCTGCTGTATCTTGCCGCTCTTGCGCTACGGCCGGATGTCGCGACTCCGCCGGCCCCGCCCCCGGCCAGAGAGCTAGCCGTGGTCGAGGCCGCCCGCCGTCGCGCCGAGATTCTGGATCCGGCCAAGACGCTGGTTCTGACTCAAACCGTAGATTACTCCGAGGGCGAAAAAGCGGTTTGGTGGCCAAAAGGTGAGGCCCCCGTATTGGCTGAACTGGTGCGGGAGAAAAAATTGCCGCCGGTCGCGTTGCGGGTGGGATCGGAGCCGATGGTCATCCGCGGAGTCGAGGGCACGGGGAACTATGGCGGCACTTGGTATCGCCTCGCCAACTCGATCCAAGATTTCACGACGATTACTTGGCGGCTGTCCTATGCGAATCTGGTTCGCTGGTCGCCGGAGGGTTACCCGCTCGTGCCGCACATTGCCAAGGGGTGGGAGGTATCTGCCGACCAGAAGGTTTTTATCTTCACCTTGCGTCGCGGTATGCGCTGGTCGGACGGGCATCCGCTTACGAGTGAGGACCTGCGTTATTGGTATGAGGATGAGGTCGTCTTCTTTCAGGCTCAGCCACGTTTCTTTCGGGCGGGGCCGAGCTTGGGCCGGATTGAAGTCATCGACGAACTGCGGGTGCGAATTACATTTGAAGAGCCCAATCCTTTGTTTCCCGAGCGACTCGCTTCGATCGGGATGAACTACGAGGACTACACCGACTACATCGTGCCGGCGCATTACTTGCGGCGGTATCACCCGAAGTGGGGTGACCAAGAACTCATTCAGCGCACCATGGCGGCGTTCAAGCTCTCGAGCCCAGTCGCGCTCTACAAGCGGCTCAAGATGTGGACTAATCCCGAGCATCCGCGGCTTTGGCCTTGGGTTTACCGGACGTTTGCGCCCACGACCCCGCAGACGTTTGTGCGCAATCCCTACTACGGCGCGGTCGATCCGCAGGGCAATCAACTGCCTTACCTCGACCGACTGGTGATGGATATAAAGACGAACAATCTGATCGCGGTCTCTTCTTCCAATGGTGAGCCGTCGATGCAGGACCGTCAGATCCGATACGAGGATCACACCCTGCTGCTGGGCGGGGCGGCGCGCAACGGCTACGAAGTCTATCACTGGAAGCACGCGACGCAGTCGTTGTTCACAGTCTTTCCTAATCTCAACCGGCGCGTCGATCCCGAGCGGCCCGAGACCCGATTGAAGCATGAACTGCTCAACCAGCGCGCCTTTCGCCAAGCGCTTTCGTTGGCGATCAACCGGCGCGACATTATCGACGCCGAATTTAATGGTCAGACCAAACCGGCCCAAATCGATCCGGGGCCCGATTCGCCCTATCACAATCCGCGGCTTTTTGGCGCATTTACAGTTTATGATCCCACTGAAGCCAACCGCTTGCTCGATGGCTTGGGGCTGACGCGCCGGGACAGTGAAGGTTATCGGACGTTTGCCGATGGCACGCGGATGACGTTTGCGCTGAATCTCACCGATTACACGATTTTGGGTCCGGCCCAATTCATTGTGGATGACTGGGCGGCGGTCGGGGTGCGCCTGACCATCCGGTCCCGGGCGAGGAAGTTGTTCGACCAGGAGAAACTCGCATTTGAGCACGATTTCACGGTTTGGGCCGGCGAGAGTGAGTTTTTTCCGCTGGTTGAGCCCCGTAATTTTGTGCCGACTTACGGCGAGTCATTTTTTGCGCCGCGTTTTGGAATTTGGTATCAGAGTGGAGGCTTGAACGGAGCTCCTGCGGCGCTCGAACGCCCGGCCGCGATGGCGCCTCCGCCGGATCATCCCTTGCTCAGGTCGATGCGAATCCTGGAAGAGGCTTCGGCGTTGCCGAACGAGGCGGAGCGAAGGGCACGGTTCAATGAAGCTTTGGAGATCGCGGCGGATAATATCTGGACGATCAGCATCTCGACCCCGCCGCCGCAATTGGTGGTGGTGAAGAATGGCTTTCGAAATGTCCCGAGACTCGCGCTGTTTGGCGCCGGTATGCAGTCGCCGGGCAATGCCGGGATTGAGACCTACTTTTGGGCTCGTCCGGCCGACGGGCCCGCTGTGACCGCTCAAATCAAGCGGGAGTTGGAGGCGGTCACACCGTCGCCCAGTGCTCTCGCCCAGAGCGAGGCGGAGGCCGAAGGCGGCCCGGGCGCGGGCGAAGGCTTCGCTTTGACTTTACGCACACTGTTTCTGCTCGCGCTGGGATTGGCGCTGATCCTTGTGGCGGTGCGGCACCCGTTTATCGGGCGGAGGCTTCTGCTCATGTTCCCGACAATGGTTGTGGTCTCGTTGATTGTATTCGTTTTGGTGCAACTGCCGCCTGGAGATTACGTGGCGACGCGGATCGCCCAACTCGAGTTGCAGGGCACGCCCAGCAACGAGCAGCTTGCGGCCGATTTACGGAAGAATTTCGGTCTCGAGCAGCCCCTCTTGCAGCGTTACGCGCGTTGGATCGGGCTCACGTGGTTTACCTCTTTTAAGGCGGCTGACGCCGGGTTGCTGCAAGGCAATCTTGGCTTGTCGATGGAGCATGAAAAGCCGGTCAACGAAGTCATCGGGGACCGGATTCTGCTCACGTTGATTGTCTCGTTTGCGACGTTGCTCATGACGTGGCTGGTGGCTTTGCCTTTGGGTATTTACTCGGCGGTTAGGCAATACTCGATCGGTGACTATACGCTCACCCTGCTTGGATTCTTGGGCATGTCGGTGCCCGCGTTCCTGCTTTCGTTGGTGCTGATGTTTGCCGCCAAACACTGGTTGGGGCTGAACATCACTGGGCTTTTCTCGACGGAGTTTGCGTCGATGCCCGGTTGGAGTTGGGCAAAGGCCACGGATCTTTTGAAGCATCTGTGGTTGCCGGTGGTGGTTTTGGGCTTTGGGGGTGTGGCCGGGATGACCCGCGTGATGCGGGCAAATCTCTTGGACGAGTTGCAAAAACCTTATGTGACGACGGCCCGGGCCAAGGGGGTACGGCCGGTGAGACTGTTGCTGAAATATCCGGTCCGGATGGCGCTCAACCCTTTTGTTTCAGGTTTGGGGGCGATGTTTCCCCAGTTGGTCTCCGGCGGTGCCATCGTGGCACTTGTGCTGAGTCTCCCGATGGTCGGCCCGACGATGTTGGACGCTTTGCTGGTTGAAGACGTTTACTTGGCGGGATCGATGCTCGTTGTGCTCAGCCTAATGGGCGTCGTTGGCACGTTGGTCAGCGACCTGCTTCTGCTTTGGCTCGACCCCCGGATTCGCCTTGAGGCTTCGCGTTGAGGAACGCCGATTAGGCGGGTCAACGAATCGTAGATTCGGGCAACACGGCGTTGGTCTGCCGTGACTGAGCTGGGGCCGTTCCGAAAAATTCGGCAATATGGCCGACATCGGTGTAGCCCCTTGCAAGCAAAAGGGTCTCGATAGCCAACAGAGCGGCGTGCAATTCGCGGGTCGTCTCCGGGTCGAGCTCTTCGACCGTCTTGGTGGTTTTGCTCACCACGTGGTAGCGGGGACGATCATCGACGTTGAGCGAGAACAGAGCAGTTCCGTTGTGCAGGTAGGAACGACGCACGATCCCAATCTCTTCAAACGCAGCCATGCAGCGATAGACGGTCACCAAGTCGCAACCCCGGCGACCAAGATTCTCGTGGATTACCTCAATGCTCGCAGGCTGCCCCAGCTTTACCATGGCGGCCAGAATCGTCAGGCGTGGCCGCGTGATCCGCAGGCCTGCAGCCTTGAGCCGGGCGGTGACGATAACCACCGGCGACTCGTCTCCGTGACCAGAAATCGGTGCGTAGGTCTGGGGGGATGCGATCATCGAGCTAGTGACGATCGTGGAACAACAGAAGGTGGTGGCGAGTGCGCTTTGTAGTCATGAGGCAATTTTTTTGGCGCAACTGAGGTAGTAGAAAAGGCGCTCTTTTGCTTGAATTTCGACCCAAAGATTGCACCCGGGCTGAGCGCGTGTCTCAATGACCTCTTTACATGCAAGACTTGGATTTCGCCGAAATTGTTGACCTGATCTGCAAAGAAGACCCTCGCTTTGATAAAAAGGCCTACGATTTCGTGCGCCAAGGGCTCGATCACACCGTCAAAGAGCTGCGGAAGAAGGAGACCTCAAAAACCGAGCGTTCCCGGCATGTTTCCGGCCCTGAATTGCTGCACGGTATCCGGGTTTTTGCTTTGGATCAATATGGCCCGCTGGCGAAGACCGTGCTTAATGCGTGGGGCTTGAAGCGCTGCCGGGACTTCGGTGATATCGTTTTCAACCTCATCGAGTATAATGTGTTCGCAAAAACGGAAAAGGATCGGCCGGAGGACTTTTCCGACATCTATTCTTTTGAAGATGCTTTTGTGAAGCCTTTCCAATCGGCCAAGCGGCGGGCACCCGCCTCCGAGTAAGGCCGGCGGGCTTCCGCTGAAGCGGCGCCGGTGGTCTAGAACTCGATTTGCGCAGTCTTTCGTCCCAACCTCTTTTATCCTACATGGTTTCTGTCTCATCGTCGGCTGATCTGAAATTGCTCGCTCCGTTTTGGAACGAACCGGTCGAGCGCACGGTGCTGCCAAACGGACTGACTCTGATTATAAAGCCGGACCGATCGGCGGCGCTGGCCTCGGTGCAAGTCTGGGTAAAAACCGGCAGCCAGCATGAAGGCACGCACCTCGGGGCAGGCCTCTCGCATTACCTCGAACACATGTTGTTCAAAGGCACGACTCGCCGCGCGGGTCGGGAGATCTCGGCCACCGTGCAGGCGCATGGCGGCTACATCAACGCCTACACGACGTTCGACCGCACGGTCTATTACATCGATTTACCCAGCGAGCACACCGGCATGGCGGTCGATCTTTTGGCCGACGCCGTCCTGAACTCCACGTTGCCGGCCGACGAGACGGCGAAAGAGAAGGACGTGATTCTGCGGGAAATTGCGATGACGAAGGACGAACCTGAGAACCGGCTTTGGGATGCGCTGTTTGGGACGGCGTTTCGTGAACATCCCTACCGCCAGCCGATCATCGGGCATCGCGATGTGTTCTCGGCGGTGACCCGCGAGGATCTCATGGGGTATTACCGTGAGCGCTACGTGCCGAACAATCTCGTGGTGGTGATCGTGGGCGACGTGGATCTGGCTGCGACCCGGGTTTTGGTGGAGCAACATTTCGGCGCGGCCCCCCGCGTGCGTTTGGCCCCGGTGCTGGTGCCGGCCGAGCCGGTGCAATTGGCCCCGCGTGAACTGCATCGCTTTGAAAAGGTCGAACTCTCCCGCGGCGCGCTCGCCTGGCCGATTCCAGGCCTGACCCACGCCGATGCCCCGATGCTTGATCTGCTCGCCACCGTGCTGGGCGGCGGCGACAGCTCCGTGCTCTGGCAGGAGATTCGGGAGAAGGCAGGCCTGGTGCACAGCATCGATTCTTCGAGTTGGAACCCGGGCAGCAGCGGACTTTTTTGCATCGGCTACTCGGCGGACGCCGCGAAGCGGGTCGCCGCGATTGCCGCGATCATGCGCACGCTGGAGCGCTGCGCGACCAAGGGGTTTACCGCGGCCCAACTGAAAAAGGCGATGCGACAAGTCGTCGTCGGCGAGATCAACACGCGCAAAACGATGAGTGGCCAAGCGTCGCGCCTCGGGGCGGCGGAGGTCGTCGTGGGCGATCTCGACTACAGTCGCGCTTACTTTGAGCGCCTAAGAGCGGTCACTCCGGCCGATTTGAAGCGGGTGCTGCGGGCCTACCTGCGGCCCGAGCGGTTGAATTCTATTTCACTCAATCCCCTCGAGACGACTGCCACCGCCGCTGCCGTAGTCGCCAGCCAATCATCTCGCCCAGATTTTTCTGAAATTACCTTGCCCAATGGGGCGCGTTTGCTTCTGCAGCCGGATCGTCGTCTGCCCAATTTGCACCTGCGCCTTGCCGTGACGGGCGGCCCGCTGTTAGAGGAATCGGGACAACGAGGCTCGTCGTCGTTGCTGGCGACGATGCTCATCAAGGATGCGGGCAAACGCAGTGCGGCCCAAGTCGCGCAGTTTATCGAAGAAGTGGGCGGGTCGTTCCATCCGCTCTCGGGCAACAACAGCCTCGGACTGGCGGCGGAGGTTTTGCCGCCGGATTTTGATCGGGCGCTGGCGGTGATCTCCGATGCGGTCCTAGCCCCCGCGTTCAAGCCGGGCACGTTCAAGCTAGAACAGGATGCGCAACTCGCCGGTCTGGCCGACGACGCGGACGACGTGGTGACGCTCGCGCGAAAGCTCACTCGGCGGAAATTTTTCGGCGCGCACCCGCTGGCGCTCGATGCGAGCGGCGACGAGGCCGGAGTAAAGGCGCTCACGCCTGCGGCGCTGCGGGCACTGCACCGGCGCCTGTTTGTTGGGTCCAATGTGGTCCTCGCGGTCGCAGGCGATTTTGATCCAAAAAAACTGATGCCTAAGTTGAAGGCATTTTTGAGCAAGATTCCGAAGGGCCAGGTGCCCACGGCGCAACCCGGAGAGCGTCCGATGGCGTTGCCCGCTGAAGCGGGCGATTTCGTCGAGATCCAGCCGCGCGAGCAGGCGGTGGTGTTGCAGGCGTTTCCAGGGACGCGGGTTCATGCGACGGACTACCATGTCGGCGAGGTCGCGGACGAGTTGTTCAGCGGCATGGCTTCGCGGTTGTTCGAGCGGGTACGAGAGGAAAAGGGCCTCGCGTATTTTGTGCGCTCCGGCCGGGTGCTGGGGCTCGATACGGGGATGTTTTATTTCTTCGCGGGCACGCAGCCGGGGAAGGAAGGCGAAGTCTTGGCCGAAATCGACGCCGAGATCGCGCGCGTGCAAGCGGGCGGCGTTGAGGACGTGGAACTGCGCCGGTGTCAGGCGCGGTTAAAAGCGGGTCAACGGGCCTCGATGCAGACCAACGCATCGCGGGCGCTTCAAGCCAGCTTGAACGCGCTGCAAGGGCAGCCGATCAACGCTTGGAAAAACTACGACGCAAAGATCGACGCTGTAACGGTGGCCGATCTGGCGAAGTTTGCCGGGAAGTATTTTCAGAAAAAATTCCGCACTCAGGTCGTGGTGCGGCCGTAGCGGGCGCGATCCTCCGCGCTCTGGGCTTAAGGCGCCTCGTAGACTTCGATCAGGAGTGTGCCGGTGGGGGCGGGGGGATTGGCCATGTTGGCGGGGACGGCGGCGGCGGTCGTCTGGATGTTGTAGCCTCCGGGGGTGAAGGCGTGGACGAGGACGGCATCGGCGCTGCCGGTTCTGAGCGGGAACGCTCCGACCATCGGGAACGCAGCGGCAAGCGTCGCTTGGCTGCCGCTGGTGCTCCAGTTGTTGTTGGCGGCGACGTTGGTCGCGGTGCCGGCCGCGAGGACGGTGACACTCGGGTCGGGCAACGTGCCGGGCAGGCCAAGATCAGCAAGGCCGGGGCCGACGCCGCGCACGATCAACGTCCGGGGGTTGCCACTCACGCTGATGCCGGCGGTGACGATGTCACCGGGGTTGGCGAGGTTGGCGAGGGTGGCGAGGTTCGCGAGGCGGGTGCCGTTTTTTGAGATATCGTAGGCCTCGGCGAGAATCTCTCCCGTCGAGCCGTTGATGCCCTTGAATGTCGCGGTGTAGTTGCCGGGGTTGAGCTCGATGAGGACGGCGGCGTCGGCGCTGCCGAGAGCGATGGCAAACGCGCCGTTGGCGGCGGCGGCGGCAGCGATCGCGGGGCCGTTGCTGGGGGCTCGGTCCCAGCCCTCGTTCACGGCAAGCAAGGTCTTCGCGTCGCCGGCGGGTCGGATCTCGAGGCGCGGTGCGCTGATCGTGTCCGGGACGTTAAAGGCAGCGAGGCCGGGGCCGATGCCGCGCACGAGCAAGGTCGCTTTTTGCGAGCCGATCAGGCTGAAACCAAACGTGAGGGTGTCGCCGGCGGCGGCGAGTTTGATGCGGGTCGAAAGACTCATCATGCGACCGGCAGGTGTTGCGGGGGTCTCCGCTCTACGGGCGCCGATGAACGAGACTACGCGGGCATTGGCGTCGCTGGTGAACGACTGCTCCGCGTAGGCGGTCTCAAGCTGGGCGGCGATGTCGGCGCGGCGAGCTTGGAAAGCGAGAGGAATCGCGGCGACCAGCGCGGTCTCGGTGGGGATGGCCTTCACGTAATTGTTGACGTCGATGAGGCCGGCGGACTTCACGGCGTTCCAGACGGTGGTAGCATCGGTGTTGGTGAAAGCGGGGTTGGTCACGCCGAGGGCGCGGAAACGGCCGGGGTGGACCGGGGCCGCGAAGTTGTTGAACACGCTGGAGGCAAGGCCGCGACCGGCGAGGAGTTGGCTGTTGGTGCGGGCGGTGTTCGCCCCGTTGACCCCGAGGGTGCTGTCGTTGTCGGCGAGGACAAAGAGCGCGGGCACGCGCCCGACGACGGCAGAAGTCTCATTGCCGGCGTTGCAATACAGCACGGTGCCGCGCATGGGACGGGCCGGGGTAGCGGCGATGAGCAGATCGGCGAAACGCACGGCGGCTCCTGCCCCTGCGGCGAAGCCGATCATAAAGACGGGCCGTGAGGCTGGCAGTAGGCCGTCGGCGGCAAACTTGTTGAGGGCGGCGACGTGGTTGAGCGCGTCGGGATTGCTGGCGAGGACGGGTTGGGCATTCCAATTACCTGCGGTGCGGTTGACGCTGCTGAGAGCGGCGACGCCGTAGCCGGCGGCGACGAGATCGCGCATGAGCAGGGCCGACTCAGGTGAGTTGAACCACGTGGCGGCGGAGTCGCCGGTGGCATGAAGGAAGAACACCACGCCGGTCGCGGCGGGTGGAATGTAGTAGGTGAGATTGGCGGTAACCGTGGTGGGAGCGGTTGCGCCTTGGGGGGTGAATTGCTGGGGATTGAACGAGGTGACGGTGAGCGGGACCCACGCCGGCGCCGCTTTGTAGGTCGCGGTGAGCGTCACGGGCGTCGAGGGCAGGGTGATTTGAATCCGGGAGTTGAGCGGTGCGATCGGGCCGGTGCCGAGCACGGAGGTGTCGCCGGTCCAGCGGTCAAACACTTGGCCGGCGGCGGGCACCGCGGCGAAGACGTCAACCCGGGAGCCACCCGGGTAAGTGCCACCCCCGAAGCCACCGTTGACGGTGAGAGTGACGGCGGGCCCGGAGCCCTGAACGACGATAAAGGAGCGTAATGTGACGGTGATGCGCGCGGCGGTTAAGGTGACGGCGCAGGTGAGTTCTTTGATGCCGGGATC
>CAMCWW010000104.1:0-12095 GCA_945882935.1 Opitutus sp. GAS368
CGCCCTCGTCGCCCAAACCACCACGACCGCCGCACCGGCTGTCCCGACCACCGCTCTCCCCTACGGCGCGCCGATCACGCTCGTCCATGCCCGTGCCGTCCTCGCCGCCGCCCAAGCCGAAGCCATCGCCAACAAGTGGGCCGTCGTCATCGCCATCGTCGACACCGGCGGCCACCTCGTCGCCCTCGAACGCATGGACGTCACCCAATACGGCAGCGTCAACGTCGCCCTCGGCAAAGCCACCACCTCCGCCGCGTTTCGGCGTTCCTCCAAGGTTTTCCAAGACCTCGTCGCCGCCGGCGGCGAAGGCCTCCGCACGCTCTCGCTCCCCGGCGCGACGCCCATCGAGGGCGGCCTGCCCCTCGTCCACGACGGCAAAATCATCGGCGCGATCGGTGTCTCCGGGGTGACCTCCGTCCAAGACGGCCAGATCGCCCGCGCCGGCGCCGCCGTCCTTGCTGCCAAGAGCTGAGTCTCTCCGTTCTCGCTCCAATCTCATGTCCACACCCCACTACGTTTCGCTTGGCGGCTTGAGCGTCGCCCCCGTCCTCGCCGAGCTCGCCGCCAGCCAGGTTCTCCCCGGCACCGGCGTCTCCCCCGAAACGTTCTGGTCGAGCCTCGGCCAACTCGTCGCCGACCTCGCCCCGCGCAACCGCGCCTTGCTCGCCCGCCGCGATGACCTTCAGGCCCAGATCGACGCCTGGCACACGGCGCACCCCGCCGCCGCGTTGCCCGGCGATGACTACAAAAATTTCCTCACCCGCATCGGCTACCTCGTCCCGCCGCCCGCCCCGTTTGCCATCTCCACGCCCGACGCCGACGACGAGATCGCCCGCGTCGCCGGTCCGCAGCTCGTCGTGCCCGTGATGAACGCCCGCTACGCGCTCAACGCCGCCAACGCCCGCTGGGGCAGTCTCTACGACGCCCTTTACGGCACCAACGCCATCGACTCCGCCAACGGCTCGGCCGCCGGCAACGCGTTCAACCCCGCCCGCGGTGCCCGCGTCGTCGCCTACGCGCGCACCTTCCTCGATCAAGCCGTGCCCTTGCTCGCCGGCACCCACCACAACGCCACCGGCTACACCGTCGACGGCGGCACGCTTTCGATCACCCTCGCCAACGGCACCCGCACCGCGCCGACCGATCCGCTCGCCTTCGCCGGCTGGCATGGCGAACCGTCCGCGCCGACCGCGATTCTCCTCCGCCATCACGGTCTGCACCTCGAGTTGCACTTCGACCGCACCCACCCGATCGGCAGCAAAGACACCGCCGGCATCAAAGACGTCGTGCTCGAATCCGCGCTCACCACGATCCAGGACTTCGAGGATTCCGTCGCCGCCGTCGATGCCGAGGACAAGGCCCTCGTCTACACCAACTGGCTCGGCCTCATGCGCGGCGATCTTTCCGCCGATCTCGAAAAATCCGGCCGCACCGTCACCCGCCGCCTCAACCCCGACCGCGTCTGGCAAAAAGCTGGCGGCGGCGAGCTCACCTTGCCCGGCCGCAGCCTCCTGCTCGCGCGCAACGTCGGCCTGCATATGTTCACCGATGCCGTCCTCGACGCCGCCGGCCAGCCGATCCCGGAAGGCATGCTCGACGCGCTGTTCACCTGCGCGGTCGCGCTCCACGATCTGCGCGGCCCCAAGGCCCGCGCCAATTCGCGGCGCGGCGGCGTCTACATCGTTAAACCCAAAATGCACGGCCCCGAAGAGGTCGCGTTTGCGGTCGAGATTTTTGCCCGCGTCGAAGCGGCCCTCGGCCTGCCGCCGCTGGCGGTGAAGATCGGCGTGATGGACGAAGAGCGCCGCACCACGCTCAACCTCGCCGCCTGCATCCACGCCGCCCGCGAGCGCCTCATCTTTATCAACACCGGTTTCCTCGACCGCACCGGCGACGAGATCCACACCAGCATGGTCGCCGGCCCGATGGTCCGCAAAGCCGCGATGAAACCGCAGCCGTGGATCGCCGCCTACGAGGACTGGAATGTCGACACCGGTCTCGCCTGCGGCCTGCGCGGTCGCGCCCAGATCGGCAAAGGCATGTGGGCCATGCCCGAGCAAATGGCCGAGATGGTCGCCGCCAAAATCGGCCATCCCAAAGCCGGCGCCAACACCGCGTGGGTGCCGTCCCCCACCGCCGCGACCTTGCACGCGATGCACTATCACCAGATCAGCGTCGCCGCCCGCCAGACCGAGATCGCGTCGCGACCGCCCGCTTCGCGCGATCTTATTTTGACCGTACCTCTGCACCGCGGCGGCGCGTTTTCCGCCGCCGAGATCCGCGAGGAACTCGACAACAATTGCCAAAGCATCCTCGGCTACGTCGTGCGCTGGATCGATCAGGGCGTGGGCTGTTCCAAGGTGCCCGACATCCACGGCGTGGGCCTCATGGAAGACCGCGCCACGCTGCGCATCTCCAGCCAACACGTCGCCAATTGGCTTAAGCACGGCTGCTGCACCCGCGAGCAAGTCACCGACAGCCTCCACCGCATGGCCGTCGTCGTGGATGGCCAAAACGCCGGCGATAAACTCTATCGCCCGATGGCGCCGAACTTCGCCGCGAGCATCGCGTTTCAAGCCGCCGCCGACCTCATCTTCCAAGGCGAGGCCCAGCCCAACGGCTACACCGAGTTCATCCTCCACGCCCGCCGCCGCGAAGCGAAGCACCGCGCCGCCTGAAAGGAGGGCAGGTCTCCGACCCGCCCTCCGCGCCGCGCCACGCCCGCGCCGGGCGCTCGCCCGCGCTCCGCGCCACGCGCGCGCCACGCCCGCGCCCCGAGGGCGGGTCAAAGACCCCGCCCTACTTTCCAGCCTTCGCACCGCCCGCGCTCGCTGGCCGCAGCCGCACCACGCGTCCGGCTTTCTCATCACGGCGGTCGTTGAGCGCCACGTAGACCAACCCATCCGGCCCCACGCGCACATCGCGCACCCGGCCGCGGTCTTTCAAAATCGTTTCGCGCCGCGCCAACCCGTCCGCCGTCACGACGATCTGGTCAACCCGCTCCCCCACCAGCCCACCCGCCAGAAAACTCCCGCGCCACGCCGGAAACGCATCGGCGTTATAAAACGCCAACCCCGAGGCCCCGATGCTCGGCGTCCAATCCAGCAACGGCTCATTTACATCCGGCCGCGAGGTGGCCCACTTCACCGGCATGTAGTTGTAGTTCTTGCCCCGCGAGACCGCCGCCCAGCCGTAATTCTTTCCCGCCTCGATCCGGTTAAACTCGTCGCCCCCGCGCGGCCCGTGTTCGGTCTCCCACAGCCGCCCGGTCACACCGTCGCGCACCAGCCCGTGGGGATTTCGCACCCCGTAGGCCCACACCGAGGGCCACACCTCGGCCCGACCGGCAAACGGGTTGTCCGCCGGCACGCGGCCGTCGTCATGCAGGCGGTGGATCTTGCCCGCCGGGTGCGCGAGGTTCTGCGCAGTGCCATCCGACCCGCGATCTCCGATGCCGAAAAACAGAAACCCGACGCCGTCAAAGACCAGCCGCGAGCCAAAATGCCGCCCCGAGCCCGAGTGCAATGCCGCCGGCGCCTCGAAAATCATCTGCTGCTCAACCCAACGCCCGTCCACGATTTTTCCGCGAACGATCGCCGTAAATCCTGCTTCGCCCCCGCCACCCGGACGCGGCTGGGCATAGCTCAGGTAAATCCAGCCATTCTGCGCGTGATTCGGATGCACGGCGACATCCATCAACCCGCCCTGCCCTTTCGCGAACACCGCCGGCGTGCCCGCCACCGGCGCCGACATCCGCCCGTCCATCCCCAAGATCCGCAACCGGCCGGGACGCTCCGTCACGAGCATCCGTCCATCGGGCAGCCACGCGATTGCCCAGGGCGTTTCGAGCCCCTTGGCCACATCCTCCAAGACGAACGTTTCCCCAGCCGCGCTCAACTCCCGGGTCGACGCCCCCGCCGTTTTTCGCGCGGGCTCGGGCCCAGGCCGCCGCGGCGCCTCATGCAGATAGGCGACCAACTCGCGCACCTCAGCATCGGTCAATAGCGCCCCAAAACCCGGCATACCGGTTTCGGGATAGCCGATCTTGATGCTCTTAAAGATTTCCTCCGCCGTGCCTCCCCGCCGCCAATTGCCGGGCACCAGCGAGCCGCCCAAACCACCGTTGCGGTCGGGCCCGTGGCAGTTGGCACAGAGCAACTGATACTGCCGGTAATTTCGTTGATAAGCCTCATCCGAGAGCCGCAACGACGCTGTTTCCGCCGCGACGGACCAGCTGCCCCACAACAACCCCAACGCGCCGAGACAGGATTTGAACGTCATGATTTTGAAAGTGAATCGCGCCCAAACGAGCACACCTCCCCGCAAAGCTCCAGCCCATGGCCGAAAAAATCCGCCTTCGAGATTCCAACCGACGGCCTGCCCGGTCCCCGCCAAAAAACTCTCGCGGCCGCACTCCGCACCCGCCACAACCAGCCTCGTTCGCTTCCCTCGTTCGCCTCGCTGCCCCTGCGAGTCGAAAATCCCGTTCGTCAGGAACCCCCACAATATGCTCATACCCAAAATCCGTTCGTCGGGCGCCGCTGCATTGGCCGCCCTCGCCGCCTTGCTCGCCCCCGCTACTGCCCGCGCCAGCGAGGCCAACATCAAGATCCCCGATCTCAGCACTGTTTCGTTCCTCAACGGCGCGCTCTCCGGCACCGCCGTCCTCATGATCGGCCTCGCCGTTTGCGTCGCCGGCGTGCTCTACGGCTGGCTCCAATACGTGCAGACGAAAAACCTCCCCGTCCACGCCTCCATGAACGCGGTTTCCCAAATCATCTGGGAAACCTGCAAGACCTACCTTTGGCAGCAGGGCAAGTTCCTCGCGCTGCTCTGGCTTCTCATCGCCGTCTGCATGGTCTATTACTTCGGCGTCCTTTCGGAAAACTCCGCCGGCGCCGTCGCCATGATTCTCGGCGCCTCCGTCCTCGGCATCCTCGGCAGCTACGCCGTCGCCTGGTTCGGCATCCGCATCAACACGGTCGCCAACTCCCGCGCCGCGTTCTCCGCCCTGCAGGGCAATGCCCTCGCCACCCTTTGCATTCCGCTCAAATCCGGCATGAGCGTCGGGCTCCTGCTCGTCGCCACCGAACTGTTTTTCATGATCTGCATTTTGCAGTTCATCCCCAGTTCGCTCGCCGGCCCGTGCTTCATCGGCTTCGCCATCGGCGAATCCCTCGGCGCCTCCGCCCTGCGCATCTGCGGCGGCATCTTCACCAAGATCGCCGACATTGGCGCCGATCTCATGAAGATCGTTTTCAACCTCCCCGAGGACGACCCCCGCAACCCCGGCGTGATCGCCGACTGCACCGGCGATAACGCCGGCGACTCCGTCGGACCCACCGCCGACGGCTTTGAGACCTACGGCGTCACCGGCGTCGCGCTCATCGCGTTTCTCGCCCTCGCGCTCGCCGCGTCGCCCGCCCTTTGCGCGACTCTGATCGTATGGCTCTTCGCGATGCGCATCCTCATGGTCCTCACTTCGCTCGGCAGCTACCTCGTCAACGAAGCCATCAGCAAACTACTCTACGGCGGCTCCAAAGATTTTAACCTCGAACAGCCGCTCACGAACCTCGTCTGGATCACTTCCTTCGTTTCGATTCTTGTCACCTACGCCGCCAGCTACGCCCTGCTCCACGACATGGCCGGCAACCCGCAACTTTGGTGGGTCCTCTCCACGATCATCTCCCTCGGCACCATCGCCGGTGCGCTCATTCCGGAATTCACGAAAGCGTTTACCTCCACCGAATCGCGCCACGTGAAAGAGGTCGTCACCTCCTCCCGCCAAGGCGGCGCCTCGCTCAACATTCTCAGCGGCCTCGTCGCGGGTAACTTCTCCGCCTTCTGGACCGGCCTCTGCATCCTCGCGCTCATGTTCGGCGCCTACCACTTCTCGCAACACGCCGCCGTCATCGCAATGATGCCCGCCGCATTCGTTTTCGCCGCGCCGATCTTCGCGTTCGGCCTCGTCGCCTTCGGTTTCCTTGGCATGGGCCCGGTCACCATCGCCGTCGATTCGTTCGGCCCCGTCACCGACAACGCCCAATCCGTCTACGAACTCTCCCAAATCGAGCAACAGCCCGGCATCGCCGAAGAAATCAAACGCGACTTCGGCTTCGCCCCCGATTTCGAAAACGCAAAACACCAGCTCGAGAAAGGCGACGGCGCCGGCAACACGTTTAAAGCCACCGCCAAACCCGTGCTCATCGGCACGGCCGTCGTCGGCGCGACCACGATGGTCTTCGGCATCATCATGATGCTAAAA
This sequence comes from Opitutus sp. GAS368, assembly GCA_945882935.1. Classification (GTDB taxonomy): domain Bacteria; phylum Verrucomicrobiota; class Verrucomicrobiia; order Opitutales; family Opitutaceae; genus Tous-C4FEB. Next base: position 6,266 of record CAMCWW010000104.1, read on the forward strand.
GGCATTTACCCCGACACGATCGAGAAGCTCTCGCTCGTGCACCCCGAGCCGATCATGGGCCTGCTCATGGGCGGCGCCGTCGTCTACTGGTTCACCGGCGCGAGCACGCAGGCCGTCGTCACCGGTGCCTACCGCGCCGTCGTCTACATCAAGGAGAACATGAAGCTCGACGCCGCCACCGCCTCCATCGAAGCGTCGAAAGAAGTGGTCCGGATCTGCACGCAATACGCCCAACGCGGCATGGTGAACATCTTCATCGTGATCTTCTGCTTCAGCCTCTCGCTGGCCTTCTTCGATCCGTTTTTCTTCATCGGCTACCTGATCGGCATGGCGTTCTTCGGCCTCTTCCAAGCCATCTTTATGGCCAACGCCGGCGGTGCCTGGGACAACGCCAAGAAAATCGTCGAGGTGGAACTGAAGATGAAGAACACCCCGCTCCACGCCGCGACCGTCGTCGGCGACACCGTGGGTGACCCGTTCAAAGACACGTCGTCCGTTTCGTTGAACCCCGTGATCAAGTTCACCACCCTCTTTGGCCTGCTCGCCGTGGAGATCGCCGTAAAAATGCCCGAAGGCCTGAAGCACACGCTGGGGGCCGCGATCTTCATCGTGGGCCTGGTCTTCGTCTACCGGAGCTTCTATTCGATGCGCATCCCCGTGGACGAAAAAGACGCCGCAGTCGTCGAGCACCAGATAAAGCAAGGTTGAGTCCGCCCGATTCCGCCGTAAGGCGGGGTCGCCGCACCCCGCCCCAAGACTAAGCCCAGAGGTGGGCCGTGCGCGGAGCGCACGGCCTACCCAATTCCCCGGCTTCCTAGAAGCCCGTCATTCCGAGAAGCGTAGCGACGAAGCAATCCACTGGATTGCCACGGCGCGCTTCGCGCACCTCGCCAATGACAAACATCTAGAAATTAAAGGACGCTGGTATAAATCTTGAGTAGGCCGATACACGACCTTCCGCAAACCATGCCGACTTCACCTTGTTTCTCGCCGCTAGCACCGCCTCACTTTTAGATCCCATCTCGAACCTACACGCATTCGAATCAGCAGCCCTACATCATGCCGAAAAAGACCTCCGCCTCCCTCCTTCCCCCCGTCGCCCTCGTCACCGGTGCCGGTAGCGGCGTGGGCCGCGCCGTCGTCCTCAAGCTTGCCGCCGAGGGCTGGCGCGTCGCCCTCGTGGGTCGCCGCGCCGATGCCCTTGCCGCCACGATCGCCCTCGTCCCTGCTGCATCGCGCAAATTCCTCCGCGCCTTCGCCTGCGATATCGGCGATCAACCGGCCGTCGCCGCTCTGGCCGCCTCGGTGCTCGCGCGGTTCGGCCAAGTCGATGCCTTCATCAACGCCGCCGGCACCAACACCCCGCGCCGCAGTTGGTCCGAGTTGCCCGTCGCCGCTTATCACGAGCTGATGGCCGCGAATCTCCACGGCCCGTTTTACTGCGTGCAGGCGCTGCTCCCGGCGATGCGCGCACGCCGTGCCGGCACTTTCGTCTTCATCAACTCCGAGGCCGGTCTCAAGGCCAGCCCCAAGGCCGGCGTCGCCTACGTCGCCTCGAAATTCGGTCTCACCGGCCTCGCCCAATCGCTCAACGCCGAGGAGCGCCCCAATGGCTTGCGCGCGTGCTCGATCTTCCCCGGCGACATCGACACCGACATCCTCAACAAACGCCCCATCCCCCCGCCGCCCGAGGCGCGCGCGAAGATGATGCAGCCCGCCGATATCGCCGCCTGCGTATGGCTCGCCGTCTCGCTTCCGCCCCGCGCGGTCATTGAAGAGTTGTTGGTGCGCCCGCTTTGATTCTTTCTTCGGGCGCGCCGCTTTACTGCAGCCGCCGCAGCACGCGCACCCGTTCCTGCCCCACGCGCGAAGGAAACGAAACATCCGGCACATAATCGTGCACGATCTCGTAGCCGTCGGCAAAAAGCGCCGTGAGTTCCGCGACTGGAAAAGCAAACGGCGGCCCCTCCTCTCCCGGATCGAGCTGCGGGTCGATGAACCATACCCCGACCAAAAGACCGCCCGGTCGCAACGTCAGGTCGATGCCCCGCCGATAATCGGCGCGCAGCGAAGGGTGCAGCCCGCTCATGCACGTATGCTCGAGCACGACATCGAAGCCCCCGCGCCACGAGGCCGGCGGGTTAAATAAATCACCCACGACGAAGCGCTCGGCCAGCTTCGGATAGAGCGCACAGGCCTCGGCGATTCCGGTCGGCGCAAGATCGAGGCCCACCGCATCGAGCCCGTGTTCTACGGCGAGAGAGACTTCGTGACCGTGACCGCAGCCCGGCACCAAGGTGCGCCCGCGCGTCGGATGCCGCTCCAAAAACTGCCGCAGCGGCGGCGAGGGTTTACCCCGATTCCAGAACACTTCCTGCTTTTGATAGGCTTCCTCCCAGTTCATTGTCCGCAAACCTCTCCCACGATTTACGAGAAGACGAACCCGTTCGTTCTCCTCATTTCCCTGGAGCCGCGACGCCCTCGTTGCGTTCCGGATTCAGCCCGCCAAGGACTCAGTCCGATTGAAGCACCAAAGCCGAGGGCGCCGAAAAAACCGCCCGCACCCCGCCACCGCCCCCGTGCGCCAAAAAGAACACCTCGCGCACGGTATTTGTTGTAAGCTCTGCTCAAACCGAGGGCCGTCGATCGCTCCACCCTTCGCGGCGCAGCCCACTCATTTCCTGATCTCCACCGGTTCATCGTGGGTTCACCCTCACGCCTCCCGCCCAAGGTTAATTTTTCATCACAACCGCGCCCCTTCATCGCGCCCGCTTGCCGAACTTTCCGATCCTGCTACGGTCTTCCGCGTGCCTATGATCCCGCGCACGTTCACCGCCGTCGTCATCGCTTCGGTCATTACCTTCGCCGGCGCGGTCTCCGCCCAGCCCCTCACCCGCGTCGCCGCGACCACGCTCCGCTTGCCGGTCGTTCCGCCCGCCTCCACCTATTCCACCGAGCGAGTCTTCGCCTCCCTCGCGATCAGCCAGCCCATCGCCCTCGTCACCCCACCCGGCGAGACCAATCGCCTCTTCGTCGTCGAGAAGACCGGCCGCATCCTTGTCCTCAACTCCCTTGCGACCACCCCGACCCGCAGCGTCTTCCTCGATCTCACCGCCCTCGTCGGCAGCAGCGCCGGCGAACAGGGCCTGCTCGCCCTCGCCTTCCACCCCGACTATACGCGCAACGGTTTTTTCTACGTCTGGTTCACCCTCAACACCACGACCGCCGCCGGCTCCGGTCTGCACAACCGCCTCGCCCGCTATCGCGTCTCCGCCACCGACCCCAATCTCGCCGATCCCGCCTCCCAACTGCCTCTCCTCACCCAGCGCGACGAGGCCTCCAATCACAACGGCGGCGAACTCGCCTTCGGCCCCGATCGCTATCTCTACCTTTCCCTCGGCGACGAGGGCGGTGCCAACGACCAATACGCCAACGGCCAACGCATCGACCGCGATTTCTTCGCCGCGATCCTGCGCCTCGACGTCGATCTCCGCCCCAGCTCGCTCGCCCCCAACGCCCACCCCGCCGTCCACCCCGGCACCTACGCCGTCCCGCCCGACAATCCGTTCGTCGGCACCACCTCGTTCAACGGCGCGCCCGTCAATCCCGCCGCCGTCCGCACCGAATTCTGGGCCGCCGGCCTGCGCAACCCTTGGCGCTTTTCCTTCGATTCCGCCACCGGCCTGCTCTGGTGCGCCGACGTCGGCCAGGGCGCACGCGAAGAAATCAATGTCATCGCCCGCGGCGCCAACTACGGTTGGCCGTTTCGCGAGGGCTTCATCGCCGGCACCCGCCCCAATGCTCCCGCGACCGCCGCCTTCGCCGACCCCGTCTGGGACTACCCGCGCTCCTCTGGCCAATCCGTCACCGGCGGCCTCGTCGTGCGCGGCAACCATTACCCCGCGCTCTTCGGCCACTACCTCTTCGCCGACTACGAATCCGGCGGCCTCTGGGCCCTTCTGCCCGACGGCACCAACGCCGTGCCCGCCGCCCGCGTGCAACGCCTCGCCACCGATCCCGGCATCGTCTCCTTCGGCCTAAACCCCGCCACCGGCGACGTCCTCATCGCCGACATTCAGGAGAGCGCCATCAAACGTCTCGTGGCCAACCCCGCCCCCGGCGGCACGCCCTTCCCCGCCACGCTCTCCGCCACCGGCGCGTTCTCCGATCTCGCCACGCTCACCCCCGCCCCCGGCCTCGTCGCCTACGAGCCCAACATCTCCTTCTGGTCCGACCACGCCAAAAAACGCCGCTGGTTCGCCCTGCCCTCCGCCACCACCGGCACCTTCGGCTTCTCCCCCACCGCCAACTGGTCGCTCCCCACCGGCGCCGTCTGGGTGAAACACTTTGATCTTGAAACAACCCGCGGCGTGCCTGCCACCGCCCGCCGCCTCGAGACGCGGTTCCTCGTCAAGACCACCGACAACATCTACGGCCTCACCTACCGCTGGAACGACGCCCAGACCGACGCCGCACTCGTGCCCGAAGCCGGTGCCGACGCCACGTTCAACATCACAGAAAACAGCGTCACCCGCCCCCAGGTCTGGCGCTTTCCCGGCCGCGGCGAGTGCCTCCAATGCCACACACCCGCCGGCGGCTACGCTCTCAGTTTCAACACTCGCCAGCTCAACCGGCCCTTCCCGCTCGGCGCCGCCTCGTCCGCCGATCCCGCCCACCAACTCACCGCCCTCGCCGCCGCCGGTTATTTCGATACGCCCGCGCTCCCCACACCGCCCGCCGCGCTCCCCACCCTCGCGCCCGCCGACGATTTCACCAAGTCGCTTGAGCACCGCGCCCGCTCCTACCTCGACGCCAACTGCGCTCAATGTCACCAACCCGGCTCACCCGGCGGCGGCCTCTGGGACGCCCGCTTTAACACCCCGCTCTCCCTCTCCGGCATCATCAACGGCCCGCTCGCCACTGCCGCTGGCAACGCCACCCATCGCGTCCTCGTCCCCGGCGACACTACCGGCTCACAACTGCCCGCCCGCCTCGCCGGCAACGGCGCCGCCCGCATGCCGCCGATCTCGAGCAACGAACGCGACCTCGCCGCCGAGTCGCTCCTCGCCCAGTGGATCGCCGCCCTCGCGACGCCCGCGCCCGCCAGTCGCCTCCTCAACCTCGCCGCCCGCGCCCAAGCCCTCGGCGGCAGCGCCACGCTCATCCCCGGCTTCACCGTCGCCGATGCGCCGAAAACACTTCTCATCCGAGCCGCCGGCCCCGCCCTCATCCCCTTCGGCGTCACCGGCGCGATCCCCCGCCCCACCCTCACCCTTTACCGCGATACCCAGATTCTCGCCGCCAACACCGGTTGGAACACCGCCGCGAACTCCCCCGACATCCGCAGCGCCGCCGCCCGCATCGGCGCGTTTGCCTTCGCGGAGAACAGCGCCGACAGCGCCCTGCTCGCCACCCTCGCGCCCGGCAACTACACCGCGCAAATCACCGCCGCCAACGGCGCGACCGGCGTCGCGCTCGTCGAACTCTACGACGCCGATCCCACGAGCACCGGCACCGCGGGCCTCATCAACCTTTCCGTCCGCGCCCAAGTCGGCCTCGGCGCGCAGATCTTGATTCCCGGCCTCACCGTCGGCCCCGGCGCCGCCAAGACCGTGCTCATCCGCGCCATCGGCCCCGGCCTCGCGCAGTTCAACGTCGCCGGCCCCCTCGCGCAACCCGTGCTCACCCTCTTCGCCGGCGACGAAGCCTTTCAAAGCAACACCCGCTGGAACTCCGCGCCGAACGCCGCCGAGATCCGCGCCGCCACCGCGCGCGTCGGCTCGTTCGCGCTCGCCGAAGGCAGCGCCGACAGCGCGCTGCTCGTGAGCTT
>CAMCWW010000105.1:0-11936 GCA_945882935.1 Opitutus sp. GAS368
GCGGCTACACGCGAGGGGGCGGCGCTGCGGGTGACCTTTGCCCACGCCGGCGACGGACTGGTCGCCCACGACCGGCCCGTTCAGAGCCTAGAAGTTGCGGGCGCCGACCGCGTTTTCCGTCCGGCAACGGCGCAAATCATCCGCGACACGCTCCTCGTCTCCGCGCCCGAGGTGCGCGATCCCGTGGCCGTCCGCTACGCTTGGTCTAACGCCCCGGAGGCCAATCTCTACAACGGTTCGGGTCTGCCAGCGGCGCCGTTCCGCTCCGACAATTGGTAGTTCACCCCACTTGTGTTTCAAAAACGACACCGAGTGCGGCCTTGCGCGAGGGCCGAAAGTGAGCATCTAGGATAATGGTTATGATCGCCGCTCCCTCCCGCCCAAATGCTCCGCTTGAAGGAACCGAACTCATTCTGGCGACGAAGCCATTTGCCAAGGACGACCCGGTCAAAAGTTGGTGGGCGATTCTATCTACCCTCACCGTGCTGATCGTCGCGCTGGCCGGTGCGCTTTCTGGTCTCCCTTTTGTCGCCCGGCTCGTTTGCAGTGTGCTCGCCGGGCTGATTCTCGTGCGGTTTTTCGTCATTTACCACGACCAGCAACATCACGCGATCCTGCCGGGCTCGAAAATCGCCGAGGGCCTCATGCGCATTTTTGGCATTCTCGCTCTCAGCCCGAGCAGCGTGTGGCGCAGTTCCCATAATCATCACCACAACCACAATTCCAAGCTGCGCGGCTCCCACATCGGCTCCTATCCGATCATGACCACCGACCAGTATCGGCGCAGTTCGACCGGCAAACGGATCATGTATCTCTTCGTGCGGCACCCGCTCACGATCCTTTTTGGTTACGTGTTCATGTTTCTCCAAGGGATGTGCATTTACCCGTTCTACAACCATCCGCGCGAGCACCTCGACTGCCTGGTCGCAATCATCGTCCACCTCGCGATCAGCGTGACGCTCTTCCTGACCGGCGGTTGGACCGCGCTGGTGCTCGGGCAACTGCTCCCCCACTTCGTCATGGATGCGCTCGGCTCGTATCTTTTCTACGCCCAGCACAATTTCCCGGGCGTCTCATTCGCCGAGAAAGACGGCTGGACCTACGAAAAAGCCGCGCTCGAATCGTCCAGCTATATGAAAATGAATCCCGTGCTGGCATGGTTCACCGCCAACATCGGCTATCACCACATCCATCATCTCAACCACCGCATCCCTTTCTACCGTTTGCCCGAGGTGCTCGCGGCGATCCCGGAGCTGCAAGCGCCGAAGACCACCACGCTCCGGCCCTCGGATATTGTGCGTTGCTTGAGGCTGAAAGTCTGGGATGTCGCGGAGCAACGCATGGTCGGCGTGCGGGGATTGTGACCGGGGCGCCGCCATGACGTTCACCGCCGCGCAAATCGCCGCTTTGCTCAAGGGCGAAGTCGTCGGCAACGGCGAAACCCCGCTCACCGGTTTCGCCGCCGCCGACCGCGCCCAACCCGGCGACCTCACGTTTGCGGAAAAAGAGAGCTACTTCGCCGCCGCCGAAGCCAGCGCGGCGGCGGCGATCTTGGTTTCGGGTCCGTTCACTTCGGCGACGAAAGTCATCATCCGCGTGCCCGATGCACGCATCGCGGCCGCGCAGGTTATCCCGCTGTTTTTTCCGCCTGCAACGTTCGCTCCCGGCATCCATCCGACCGCGACGGTCGCGGCCTCCGCGCAGATTGATCCCACCGCACACATCGGTCCGGGTTGCGCGATTGGGGAACGCGTCCAGGTCGGCGCACGCTCGGCCTTGCTCGGTGGCAACCACGTCGCGCACGACAGCCGGCTCGGCGACGATGTCCGGCTGTTTCCCAACGTCGTCATTTATTCTCACACCCAAATCGGCCATCGCACTGCAATCCATGCCGGCACAGTGATCGGCTCCGATGGCTACGGCTATGTGTTCAACCAAGGCCGGCACGTCAAAATTCTCCAGGTCGGCAACGTCGTCATCGGCGACGATGTCGAGATCGGCTCCAACACGGCTATCGACCGTGCGGCCCTCGGGTCCACGGTGATCGGTAGCGGCACCAAAATCGACAACCTCGTGCACGTCGCGCACAACGTCGTTTTTGGGCAACACTGTCTGATCCTCGGCCAATGCGGTTTCGCCGGCAGCACGGTGTTCGGCGACTACTGCGTGATCGCCTCACAATCGGGCGTGGGCGGGCACCTCAAGATCGGACGCCAATCCACCATCGGCGCGAAATCCGGGGTGATGCGCGACGTGGCGGAAAAAGAAACCGTGCTCGGTTATCCCGCGGTGCCCGACAAGCAGGCCAAGCGCCAATGGATCGGAATTCAGCGGTTGCCCGAGTTGGCTTTGAAAGTGCGCGAGCTGGAAAAACAGCTCGCGGTCCTGACCGCGAAGACCGGGTGAGAATAAAGCCGGCGGAGATAAGTCCGCCGGGTGAACCCGGGCGCGACCCGACCGCGCCCCTCACGCTTACGGCGCGGAATAAATCTCGGCGAGGGCTTCGCCGGCGGTGCCGGTGGTGCTGACTTCTAGGGTGTAGGCGCCGGGCGAGAACGAATAAATGAGCGCTGCGTCCTTGCTGCCGGCGTCGAGGGCGAACGGCGCGAGTGCCGCGAGGTCGGCACCGCTCCAGTCGTCGTTGGAAGCGATGAGCGCACCGGCGGAATTGTAGACCTTGATCACGGGATCACCGAGTGCGCCCGCGACTCCGAATTTGCCCAGACCGGGGCCGACGCCGCGGAGCAGGAGACGTTGCACCGTGCCCGCCTCACCGGTGACGACAAAGCCGCCGATCAGCGGGCGACCCACCGCGACCGGCGCGCGCGCCGCGAGATTGATGAGGGTCGCAGTGGCCACGGCTTCGGCGGTGTAAATCTCGGTGAGGACCGAGCCGCCGCGGGCGGCATCGTCGCCGGCCTGCACGGAGTAGTTGCCGGGCGCGAGCGAGACCACGGCGGCCGCATCAACGCTGCCGGCGGTATACGCGAACGCACCGAGACGAGCGGCCGTGGCCGCGACTTCGGAATTGTTGGCCCAGCCCGCATTCTCCAACACGACCGCGCCGACGGCGCTGAAGAGACGCAGGCGGGGACGGGCGATGCCATCGGTAACGCCAAACGCCGCGAGCGCAGGACCGGAGGCCCGGATGAGCACCGATTTGTTACCCGGGCCGGAGACCGAGAATCCAATGGTCGTGAGGCCGGAGCCGGCGATGGTCGCGCGGGAGGCGAGATTGTAAAGGATCGCGGGGCCGACGGAGGTGCTGCCCGGGGGCGAGACCGTGATGCTGAGCGCGCGGGCGACGGTGCCGCCGGCGTTGGTCGCTGTGACCATGACCCCATAGGTGCCAGCGGTCGTCGCGATGCCGGAGATCACCCCGGTGTCGGAGTTCAGCGCCAAACCGGGCGGCAATCCCTCGGCCGCGTAAGCGGCCGTCGCCCCCGTGCCCGTGGCGAGGAGGAACTGATTGCCGCTGGTGGTGCCGACGGAGTTGGCGGAGTTGAACGCGGGAACGACGGAGAAATTAAACGCCTGAACGGCGCGAAGGAGGCCAGCCGTCGCACCCGAGGCGCGGATGTAAAAGGTGTCCGCGGCCGGAAGGTTCAGGCCCGTGAGCTGCCAATTGGCCGTGGTGCCCACGCGGGTGGCGGTCCCGATCGCGGTCCAATTGGCGGAGTCGGTCGAGAACTCAAAGCGAACGGCCGAAACATCGGGACTACCGCCGCCGCGGTTCCAAGTAACCGAAGTGCGGTTGGCGGCGGCGACGATCGCCTGCGTGGCCGACGTGGTGGTGGCGAGACGGGCCAAGTTCACGCGAGACAAGCCGCCGGCCGTGCTGAACGTGCCTCCAAGCACCGGAGCGCCGTCGCCTTGGAGAATCGCGGCAAAAACGGTGCCGTTGGTGGCGGGATTGAACGCGGCGTCGAGCGAGCCGTCGGCATTGAGGCGGGCAACGTTGGCGCGGGGGGCACCGGACACGGTGGTGAAGGTGCCGGCGAGGGTGATCTTGCCGTCGGCGGAAAGCGCGAGGCTGCGCACTTCACCGTTGCCGACCGAGGCCGTAAACGCGGGATCAACCGAGCCGTCGGCGTTGAGCCGAGCCAGGCGGTTCCGGGCGGTTCCGCTCACCGCGGTGAAACTGCCAGCGATGAGGATCTTGCCGTCGGGCAACATTCGGAGCGCAAAAACCGAACCGTTGGTCACCGCCGTGAAGGCGGAATCGATCGCGCCGGCCGCAGTGAGACGAGCGAGGTTGGCGCGGGCCGTGCCGGCGACGTTGGCAAACGTGCCGCCGAGCAAAATGCGGCCATCGGCCTGCACCGAGAGCGTCGAGACGAGCCCGTCGACGCCGGGGTTGAAGGTGGTGTCGATCACACCGGCGAGCGTCAGCCGGGCGAGGCGGGCGCGAGGCAGGCCGGCGATGCTCGTGAAGTTGCCGCCCACGATCAGGCGGGTATCCGCCTGTTGCGCGAGGGCCGCGACGAGGCCGTTGGGATTGGGCGTGAAGAAAGGAGAGGCGTTACCGTCGCCGTCGAGGAAGGCGAGGTTGGCGTTTTGAGAGCCGCCGATGGTGGCAAAGTTCCCGCCGACAAGGAGGCTGCCGTCGCCTTGAATCCCGTTGAAGCGACCGCCGGCGAGGATGCTGCCGTCGGCGAGGGCCCGAACTGCAAAGACAGAACCGGTGGGGCCGGGATTAAAACCGGGGTTGAGCGCGCCGTCGCTGTCGATCACAGCGAGGCGGGTGCGCGCGGTGGAGAAGGCGGCGCCGTTGGGACGGAACGTGGTGAAATCGCCGCCGACTAAAATCGTGCCGTCGGCGAAGGCGGCGAGCGCGTTGACGGCGCCGTTGGCCGACGGGTCAAAATTGGAGTCGAGGGTGCCGTCGAGGTTCAACCGGGCGATACCGGCGCGGGCGTAGACGGCTTGCTCATCGGGTCGGACGCCATTGAAGGCGCCGCCGATGATGGCCTTGCCGTCGGCCGGCTGGATGGTGATCGCGTTGACCGCCGCGTTGGGGCCGGGGTTGTAACTGTCGACGGTGCCATCGGCATTGAGGCGGGCCAGATTGCTGCGATTCACCGCCGTGCCGGTCGCGCCGGGTTGCAGACTGGTGAATGAGCCGCCCACCAGCAGCTTGCCGTCGCTCTGAAAGACCAGCGCGTTCACCGCCGCGTTGGCCGTGGGGTTGTAGGGCGTGTCGATCGTGCCATCGGTGTTGAGCCGGGCAAGGTAGCTACGGCCGACCGCCGTGCCGGTGGCGCCGGGCTGGAGGGTCGTAAAATCACCGCCGAGGACGAGCTTGCCGTCGGTTTGGAGGGCGAGCGCGCGGACGTCGGCGCCGGCGGTGGGGTTGTAAGCGGTGTCGAGGGAACCGTCGGTATTGAGACGGGCGATGCGGCCGCGGGCGGTCGAATTCACCTGGTCAAACGAGCCGGCGAGAATGAGCTTACCGTCGGCTTGGAGGGCGAGCGCGAAAACGCTGCCGTTGATCAGCGGTTTGTAACTTGAATCAAACTCTCCATCCGGCGTGAGCCGAGCCAGATTCGAATTGGTGAGTCCGGTTTGATTCGTGAAGGCTCCAGCGATGATGATTTTGCCGTCCGGCTGGACGAGCACCGCCCGAATCTCGCCGATGAGTTGGCGAACACCGAAATGGTTGAAACTGGCGCGCAGGGCGCTATCGCGCTCGAACCAGCCGAAGTTCGCGGTCTGCACCAAGGCGTTGCCGCGCGCGGGCTGCACAATGAGGGCGGAGACAGGACCGTCGGGGTTGGGGTTAAAATTGGTATCGGCCGCCCCACCGAGGGTGAAGCGGGCGAGGTTACGGCTCGTGGCCCCGGCAAAATTGGTAAACGAGCCGCCGACGAGCAGCCGGGAATCGGGCTGAACCGCCAAGGTCGTGATTTGGCCGGTGGCGGGAGTCGCAGCGGGGTCGAAGGCGCCGTCAACGGTGCCGTTGGCGTTGAGCCGGACGATGCGATTAGGGGCGAGCACGAGGCCTTGGCCCGCCGGGGTGAGGGCGTTGAAACCGCCGCTCACGATCATCTGACCGCTGGCCAGAACCGTGATGGCGTTGACCTGGCCGCCACCATTGGGATTAAACGCCGTGTCCACGGAGCCGTCGGTGTTGAGGCGGGCGATCCGGTTGATGTTCACACTCTTCGTGAGGTCGTCCTGGTTGCGGAAGAAACTGAAGAGGCCACCGGCAACGATTTTGCCGTCGGACTGAAGCGCCAGGGTGTTGATCTGGTCGCTGGCGCGGGGGTTATACGCGGTGTCAAGGGTGCCGTCGGCATTGAAGCGCGCGATGAAGTAGCGCACGGTGAGGCTCGCGGCGCCTTTCGGAGCGACGGTGTTGAACGCGCCGGCGACGACGATCTTCCCGTCGCTTTGCACCGCTTGGGTGAAGACGTTGCCGTTGATCCCGGTGTCCCACGAGGTATCGACTGTGCCATCGGAATTCAGGCGCGCAGAATACGCGCGACCGGTCGAAGCGGTGCCCGCGTTGGGCGTGAAGAACGTGAAATTGCCGCCGATCAGGATCTTGCCGTCGCTCAGCACGGTGATGACGGTGGGCGAGGAGTTGGCGCCGGGGTCGAAGCTGTCGAGCGTGCCATTAGGATTGAGGCGGGCGATGAAGCCGCGGTTAGTGGTCGCAGATACGCCGTTGGGCTGGAGCGCGGTGAAGGCTCCGCCGACCACGATCTTTTGGTCGGCGCTTTGGAGCGCGAGCGCGGTGATTTGGGCGTTGGGCGCGGGGTCAAACGCGGCATCGACCGAGCCATCGCTGTTGAGCCGGGCGAGGTAACGACGGGGAATGCCGCTGATGTTCGTAAACGCGCCGCCGATGACGATCTGGCCGTTGGCCTGAACGACGACCGCGTTGACAATATCGTTGGCGACCGGGGCAAAGGTGGTGTCCACCGTGCCGTTGGCATTGAGGCGAGCGAGGAAGTTACGGGTCACGCCGCCCAGAATCAAGAAGTTGCCGCCGACAAGCACTTTGCCGTCGGACTGCACCGCTTGGACGACGATGCGGCCGTTGGACGTCGGGTCGAGGGTCGTGTCAACCGAGCCGTCGGCGTTGAGGCGAGCCAGGTAGTTCCGATTGACCGGGGCAATGGTCGCGCCGGCACGATATTGGGTAAAATAACCGCCGGCGATGACCTTGCCGTCGGCTTGGAGCGCGAGGGCTTGCACCGCGCCGTTACCGGAACTGTTGAACGTCACGTCGAGGCTGCCGTCGACCAGGAGACGCGCCACATAAGGCCGGCTGGTCGATCCCGCGTCGTTGCTGGGGCGCAGACTGGTGAAAGCGCCACCGACCAGCAGCGTGCCGTCGGGCAGAATCAAGAGGGCGTTGACTTGGGCGTTGGGATTCGGATTCCACGCGGTATCGAGGGAACCGTCGGCGTTGAGCCGGGCGAGACGGCTGCGGGTCGTCGTGGCCGTTGAACCGCTGGGGACGATAGCGTTAAACGAGCCGCCGAGGATGATTTTGCCGTCCGTCTGCACGGCGATCGTGGTGACGGCATTGTCGGGCTTTGCATCGAACTCGGAATCGGGCGTGCCGTTCGGATTCAGCCGGGCAAAACGCGTGCGGGTGGTGGTGACGCCGTTCTCAGGGCTCAACGAGGTGAACGAACCGCCGACGAGGATTTTGTTGCCGTCGCCGTAGAGCGCGAGGCTGAGGACGGCGGCGTTGGGGTTGGGGTTGAACGAGGTATCGACCGCGCCGGAGGCCAACAGACGGGCGAGGTAATTCCGGGCCACGCCACCAACCGAGCGGAAGGTGCCGCCGATGACGATCCGTCCATCGGCTTGGACGACGATCGAGGTGACCTGCGGGGCGCCGGCACCGCCCACATCGGGGTTAAAGGTAGGATCGACCCGGCCGTCGGGCAGAATGCGGGCGAGGCGATTGCGGAGCGCGGCGGGCGCAGGATTGGAATTGTTGGGCTGAAGCTGAGTGAAAAATCCGCCGATGATAATGCCGCCGTCGGGCTGGAGCGCGATGGCGGTGACGTGACCGTTCGGGGACGGGTTGAATTCCAAATCGAGCGTGCCATTGCTGTTAAACCGGGCAAAATTAACGCGATCGATGCGGTCCGAGGCCCCGTTGGGAAGGACGGTGGTGAACGCTCCGCCGACGATGACCTTGCCATCGCGCTGGGTGACGGCGGCGAACACGGGGCCGTTGAGATTGGGGTCGAAACCGTCGTTGGCGGAAGGTGTCTGGCCGATGAGCGCGGCGGCCGAGGCAACCACAAATGAACTCGTGCGGACGAGCGCGCGGACGCCGAGGCGGAGGGACAATAAGGACAACATAAGGAAAGGGACGGTGGGCGAAGAATCTCGGCGAAAGTTAAAACCATGCCAAGGGAGCAAGATGCGAACAAGTGAGCCAAAGGCTCACCTGCGGACACAGCCAGCAGATTGACAGGAATGAACACTTTTTAGTCCCGGCGCTTCCGGCGCAAGTTCCGAAAATCTCCCTCCAAGCCAAACCTCAAGCCGCTCAATCCCGCTGGGTGAGGCGAGCTGAGGCGCTCGTGGCGGGAGTTTGGCGCCGGCAGCGGTCCCATTTCGGAACTCTCGCTCTTGCAGTTTTCCATGAAGGCGCGCCGCAAATTTTTTCCGCCGCAAGCAGTCGAGGGGAGCGCTTACCGACCCAAGCTAATGCAACCTGAGATTTCGCCAGAGGGCGTTGCCGGGCGTTGGTCGGTGCCGAGCAGGAGCGTGCGTTGGTAGAGGCGCAGGGTGGTTTCGCGGCCGGCGCACCATCGTCACTCGCATCTCCACCGCCGAGCTCACCTCCGCCCTGAACTTCCTCGCCGAACAGCGCCCAAAAATCACCGCCGACCAAGCCGCCCTTGAGCCCATGCTCAAATGGACCGTCGACCTCAAACCCGGCGAGAAACGCGAGATCACCCTCAAGTTCAGCATCGACCACCTCGCCGACATAAGCGTGAGCGGCCTGCGGTCGGCCGTAAGCGCTGGGTGCGGCCGTTTTGGGGAGCAACAAACAGTCATCTTTGGCCTCTCGCTTGCGAAGTCTTCGCCTGCCCAGCGAAAACAGCGCAGCGAAGGCTTGAATCCTCCGATGGTTTGGGCGCGAAGTAGCTGGGATGAATTCGACCCCGACTGCGCCCGGCCCCGAATCTAAATTATCCCGTCGCGATCTTCTGCGCGGAGCGGCGGCGTTGGCGGCGGCGGGTCTCACCGCCGGCGCGGCAACCGGCCGCGCGGCCGAGGCGGAGGTCTATCGCGCGAAAAACGGCCGGGTTCTGCAATCGGTGGTCCCGTGGTGTTTCCGGCCGATGACGCTGGAGGAGTTGTGCACGGTGGCCGTGCGATTGGGAATTCCCTCGGTCGAACTGACCACACCCAACAACTTTCCCCTGCTCAAAAAACACGGCCTCGGGTGTGCGCTGACGGGCAGTCACGGTTTCGCGAAAGGCTTCGCGCACGTCGAGGAGCACGCGGAGTGCCTCAAGGTGCTGCGAGAGCGGATCGACGCCACGGCGGCCGCGGAGTTTCCGTCGGTGATCACCTTTTCCGGCTTTCGGCGCGGAATCTCCGACGAAGCCGGCACCAAAAACATGGTCGAGGGGTTGAAGAAAATCGCCGGCTACGCCGAGGAGAAGAAAGTAACCGTTTGCCTCGAGATGCTAAACTCCAAGGTGCCCGAGGAAATGAAGGGGCACCCGGACTATTTCTGCGACGATATCGACCACTCGGTGGAGATTTGCCGACTCGTCGGGTCGGAGCGTGTGAAAGTGCTCTTCGATATCTATCACGTGCAAATCATGCACGGCGACGTGATCCGGCGCGTGCAGCAGCACAAGGACTGGATCGGTCACTACCACACGGCGGGCGTCCCCGGGCGCAACGAAATCGACGGGACGCAGGAAATAAACTACCGCCCGATCATGCAGGCGATCGTCGCCACGGGCTACCGCGGCTACGTCGGCCAAGAGTTTATTCCCCTGCGCGACAAAGTGACCTCACTCAGCGAAGCCGTGCGGATCTGCGACGTGTAAGGATCGGCTGTCGCCCCAGAGACGGCGCACGTTTTAACCCGCCGCCTTCACTCGCTCCCAAAAGGGAAAATACCCGCGCCCCGCGTGCGGGAAAAGCTCGGTATCCCAAGCCCGCCGCCGCCAGGTCAGCGCAACTCCCGCCGCGCCCAACGCTCGCTCGGCCGCGAGCCCCTCGTCGAGCCACGGCCCGACAAACGGCCGATACGCGACCACGCGCCGCAGGCCCTGCGTCTTTGCCCACTCCACCAGCTCCGCCGCAAGGTCGTCTGTTGCTCCGCCCATCGCGACCACCCCGAAGTGCGCTCCGGCCCGCGTCGCGCCGTCGCCGAGCGCGGCTCGCGTCCACCCGGCCAAGCTCTCACCCCAGCCGGCGCGCGCCGCGATTCCCGTCGGCCACGCCGCGTTGACCGACGCAATGTTCTCCCCCGCCAGTTCGCCAATTTCCACCGCAAGGTCCTCGGCGTGAAGCCAGAGTCCCACGCGTTCCCCTGCCCCACCCGCCGCAGCCGCGGCACTCCACAAACCATCCTCGGTCCAGGGCGCCACTTTGGGCAGCGGTTCCTCCGTGATCGCAAACGCGGCGGGCGCAAGCTGTCCCGCCGCCGGCGCGCACCGGCCCTCGGTGTAATGCGCGATGTTGTCGGCGCGCGCCACGTAGGTTTTCCCCGCCGTCTGGAGTCCCGCGACCCAGCGCCACGAGAGCGTGTTGCTCGCCGCGTCCCCATCGAGCAGGAGCTCAAAAAAGAACGCTGCCCCCAACTCCCAGGGCAGCCGCAGCGTGAAAATCCAAATCGAGGCGAACCACATCCGGGCGTGGTTGTGGAGGTAGCCCGTCGCCACCAGCTCGCGCGCCCAATCGTCGAAGCCCGCAATCCCCGTCCGCCCGGCGCACGCCGCCTCCCACGCGCTCCGCCGCTCGCCCCGCAAACCGTCGCGCAGGCGCGGCACCGCCTCGATCCACCGCGTCCACGCGGCGGGGCGTTGCTCCAGCCACCCTTTCCAATACGTGCGCCAATACACTTCCTGCACAAATTTTTCGACGGCAGGAAACGTCCAACGCGCCCGCGCCGCCGCTACGACTTCGCTCTCCAACAGCAGTCGCTTCTGCAACCACGGCGAGAGCCGCGCGACGTGATCGCTTCCCGGCCGCACAAAATTTCGCTCCGCCGCATAGGCTCCCGCCGCCGGCAAAAATTCCGCCAGCCGCGCCTGCGCCGCCGTCCGCGTCGGTTTAAAATTTATCATCAACCCCATCCGCGCACCCAACGCCGCCCTTCGCTCCGCGCAACCCGCGGGCGCTCTTTTGCCCCAAAAGCAGTCGCCGGCTTGCGAAAGCCACCCGGCTCCGTTTTGGTTCTCACGCCATGAAATTCCGCACCCTCCTCGTGTTATCCTCCCTCCTCGCCATGTTCTCTTCCGCCGCTTCCGCCGCGCCCCTCAAGGTCGGCGACGCCGCTCCTGTCGCGTCCGCCACCACCGATGCCGGTGTCACCCTCGACCTCGCCGACGTCTACGCCAAAAACGCCTACACGCTCGTCTGGTTTTATCCAAAAGCGCTCACCGGCGGCTGCACGAAGCAGGGCTGTTCCCTCCGTGATGCCAACGCCGAGCTCGCCGCCAAGGGTGTCGCCATTATCGGAGTCAGCACCGACACCGTCGAGAAACAGAAAGAGTTCAAAGACGTGAACAAATTCGCCTTCACGCTGCTGGCCGACACCGACAAGAAAGTTCTCAAAGCCTTCGGCCAAGAGCCGCTCATGTTCGCCAGCCGCGAGGCCTACCTCATCAAGGGCGGGAAGATCGTTTACAAAGACACCGGCGTCACCGCAAAGCAGGCCGAGAACGTCCTCGCCTTCCTCGCCACCCAAAAGAGCTGAGCGCCCAGGCGAT
>CAMCWW010000106.1:0-11915 GCA_945882935.1 Opitutus sp. GAS368
AGGGAAGCATTGTCCTGCCGGGATCGGAATTGAGCATGAGGAGGGGTGCTGGGGCCGGCGACTTCCGCGTCCTGCGGGGCGGTGCCGAGGTTGCGGAGGTTGGCGAATAGGCCGACCTGTTTCCAAAAATAATATTCGGCGGTAAGGTCGATGTAGAGAGCCTTGGAGCCCCAGTTGTAGGTGTTGGGCTCAATGCTGCGGCCGGTGGCGACGATGCCGCGCCGCTGGCGGCCGCGGTAGTTCCAATTCATGCGCACATTGTATTTCGGCCGGGTGAGGCTCACACCCCAACTCGCGGTGCGCGGAACATAACCGGCGAAGTTGCTGGCGCCTTCACCCGTGGCGCGGAGCGCACTGGCGTTGGCGAACACCTGCACGCCACGCGCCCACGGGGGCAGAAACGTGAGCGCCTGCTTGTAGTCGAATTCCAGGCCGGTCATGCGCACGGTGCTCTGGAGATTGTGTTTCGTGACGACGTCGTAGGGATCGTAGGTCGTTGGGTCCAAGCCGTAGAGCGCGAGGAACGCGGGTGTGGCGTTGAACACGGTACTGCCGAAGAAGTTTTCGAAATCGCGTTGGAAGGCACCGATCGAAATCTGGCCGACCCGCTCAAAATAATACTCGAGCCTCACCTTGGTGGACTTCGCGCTCCAGGCCTTGAGGCCGACGTTGTTGACGGTGATTCGGTTGTTTCCACTCGGCAGGTTTTCGGTGTCCGGCAGGGTGAGGCCGCTGGAGTATTCGGCGAAATCAGGACGGCCGATTGAGTGGTAGTAGCCTGCTCGGGCGATCAGGTTTTCGCGGACGTTGAAACTCACATTGAGGCTCGGAAAGAACCGGAGGTATTCCTTCTGGGCGTGCAGGCCACGATCGACTCGGGTGAGCTGGGCGAGGCGCACGGGGTCGGTCGTGATCGGCGCGCCGGTGCGCGTGCCGGGGAGGAGAATGACGTTCCCGGCGGCGTCGCGCTGGAAATTGCGGGTGGGGTCCGTGAGCGGGCCCTCGCCCTGCACGTTGGTCTGCTCGGCGCGGAGGCCGACCACCCCTTTCAGCCGCCGCTGGAAAAAGGCGGCGTCGGTGCGAACGTAGGCGGATGAGACCACCTCCTCGATGTGTTTCGAGAGATTGACGGCCCCCGTGTGTGCCGTGGCCTCGTTGACGGTGAAGTATTCGGGATGCTGCTGGTAGATATCCCAGTAGCGCTCGTTGCTCACCCATTGGACGCCGGGGAATCCGAACGGCGAACCGCGACCGGCGGTGTAGGTGTCGAAGGCGGCGCGCGCTCCGTCGTCGCTGCCGAGGGGATCCGTGGGCGTGACGGTGGCGCGGCGATCCGCGCCGACGTAATTGTAGGTGGTGTTGGCGCCGCGGATATCGCGCAGGTTTTGCTTCACGTCGAGGCCGCCTTTGACGACGACGGGGACGTTGAAGAGGTTGAGATCGCGACGGGCGTTGGCGTAGGCGCTGCGCCGCACGTCGAAGGCGTGATTGGGGACGGAGGTCGCCGCCGTGAGCACGTAGCTGTCGATATTGAACGGATCGACGGGCTGGCCCGTGCGGGGTTCGGTGACGGTGATGGTCTCGGGCCGGAGGTAGGAAATGTTATCGAAAGTCACAGTGACGTTATTCCGGCGTGCCGTGGAGCTTTGGAACAGGCCCTTGCCGATGTCGACGTAGTGGTTGCTCGCGTAGGAGTGCCCGGTGCCGGCTTCCATTTTCCAAACCGCACCATCGTGGCGCCACACGAAAGTCGGCATGTAACTCGTGCCGGATTTTTTGCGCGCCTGACTGACGAGCTGGAGCGCACCACCGGTGGCGTTGCTGCGCGTGGACTTGGTCGAGAACTGGCCCAAGGACGTATTACTCACGAGGAAAGTGAGCGTGCGATTGTTGAACGGTGCGTCGAGGTAGGCGTATTGAAAAGAAAGGGACAGGCGATCGCGCTCGGTGAGCTTGTAGTCGAGCGTCGTGCCGATGGAGGAGCGGGTGGTGGTCTTCATGCCGTCGAGCACCGCGTAGTCGGTGAGGTAGGGCTGGCCGATCGGGGTGTCGGGGTAGGCGGCGCCGTTGGTGGCCGCGCTGGTGCCGCGCCAGACGGTGGACATCAAATCGTTGGGCGCGTATTGCGTGGAGGTGTTGCCGGAGAGCGTGAAACCGAAACGCCGGTTGACAGGGACGACCCACGAAAAATCGAACCCCGGCTGGGTTTTGCGGGTGGGTTCGCGGAAGAGGCCCGGAGTCTTGGCGAGCGTGCGCTCGTTGTCGCGGAACATGGCGAACGCGCTCACGCTGAGGACCGGTCGCACGCGTTCGAAAGCGCCGCGCGGCACCATGTTGACGGAGCCGGCGAGGGCGGAGCCGGGCGATTCGGGTGTGGGCGAATAAGAAACCTCGATACGCGAGATGTTGTTGATCGAGACGAGCTCGAGTTCAATCGTGCGCACGGTGCCGCCGGAGGCGCCGCTCGCGAGATCGAAACCGCCGACGGTGATCGGCACGTTGTTTCCCGGCACGCCGTTCATGGAGATGCTGCGCGCATCACCGCCGGCGTAGTCGATGGTCATCCCGGGAAGATGTTTGAGAAACTGGCCCACGTTGCCCTCGGCGGTGGCGCCGAATTCGTCGGTGGAAACGACGTTGAGGATGTTGGAGGCAAAGCGCTGTTCGTTGATTGCGAGGGCGGCGCCTTCCATTTCCCGCGAGGTGGCGACGACGAAATGGTCGAGTTTTACGGGGCCGCCGTCGGCACTGGCCCGCGAAGTGCCCGCGGTGAGGGCCACATCAAGCAACGAAGTCTGGCCCGTGGTAACGATGACCGTGGCGGTGTGTGCGGTGAGGCCGGTGAAGGAGGCGCGAATCCGGACCGCGCCCGCCGGGACCGAGGTGAAACGGTAGCGCCCGTCGGCATCGGTGAAGGTTTCGAAAGAGGTGCCCTCAATCGTGAGACGGGCTTTTTCGAGGGTGTCGCCCGTCGAGGGGTTGGAGACGCGGCCCTCGATCGTGCCGGTGGCGACGGCTTGGGCGCGGGCCGAAGAGACGACCCCGTCGCCAGTCAGCGAACAAGCGCAGGCGAAAACGAGGACGGCGGCGAGGGCGGGCGAGAGGCGAGGGCGGAAGGGGTGACAAAGCATAATGGATCCGTTGACGTGGACGCGGGGGTGGGGCGCTGACGGTGAGGGTGTGGCGGGGCGGTTGTGGGGTTGGCAAGCTTTTGGCGAGCGACGCTGAGGGTCGGTCCTCGTGCGGGGGCGGAGCACCCATCATCCGGTTGCCGCGCGCAACGATCCGCGCGGCCGCACGGGAATGGGCAGTGCCCATGCGAAGGAGAATCCTGCTTGTCAGCGACGGGATGGGCCGCGGGATGACGCTCACGTGTGCGGGGACGTCGAAAAACGGGCTGAAGCAGGAGCTCGCTGGAGGGCGAGGGGGTGCTGGTGGAGACTTCGGTCGCGCTGAATCGCCCGCAAGCGGGCTCCTCCCTTTCCTCCGATTCGCTGCACGTTTTTCGACGCCCTGTTCTGAACACGCTCCTCGAACTCGGAAACGACGGCGGTGCGGAGGTGAATCGCGAGTGCGTGCGCGCCGGCAAGATGATCGCTACGCAAACAAGTCCGAGCCAAGGGGGGGGCGGGAGTTTATCGCGCCGTAGGGGAAAGCGGACTACGTTTTGTCGCGCTGCGGCTGGTCGGCAAGCCATGCGGTCCCTCGCCGCTGGGGCGAGGGTGAGTGCCGAGGAAAACATAGACCAACGTCGCGTGAGAGGGGACGATAGTCGAAGCACCCCGCGCTCACGCTCGCAGCTACCCGCAGTCAAAAACCCAAATGACGTGGGTAGTAGAACGTCCCCTTGATCCCGAGGGTGAGCTGGACGCCGGTCGTTAGGATTTGCGAGACGCGGGCGTAGCCGGGGGTCTGGGAACCGAAACGCAGGAGCGTTTCCGGGATATCGAAGACGTTTTGCGCGCTCGCGTAGAGGAAGAGATCTTTGCGCAGTTGGTAGTCGACGTTGATATCGAGGCGGGTGCGCGATTTGGAGTATTCGTAGGCGTCCGGACCGAGGGCGAGGACGCTGCCGCCGCGTTGCTGGCCGCGGTAGTTCCACTTTAACATTACGCTGAAAGGCTTGCGGGTGAAATCGAGGCCCCAGTTGGCGCTCTCGGGAATGAAGCCGCCGAAGTCGGCGTCGCGGCCGCCCTGCAGCTTGAGCTTGGTGCCGTTGGCGAAGGCGCTGAAGGAGCGGCCCCACGAGCCGAGGGCGCGGAGCGAGTGGCGGGCGTTGAATTCCACGCCGTCGACGCGGGCAGTGCCGGGCACGTTGTAGGCGGTCGTGATTTGCCAGCCGACGTAGCGCGGGTCGAGTTCGAGGATTTCGAGGTCGGCGGCGGTGGCGGCTTTCACGGCGTCGCCGAAGAAGTCGCGGATCTCTTTGCGGAAAACTCCAGCGCTGAAAATGCCGCCCTGCGGCGTGTAGTATTCGAGGGAGAGATCGTAGTTATCGCCGGTCCACGGACGCAGGCCGGTGTTGCGCGTGGTGATGCGGCCAGGGATTTGCGACGGGTCGGGTGTGGCGTTGCCGAAGTCGGTCTCGTCGACGGTGGTGTTCGGAACGATGGCTGAGAAATCGGGGCGGCCGTAAGTCTTGGCGTAGGCGGCGCGGGCGAGGAAATTTTCTTTGATCTGATAAGTGAGATGCACGCTCGGGTAACTGCCGTCGTAGGTGCGCGAGGCTTTGGTACCGCGCTCTTGACGGGTGACGGTGAGCTCCTGCAACGAGCCGACGACACCGGCCTCAGCGCGGCGGATGCGGGCGCCGGTGGAGGTGCGGGCGAACGTGCCGTCGGCGTTGCGCGCCCAGACGGCATTGGGGTCGTTGCGGATCCCCTGGCCGTCGGCGTCGGTTTTTTCGTAACGGACGCCGGTGAGAACTTTGAGGCGGTTGTGGAAGAGTCCGAATTCGCCTTGGACGTAGCCGGCGCTCACGGCTTCTTGCAGCCACTCGGAGTTGTTGAGCCGGAAAAGTTCCTCGGCGGTGATCTGGGCGGCAGTTTTGGCGAAGAGGGTCGGGTTGGCTTGAAACGCGCGCAGGGCATTGGTCGTGGAGACGAAGGGCATGTTTCGGAAACCGAAATTTTCGCTCTGATTAACGTAGACGGTGTTGCGGAAGAGCGCGGGCGAATCGGGGGTCGCGGGATTTCCGTCGGGGCCGTTGTAGTTCCAGTTGATGCTCTCACGGCGGACATCGCGTATCTGCACGCGGCGGAGTCCGCCCACCTGCAGCGCGACGGGGAACGACAGCGCCGGCAGCGTTTTGCGCACGTCCAGTTTTCCGTTCGTGAGACCGTCGCGGATGACGCGCGGCGTAGAAGTGGCGGAGTTGAGCTGGTAGTTGTCGAGATTGTTGAGGTCGAAGGGGCGTTCGGTGTTGTCGAAGACTTGGATGGACTGTGGGCGGATGTCGTCGATCTTCGCGAAACTCACGCGGACGGGGACGCGGTTGACGATGACGAGGGCACGGAAGCGGCCGTAGATCGTGTCTTGATAACCGCCGGAGGAACTCGATTGGCCGAGGGCGGCGGTGATCCGCCAGTTGCCGTTGTCGAAGCGATAGCGCAGGCCCACGGCTTCGGTGTCGAGTTGTTGGCGGACACCGGCGCCGCCGTTGCCGATGGTGATGGCGCCACGGCCGGTGGCGCCGGAGGTGAAGTCGTCGCCGAACGTGAGCGGTACGCCCGTGGCGGGGTTGGGCACGCCGTTGGTGCCGGTCGTGAGGGAGATCGAGGCGTTGGAGCGGTCGGAGACGAAGCGGCTGCGCTCGACGTTGAGCGAGAGGACGCCGTTCGGTGTGGCGCGCCAATCGGCTTTGAGGCCGACGGCGTTGCGGGTGTTAGCGCGCGGGACGCTGTTGAGTTGAAAGGATTGCAGGTAGGGGCGGCTGAGTGAAGCGCCGGGGACGCCAGTCGCAGTGGGACTGAAGCCGCGCGGGACCCACTCCATTTCGATGAAGCGATTCTGACTCTGGCCGGTGACGACGAGGCCAAAGTTTTTTGTGACCGGGAGCGTGTAGTCGAACGTGAAGCTCGGCAGGATTTTGTAGACGCGCTCGTCAGTGGTGTGCGGGACCTTTTGGAAACTTCCCGTGCGCTGGTTGCCGGAGATGCCAACGCTATATCGGAGCTGGGCGTTTTTGCGCTCGAAGGCGCTCTTGCTCACCATATCGATCGAGCCGGCCATGGAATCGGCGGGGGTCGAGGGAGTGGGGACCTTCGTCACTTCGAGGCGCGCGATATTGTTGATGGAAACTTGGGTGAATTGAAACACGCGCGACGAGCCCTGCGGGTTGCCGGTGTTGGCCATCTGGAGACCGTCGCCGGAGACGACGGCTTGCGCCGTGGGGAAGCCGCGCACGGAAACGGAGGCGACGGATCCGCCGGACTCGCGATCGTATTCGGCGGTAATGCCCGGCATAAATTTGAGGAACTCGCCCACGTTGCCATCCATGACGTCACCCAGCGCGTCGGCGGAGACGACGTTTTTGATGTTCGGGGCGAATCGCTGCTCGTTGATGGCGATGGCGGCGCCATCGGTCTCCCGCGCGGTGGCGACGACGAACGAATCGAGTTTCACCGTGCCGGAGGCGTCGGTGCCGTAGCGCGCGGCGTTGGTGAGGGAGATGTCCTGCTCGGTAACTTCGCCCGCGCGGATCGTCACAGGAAGTGTGAGCGGATCGAGGCCGGTGAAGAAAACTTCAAGCACCGCCGTGCCGGTGGGTAAACCGGAGAGGCGGTAGCTGCCGGTTTGATCGGTGAAAACGATCTGGTCGGTGCCTTTGACGGTGACACGGGCGTTGTTGAGGTATTGGCCGATGGCGACATTTTGGACACGGCCGGAGATCGCGCCGGTAGCCTGGGCGGCGGCGGCGCGGTGCGGCGCAGTAAGCAGGACGATCAAGCCGGCAGCGGCGCAGGCAAATAGGCGGAAGGGGACTTTCATAGGGTAAGGGACCGGCGGATTACGCGCGCGGGTGGCTGCATCAACCGGAGCGGAGGAGGTTGCGGCGGCGAGGTGCTGCAACAAGCGCAATTTTGCTCCCCGTGCCAGAGTCTCCGGGCCCCTATCTTTTGACCCGATCTTTCTGACTTTCATGGGCCTTCTCCGGCCAAGCGTAGGTCACAAAAATGGGGTCATAAAAATGCCGAACATTCGATCTGCCCACCGGAGACAGCGAGGAACTGAAATGCGGCTCTTTCCGGTCGGCCCTCAACCCCGGCCCACGTAAGGCATCTGCGTCGCCATCACCGTCATCGTTGGCACGTTCACCCCGAGCGGCAGCCCTGCGAGGTAGAGCACGGCGTCGACCACGTGGCGCAGGTCAAACACCGCCTCGACCGCGACGGTGCCGTTGGCCTGCAACACGCCTTTGCGCATCCCCGCCGCCATCGACGAATCCGTGTTGCCGATGTCGATCTGGCCGCAGGCGATGTCGAACGCACGTCCATCGAGCGCCAACGACTTCGTCAGCCCCGTGATCGCGTGCTTCGTCGCGCCGTAGGCGATCGCGTTGGGCCGGGGCACGTGCGCGGAGATGGAGCCGTTGTTGATGATCCGCCCGCCCCGCGGCTGTTGAAACTTCATCATCCGATACGCGGCCTGCGCACAGAGAAACGCCCCCGTGAGATTCGTGTCGATCACCCGCCGCCACTCGTCCACCGCGAGGTCCTCCAGCGCGACCGGCGGCGCGTTGACCCCGGCATTGTTGAACAACACATCGACGCGGCCAAACGCCTCGCCCACCCGCGCAAAGAGCGCGTTCACCGCCGCCGGATCGGTCACATCCGTCGGCACCACGAGCGCCCGCCCGGCCGCCGCCCCGGCCTCGCTCGCGGCCGCGGCCAACGTCTCCGCCTTCCGTCCCGCCAACGCCACGCGGTAGCCCGCCGCCAGCAACCCGAGCGCACACGCCCGCCCAATCCCCGAACCCGCGCCCGTGACCACCACCACCCGCCCCGTTTTGGTTTCCATACCGCCCAGCGTCCAAACTCACCCGCAGTTTGCCGAGGCAATTCTCAATGCCGGAAAGATCCCAAGGCCGCGAGATTCTGCACTAACCCTCGCCAATTTCCCGAATGAGGAGCTGCGCCTGAATCATGTCGGGATCCTGCACCGTCGATATCACGGCCGCGATCAACCAGAAATCCGGCGCTTCCCGATAGAAAAGTGCATAGCTCGAGCGCGGAATCGGCCGTTGCCTCCAGCCACTGGGCCGCACGCGGCAAATCTCAGGATGCAGCTGCACTGCCCGCATCGCTTCCTCGTAGCGGTTAAGAAAACGCTCCGCCGCGATCGATCCGCCACGTTTAAAATAGTCGTAGGCCTGTTGAAGGTCCGCCGGCATCGCGGGGGAAACCCTCAATGGCTTCATCGCTGCAGGCGCTGCACCACGTCTTCCGGTGCCAGCAGGCTTTCCGGCCTGGCGAGGGCCTCGGCGTAGCGGCGATCAAGTTCTGCGTGCTGGGTCTCCGACGGCTCAGAGTTTTTCTCGGCGTGCAGCACCAGAAAATCCGCCAAAACCAACTGCTCCTGCGGCGAGAGCTTGCTGAGTTCGGTCTGCAATTGAACCAACGACATGGGTCAAGATGTGATGCAGTCGCCAACTTCTGGCAAGCGGGGTTTGTTCGATCGCCCGGTCGTAAATGCACCTCCGACACCGCGCCCCACCCCATCTTCGGCTAACCACCCAAGCTCCACCGTTGACCTCAGCTTAACCCATTCCTCGCCGGCATCTGCCACGCCCGCGGGGAGCACGCCGATTTTCCTCCGCAATGGCTGATTTACATCACCGGGCCCAGTCTCGCCAAAAGCCTGCGTCGCCCGGGGCGGCACCCTCGTGCGGCCCACCCAATCCATGGGTGGCGCGCGCCTGGCGGTCGGGCGCGATCCGGTCGGTGCGGCCGCTGCTTTATTTTAACCGGCGAAGCCCAAAACACCCACCGCCGGCAAAAAGAAGTAGCCCCACGCCCTCTCCGCCCCCCGGCTAGAGCTCTTCGTCCCGCGCCCCCGGCAACGCGCTCGCCGCCGGGTCATGCCTCACGCGCGCCAGCCAATCCGCCACCGCCGGCTCCCGCGCCGTGAGCGTCGCCGGCCACGGCGCCGCCACCAGGTCGATCACGCGAAGCGCTCCATCCAAGCAGCGGACAAAATTCCGCGCGTGCAAGTCCGCGACCAAATACGGCCGCGTCGTCCCGGCGTCGCTCGACGCCAGAAAAAACAACCGCGGGTGGTCGCGATTCGCCCGCAAAAAACGGGAGGGGATCTCGATCAAGCCGACCGGCAAAGAACCCGACATATCGTCGCCCTGCGCCAACGGCTCCCCGAGCGCCTGCTTCGCGACCACGATGCCTTCCGGCGTCACCGCCACCACTTCGGTCGCCATGCCGCCGAGGGCATGCACGAGCAGCAGTTTCTCCAAAAGCCCACGGTAGCTGCCGAGTCCCGCCTCGGCCCGCAGCGTGGTTTCTTCACCCCGCCGAAAACCAAACTCGCTGCCGATCCGCCCTTCTTCGCGCGGCAGATAAAATTTATAAACGGAGCCGTCCGCCTCCGCGGCAAACGCCCACGCCTCCACGCCGCCGCCGATCCGCCGCAGCCGCGCGTTGGACTCCTCCAACGGATTCGCCGCCGCCTCACCCTCGGTCTCGGCCAGGGGCGTGCCCGGAAAGCCAAAATCCTCCAGCGACCGCAGCGGCAACAATCCGCGCAGGTCCCGGATCGCCGCACCGAACCGCGCCCACTCGTCGCCCGTGGCCTCGAGCAGGCTTACTTCGTCTTCGGCGAGGAGGACGAGATCGCGGTCCGAATCTGCGCGGAGACCGCATTCGGTTGCCGCCGCGCCGACGCGATCGAGCGCCGCCAATCTTCGCTCGTGATCGTATTGAAGACCGCGTCGCGCTTCGGCCCCCGGGAGGAGGCGGCCTTGGATGCGGGTGAGTTGGCCGGTGAAGTGGTCTTGCATGGTTCCGCCATGGCGCGAACGTCCGGCGCGCTCGCCGCCTTGGCAACGGGTTTTTGCCCACAAGTTATTTGGACGGGCGGGATCCAAATTATGCAGCGGAAATCATCGGCGAGGTCTAGCCGGCGGCCGGCGAGGGCCGGCGCGAACGCGGTCGGCCTCGTGACCGCAGACTCCACGCGTCACACTCCGCTCTGCACCGCCACGGGCGCGCGCGCGATCAGCACTTTATCCACGCGGCGCTTGTCCATATCGACGACCTCAAAACGCCAGCCGGACCAGTCGAAATAATCCCCCGCCGTCGGAATGCGCGCGAGCTGCGTCACCATCAGGCCGCCCACCGTCTGGTACTCGGCGTGGCCCTCTTGGGGCAGCGCCGACTCGAGGCCGAGCAAGGTCTTCAACTCGCCCGTCGGCAGGGTCGCGTCGATCAGCCATGAGCCGTCCTCGCGTTGCTTCACCTCCGGGTTGGCGCGATCGCCCGGCGAGGGCAAGTCGCCCACGATCGCCTCGAGCACGTCGATCAAGGTCACCAGGCCCTGCACCGCGCCGAACTCATCCGTCACGACCGCGATGTGTTTGCCGGTCTTCTTGAACTGCTCGAGCAACTGGCTCGCCGAAAACGTCTCCGGCACAAACAGCGGCGGCAGCAGCAAATTCTTGAGCGTCGTCGGCAGGCCGATCGCCGAGTGCGCCCACAACGCCTTCACCGCCACCATGCCCACGATTTTGTCGCGCTGCGTCTGATAGACGGGGAAATACGAGTGCCCGCTCGTCACGATCTTCCGCCAGTTGGCCTCTTCCGGATCGTCCAAATTGAGAAACACGATCTTCGGCCGAGGCGTCATCACGCGCATGATCGAGAGTTGGTCCAGCGCGAGCACGCCCTCGACCATTTCCTTCTCCGCCCGTTGAAACACGCCCGCGTGCAGGCCTTGTTCCACCAGCGCGCGCACTTCGTCTTCGCTCACGTTGTCCGCCGCGGAGCGCGGCTTGATCCCGAGCAGCTTCACCAGCAGCTCCGTGCAAAATTCAAACAGCCTCAGCAGCGGTGCCGCCAGCCACGCCAGCGCCCGCATCGTGCCGGCGAGCAGCGACGCCACCTTCTCCGGATAAGCCAGCCCCACGCGCTTCGGCACCAGTTCGCCGAAAACCAACATCAGCGAGGTCAGCCCGAGCGTCACCGCCGTCAGCGACACCCAGCCCGCGTGCGCCGCCCACTCCGGCCATCGCACCGCCAACCAGAGGGAAAGCTGCGCCGCGAGTTTCGCGCCGGCGAGCACGCCCGCGATCATGCCCGAGAGGGTCAGCCAAAACTCCACGAGCGCCAGGAACCGCGCGGGATGCTCCGCCAACTCCAGCGCTTGGCCCGCGCCGACATCACCCTTGGCCGCGAGTTTCCGCAGCTTGGTTTTCTTGGCCGAGACGACGGCGGTCTCCGCCATGGCCAACACGCCGTTGGCGCCGACCAACAGACCCAAAATCATTAGCTCTAGCGGCAGGTTAAACATGACGACCCGGCACCGTAAGCCCGCCCCGCCCCCGCGCAATCCTTTGCTCCACTCGCCCCCCCCCCCAAAAAAAAACTTCACCGCGGTCTGCCTTTAGTAACGCGGACCGGCTCTCGCCGGTTCGTCATTTCCGCTCGGTTCGATTCTCCACTCAAACCCACGGGCAAGATGCCCGTGCCACCTCGGAACCCGCATTCTAAAAATCAACCGCCATCTGTATAAAAGCGGCAGTTGAACCACGGATGGACCCGGATGGACCCGGATGGACCCGGATCCCAAACAGCGGGGAGATACGGACGACTCACCCATGAGGTTCACCAGGTTGCCGGGGGTAGGAGCCCGCTTGCGGGCGATTTGAGGCTGCGACGGGTACCCCCGTCCTATCGCCCGCGAGCGGG
>CAMCWW010000107.1:0-11846 GCA_945882935.1 Opitutus sp. GAS368
TCCAAATTGCCCAAGCCGGTGGCGGCACGGTTGGCCGCGATGGTGCTGGCCCGATTTCGCCTAAAGAAGGCGATTCGGTGAGCGGCGGCGGTGGTGGGGAGGAGGGAACGTCGACCGGCGCGGCACGCGAGCCGTGGCTTGATTCGCGTCGGGCGTCGGCTTGGCCAAGACGGGAAACGACGGGCCGCGTGCGCCTGATCACGGTGGACGAGGTGAAGTCGTGGATCATTTTCGAAGACGAGCAGCTGCTGGTGGTAAACAAGCCGGGCGACGTCGTATGCCATCCCTCAAAGGCGGGACCGTGGTCAAGTTTGGTCGGCGCAACACGGGAGTATACGGGTTTGCCGGTGATGCATCTGGTCTTCCGCCTCGACCGGGAGACCAGCGGCGTCGTGGTGCTCGCGAAAAATGCCACGATGGCGAGCCGGCTGCAGACCGCGATGATGGAGCGGAAGGCCGGCAAGGAGTATCTGGCGGTGATGGTGGGTGAGTTGGCCGAGCCGGTGACCGTGAATCAGCCGCTCGGCGACGACACGGCCAGTCCGGTGTTTATCAAGTCGACGGTGGTGGCGGAGGGCGGGCAACTGGCGGTGACACATTTCACGCCGTTGAGTGTTGCCGCGGGATTTACCTTGGTCCGCGTCGTGACGGAGACGGGACGAAAGCATCAGATCCGGGCGCACGCGCAGTGGCTTGGGCGCTCGTTGGTCGGGGACAAAATTTACGGGCCGGATGCGCTTTTATATTTAGATTTTATCTCGACCGGGTGGACGTCGGCGTTGGCCGACCGGCTCCTGTTGGCTCGGCAGGCGTTGCATTGCGCGTCGATCGATCTTCGCGGGGTCGGGGCGCCGGAGATTTTCCGGGCGGAACTGGCGGCAGACCTGCGCGAGTTTTGTTTGGCTAGAGGACTCAAGCTCCCCGAGGTCTGAGGCTGGCCAAAGCGGCTTCGACGGCGGCGCGGAGCGCGGCGATACGTTGCGCGAGAGGAAACGCCGAGGGCGTTTCAAGCGTGTAACTCAACGTGGTGTGATGGGCGCGAAGGTAGATCGCTTCGGGCCACGTTTCCCGCAGCAAGGGATCGTCAATTGGCCGGATGATGCCGGGGGCGGCCGTCGCTCGACCGTCGATGGTGAGGGCTTCGTCGATGGGGCAGAGAGGGCGGACGGCCTCGAGCATGGGTTCGGCGAGGCTGCGGCGATTTTCGGAGTTGAGCTCGTAAAGATAGAAGCCGGTGGCCTCCCAATCCTCGTGCAGACAGAGCGTGAGATCGAACGGCGGTTGACGTTGCAGCCATGCGACGTGGGCACGCGTCTCCGATGCGCTGAGATCGAGGTAGTCGCGGTTAAGGTCGAGACCGGAGGCGCTTTCACGGGTGCCAAGGGCGAGCCCGGTGGGATTAAGTTGGGGACAGATGAACCATGTGGCCCGGCCATCGAAGACCCCGGCCTCGATCATGCTCAACAGCGCTTGGGGTGGAGCCGGTTCGTCTCCGTGGATTCCCGCGGATAGATAGATCCTGGGACGCAGACCGGCCGCGCGCCGGGTGAGGGCGAGGAGGGGGCAGCCCCGGATTTCGCCGTAGGGCTCGAGGCGAAGTCCGGCCGATCGGCCGGCACCTTCGATCCGCGAGGCAAACGCAGACGGATCAAATGGAGCGGCTTTGACAGAGGACATGGGGAGCTTCTTGCTGACCGTTTTCGCGCAGCACAAGCTACAATCTTCCTCTCCGACTATGTCTCAAGTCCGCGTCCGTTTTGCTCCGAGTCCGACCGGTTTTTTCCACATCGGCAGCGCCCGCACGGCGTTGTTCAACTGGCTTTATGCGCGGCACACCGGCGGGGTCTTCATTTTGCGCATCGAAGACACGGACAAGGAGCGCAACAGCGAGCAATTCCTGAATGTGATTTACGAATCGTTGCGTTGGCTGGGGATGAATTGGGACGAAGGTCCGGGGATCGGCGGCGCGTTTGGACCGTATCGGCAAAGCGAGCGCGCGGCGGTTTACGCCGAGTATTTGGAGAAATTGCGGGCGGCGGGGCGCACGTATGAAAAGGACGGAGCAACTTGGTTCAAATTGATTGGCGACCGCCACGAGGTTTTCGACGAGCACCGCAAGAAAACAGTGACCAAGGTAAATGTGGCGCCGACCGTGATTGAGGACCAAATCCGTGGCCGGGTGGAGCGGATGGAAGACGAAGATTTTGTGATCGTTCGTTCCGACGGGAATCCGGTGTTTCATTTCGTGAACGTCGTCGACGACATCGCGATGAAGATTACCCACGTGATCCGCGGCGAGGACCACCTGTCCAACACGAGCAAACACGTGGAATTATTTAAAGCCTTCGGCGTGCCGGTGCCGGCGTTTGCGCACATCCCGCTCATTTTAAAACAGAACGGCCCGGGCAAGATGTCGAAGCGCGACCAAGGCGCGCTCATCGAGGAATATCAGAAGCGCGGATTCTTGCCCGAGGCTTTGGTAAACTTCCTGTGTTTGCTTGGGTGGAACCCAAAGGACGACCGCGAGAAGATGGCGATCTCCGATATCGTGGCGTTGTTCGATCTGCCGGGCATCAACCAGAGCAATGCGCGGTTTGATGAAAAGAAGCTCGCGCATATGAACATGAGCTACCTGCTCGAACTGCCCGCGGAGAAATTTCTTGAGCGAGCCACCGCGTTTTTTCGGGCGCATCCGGCGGGGGGGGCGGCCTTGGCCGATGCCGCAGTTTTTCGCGAGGTCATGCGGCTCGCTCAACCGAAGATCAAAGGGCTCGAGGAGTTGCCGGCGTATACGGCCTATTTCTTTACGGACGATTTTTTAATCGACGCGAAAGTGCAGGAGAAAGTCATGGGCAAGGGCGACCCGAAGGCGCGCCTCGGCGAGTTGCTGGGGGCATTGCCGTCGATGGATTTCTCCAACGATTCGGCGATCGAAGAAGCCATCAAATCCCTGGCTGCCGGCAAAGGGCTAGGCTTTGGGGATTATCAGGCGGTGACGCGACTTGCGATCTCGGGCACCAACGCGGGGCCTAGCATCACGAGTATGTTTCGCGTGCTCGGGCGCGAGCGCGTGCGCGTGCGCCTCGAACGACTCCTCGCCACCTAATTATTTGGCCCAGGCGTCGCGCAGCGTGATCGTGCGGTTGAAGACCAATCGGGCCGGCGTGCTTTCTTTGGCGTCGGGGGTGAAATACCCGAGACGTTCGAACTGATAGCAGGTCGGAGCGGCGCTCGCCGCGAGTGATGGTTCCAGTTTCGCCTGCACGGTTTCAAGCGAGTGTGGATTAACGAGACTCAGGAAATCCTCGCTGGCGCCGGGTTCGGGCACCGTGAAAAGCCGGTCGTAAAGGCGGACCTCGGCGTCGATGGCTTGCTCGGCGCTGACCCAGTGGATGGTGCCTTTGACCTTCTTATCGCAGTTGGGTTGGCCGTTCCGGGTCGTAAGGTCGGCGGTGCAACGCAGCTCGGTGATGGCACCGGCGGAGTCCTGCACGATCTCGTCGAGCTTGATGATACAGGCATATTTTAAGCGGACCTCGCCGCCCGGCTTTAGGCGGAAATATTTGGGCGGCGGGACCTCGGCAAAATCGTCGCTTTCGATGAAGACCTCGCGAGTCAACTCGACCGCCCGCGTGGTTGGGGATTCGGACTGGGGGTTGTTGGTGGCTTGGCAGACCAAGACTTCGCCCGGCGCGAGGTTGGTGAGAACGATCTTGATGGGCTTGAGCACGGCGAGGCGACGTTCGGAGGAGTGATTCAGCGCCTCGCGAATGGTGTGTTCGAAAACGGCGACGTCGGTGAGGCTATCGTGCTTGGTCACTCCGAGATTGGCGACGAATTGGCGGATCGCATGGGCGGGGATGCCCCGCCGACGGAGCCCGGAAAGCGTCGGCATGCGGGGATCATCCCACCCGGCGACTTTGTTTTCCTGCACGAGGCGAAGCAATTTGCGCTTCGAAACCAGAGTGTAGCCGAGGGTGAGTTTCGCGAATTCGTATTGGTGGGGCAGGGCGCGAGGCAGATCGAGCGAGCTGAGCAGCCAGTCGTAAAGCGGCCGGTGATCGACGAATTCGAGCGTGCAAATGCTGTGGGTGATGCCTTCGAAATAATCACTGAGGCAGTGGGCGTAGTCGTAGAGCGGGTAAAGGCACCAAGCCGCACCGGCGTGATGGTGGGGCACATGACGGATGCGGTAGAGCAGGGGGTCACGAAGCCAAAGATTGGGCGCGGCCATATCGATTTTCGCACGGAGCGAGCGCGCGCCGTTGGGAAACTCGCCGGCCTTCATGCGTCGGAACAGATCGAGATTCTCGGCGGCACTGCGGTTTCGAAACGGGCTGTCCCGGCCGGGCAACTCGGGTGAGCCGCGAAAGCTCTCCGTGTCTTCTGCGCTCAAATCGCAGACGTAGGCCTTGCCCCGCTGGATGAGCTCGACGGCGCAGTCGTAAAGCGCCGTGAAGTAATCGGAGGCGAAAAACGCCTCGGTCTCAATTCCACTGCCGGGCGTGGCTGGAGGTTGAAAATAGTCGGGCCGGCCGAGAGCAGGGACGAGGGCGGGCGTGGTACCCTTGGCCTTCACGCCCAAAACTTTGTCCGCCCAGCCGGCGATGAGCCAACGGACATCAGTGGTGATGGAGTCGACGAATTCGATGTCTTCCTTGACCGGATTGGTATCGTCGAAGCGAAGATTGCACTGGCCGGCGTTTTCGCGGGCGATGCCGAAGTTTAAACAAATCGATTTGGCGTGGCCGATGTGAAGGTAGCCATTCGGCTCGGGGGGGAAGCGAGTGACGATCTTCGCGTAACGCTTTTCGGCGACGTGAGCCGCGACGATATCGCGGATGAAATCGGAGGGTGCGGGCGCGGCGGCGGAGGACTCGGCGGCGGTCATAGCGGGACAAATTGAAAGGAGCCGGGATGTGAATCAACGCCGCAGTTGCAAGGCGAGCGAAGGCACGGGCTTGACGCGGCCGAACCCGACTCACTTCATGGCCGGTCAGTTCTGCGAGCGTAGCACAATGGATAGTGTAGTAGCCTCCGAAGCTATTGATGTGGGTTCGATTCCCGCCGCTCGCACCAACTCTGAGCAAGCCGTTGAAAAGTTATCGCAACGCTCGTTGGGTGCACTGGATTCGAAAGCCGGTTAGCCAGCGACGGGCGACCTCCTTCCGCTAAGGGCGGTGATCACGGATTGCACTCCTTGGCGGCGTACCGGTGCTCGATTTGCTGCAGGACTTCGGGCCCGCGGTGAACGCGGCGGTCGTTTGCGTGGCACGTAGTCGATGCTGGGGTGTGGGCTCGAAAGGAGCGGATGACGATTCGGGCTGCTACGCTCTTTTGGCAGGACGAAGCGTGCGAGCCAGCGAGGGTTATTTGCCTGGGCCAAGCGATTCCCCCGATTGATTTGCATTAATTTTTTATTGATCGTCTTGCGGAATACAAAGCCGTCTTTTTCGCGCACCTCTATAGAGACACTGCTCCTTTCGGCATTCCAGCTTAAGTCTTGTTTCACATCCGAACCTTAAACCGGTTGTCTCACGATTCTCGGGCTCATCTTTCTCGGTCTATTGCCCCGCCCAAGATATGATCAGGTCTGTCTTCGCTCGAGGGGCGGCGGGCTTGACAATCTTTCGACGCGTTTGATAAGTTTCGAGGTTCAATCAACCACTCTTTACAAAAAGGTGGGCCCTGCGGCCTGCTTTTTTTTTCCTTAAATACATCACTATGAGCAGCGAAATTCTGTCCGTCCTAGAATACATGGAAAAGGAAAAGGGCATTCCGCGCACTGACATGATCGCGACGATCGTCAATGCACTGAAAACGGCCGCGTTAAAGGGAATTAACTCGGGCCAAGAGCTCAGGATCGATATTAACCCAAAAAACGGCCAACTCCACGTTTGGGCGGTAATGAAGGTCGTCGATTCGATCGGTAACCAGAAAACTGATATACACGTTGAAAAGGCCCAAGCTTTCAAGCCGGGTGCGGTGGTGGGCGACGTGATTGAGAAGGAGGTTGATCCTTCGTCTCTTGGGCGTATCGCCGCGCAAACCGCCCGCCAGGCGGTAATGCAGCGGTTACGGCAATTCGAGAAAGACCGGATCTTCGATGATTTTAAGGACCAGATCGGTAACATCGTGACAGGCACGGTTCGCCGGCGTGAGCGCAATGACATCTTCATCGATTTGGGCAAAGCCGAGGCGGTCATGCCCGGGAAAGAGCAAGTGCCAGGTGAGGAGTATCAGCCCGGAGATCGCATTCGCTGC
This sequence comes from Opitutus sp. GAS368, assembly GCA_945882935.1. Lineage (GTDB taxonomy): Bacteria > Verrucomicrobiota > Verrucomicrobiia > Opitutales > Opitutaceae > Tous-C4FEB. The sequence goes on from CAMCWW010000107.1 coordinate 6,265, forward strand.
ATCTTGTTGGATATTGAGAGCACCCCGCGAGGCCCCGAGGTGATCTTGAGCCGCGCCAGTCCTAAATTTGTGCGCCGTCTATTTGAGTTGGAGGTCACCGAAATCGCGGATGGGACGGTCAAGATTGAGGCCTTCGCCCGTGAGCCGGGATATCGCACCAAGATTGCGGTCACCAGCACCGATCAAAAAGTTGATCCCGTCGGTGCCTGCGTGGGCGCCCGCGGTTCGCGCGTGAAGACGATTGTGCGCGAGTTGAACGGCGAGAAGATCGACATCGTCAAGTATCACGCCGATCCCAAGGAGATGATCATCGAGGCCTTTAAGCCCGCAGTCCCCCGCGAGATCATAATCGATGAGGTAGCTCATCGGATTTTGCTCAAGGTCGCCACGGATGATTTGGCGATTGCGATCGGGCGCAAGGGCCAGAACGCAAGACTGACCTCGCGCCTTCTAGGCTGGCGGCTCGATATTGAAGAGTTCAGAGCCGCGGGTGACAACCCCCGCGAGACGGCGATCAATGTTCTGGTGAAGACATTTGCTTTCGATCCTGCGATCGCGGGGCGCTTGGTCGACATGGGGATCAATTCGCCGGCCGCTTTCGAAGGAGTGGCGGCGGAGGATCTCGTTGGGGGTGGATTTACTGCCGACGAGGCTCAGGACGTCATCACTCGAGTCTCCACCTAATCAGTTTACATCCTCCTACGTCTTTTCCCGCACTGAATGAGCACCCGCATCCACGAACTCGCGAAGCAATACAACCAAGACTCGAAGGCTTTGCTCTCGTGGCTGAAAGAGCGAGGCTATGTGTCGGCGGAGACCAAATCAGTTGCGAGCACGGTCAGTAAGATTTATTTTGACGAAATTGAGAAGGAGTTTGGTTTGAAGGCGGTGGTGGCACCAGTGGTTTCGAGCCCGGTTCCGACGCCTACGGCGCAAATCGCTGCAGCTAATGAGCCCTCCCGGGTGAACATTCCCGCCGGTGTTTTCGTGAAGAGCACGCAAGACATCGCTCGCGAAAAAGAAGCGGTCGCTGTGGCTAAAGCGGCAGCCTCAAAGCCCGCATCGGCGCCGGTTGTTGTCCCGCTCGCGCCGCCGGCAGTGCCGCCAAGCCCGGTTTCGAAAGCTCCGGTCCCGTTGCCGCCTCGGCCGAATTCTGCGCCGCCAATCGTAGCAATTCCCCAAGTAGTGGCCAAGGCCCCGAGCGCAACGCCAGCGTTACCGCCTCGGTTCATCAGCGCCGCTCCGGCTGCTGCATTTCCGACCGTTAAGAGTCCGGCCATTGCGCCGGTCGCTCCTCCTGCGGCCGTGCCGAGGATCACTCCGGCTGCTCCAATTCCGGCTCCGGTGGCAGTTGCTTCTGCGCCAGTTGCGGCACCCGTGAGCAAAGCACCGGTTGCTTTGCCCGCGATGCCGGGACGTCCCGGGGCTGCGCCCCAAAAAGCACCTCCGCTCCCTGGGGTCGTGCCAAGCCCAGTTATAGTCGTAATGCCGCCGAGTTCATCGGTGACCGTTACTCAAGTGGGCGATGTTAAGTTGATCAGCATGAAGCCGCCGGTCATTGTGCGCGACTTTGCGACGGCTCTTGGGATGAGGCCATTTCAGCTGATCTCCGAGTTGATGCAGATGGGGATTTTTGCGGCCATTACCCAATCTTTGGACGAAGCCGTCGCGGCGAAGCTCGCCGAGAAACATGGTTTTCTGCTCGAGGTAAAACACCGCGGTGATCCGGTCGTGTTGGCTCAAAAAGAGAAAGAAAAGAAGGAAAAGAAGTTGGTGATAGAAGACGACACCAAGGATTTGGTGCTCCGGCCGCCGGTGGTTTGCATTTTGGGTCATGTCGACCATGGAAAGACTTCGTTGCTCGATGCCATTCGCAAAGCTGATGTGGCGAAAGGTGAAGCGGGCGGAATCACTCAGCACATCGGGGCCTACCAGATCGATTTCAACGATCGGAAGATCACTTTTCTCGATACCCCCGGTCACGCGGCGTTTACCAAGATGCGTTCGCGCGGCGCCAGTGCGACGGATGTGGCGATCCTAGTGGTCGCGGCGGACGACGGTTTCATGCCGCAGACCGACGAGGCGTTGAAAATTGCCCTCAACGAGAAGGCACAGCACGCCGAGAAGTTCGCGTTGCTCGTCGCCGTGAACAAAATGGACGTGAAAGGTGCAAACCTGGATCAGGTCAAAGGTCAGATGCAGCAGCGCAATATTGCTCCGGAAGACTGGGGCGGTGAGACCGTGACCGTGCCGGTTTCTGCGATCAAGGGGACGGGGATCAACGAGCTCCTTGAGATGATTTTACTCCAAGCCGACGTGCTTGAGTTGAAAGCAAACCCCAAGGCGGAGGCCAGCGGCGTTATCATCGAATCCCAAGTTGATGTCGGCCGCGGCCCGCTTGCGACGGTGATCGTGCAGCGCGGCACGTTGCGGGTGGGCGACGCGATTGTTTGCGGCGCCAATTGGGCGAAAGTCCGGGCGATGTTCGACGATCAGGGCCGATCGATCAAAGAAGCGCCGCCGTCGACGCCGGCGCGGGTCATCGGTTGGACGGGAACTCCTGACAGCGGCACGACCTTTAAGGTCGTTAAGAACGCTCGCGAGGCGGAGAAGCTTGCCGAAGAAGAGCAGTATCGACTGAAGAAAATCACGACGGCCGCTGACGCGGTGCCGAAAGAGAACACGCTGGACTCGTTGTTTGCGAATATCGCGGCCACGCAGCAGAAGGTGCTCAAGGTCATCATCAAGACGGATGTATTTGGCTCCACTGAGGCGGTGCGCAATATTCTCGAAGCCATCAAGAGCACCAAGGTTTCGCTCGAGATTGTTTCAACGGATGTCGGCATCATCACCAAAAACGATGTGCTGATGGCCGGAGCAGCCGGCTCGGTTGTCATCGGTTTCAACACCAAATCTGAGAATGGGGTTACTCCGTTGGCCAAACATCACGGCGTGAGGATCGAGACTTATGCGATCATTTACGAATTGGGCGACAAGGTCCGTGAAATGATGGCGGATTTGTTGGATCCTGATCTCAAGGAAACCAAGACCGGTGTTGCCGAGGTGCGCGCGACGTTCCCTTTGGCCAAAGGATTTGTTGCCGGCTGTCTCGTCACCGAGGGCAAAATCAACCGCAACGCGTCGGCCCGGGTTCGGCGCGGCAAGGAAATCGTGCACGAGGGCAAGATCGGCACACTCAAGCGTTTCAAGGACGATGCGAACGAAGTTCGCGCCGGTCTCGAATGCGGGATCAAGCTCGACGACTTCAATGGGTATCAAAAGGGCGACTTCATCGAGTGCTTTGAGGTGCAGAAAGTCCGCGCAGCACTTTGAAGGATTTGTCCTTAGCTTTCGAGTCCGCTGAAACGACCCGTGAACTGCCGGGAAATTCGCCCACGCCCCGGCCCCATTCTCCGTGAGTAATCGCACTATTCGAGTCAATGAGTTGATCCAGCGCGAGCTGAACGACATCCTGCGGCGACATTACCAAACCGAGTCCATTTCGATCACGGTAACCGAAGTGCGCATCTCGACCGATCTACGCGACGGAAAGGTTTTTGTGGCCATCATCGGCGACGAAGAATTCGTGCTGCGACGCATGGCTTGGCTACGTCGGCAGGCGCGCGAAATTCGCGCCGAACTGGCGCGTCGGATCACGCTGAAGTTTTTGCCGAATCTGAGTTATTTAATCGACGAAACGACACCGCGTAGCGCCAAAGTGCTCCAGATGCTTGACGATATGGTGAAGCTCAACCCCGCGCTGGCGACCCCGCCGGCCACGGTCGCCCCGGTCCCTGCTGCAACGCCGAATTCTCACGCGGCCCCTTAAGGTGGAGCAGTATTTTCCAGCTCTTGCCCGGGAGTTTGCACGTTTGAGAGCGATGATAGCAGGCCGCACCGTCGCGGTCGTTGGCCATGCGAGACCGGACGGCGACTGCATCGGATCCCAAGTGGCGTTGGCGCGCGCTCTGAGCGCCCTCGGGCACGATGTCGTGTGCGTCAACGCTGACCCGGTGCCGCGTCGACTGGAGTTTCTTGCCCGAGGGATCGCTTTTCAGCGCACCGATGAGGCGTTAGCCGGCGCGGAAAGTCGGGCGGCGATTTTTGTTGATTGCGCCGACCCTGCGCGTGGCGGTGAACGAATCAAGGCCCGGTTTCCCAATCCTTTGGGCGTGATTGACCATCATATCTCGAATGTCCGTTACGGCGCGGTGAACGTGATTGATCCGCAGGCCGCGGCTACGTGTGAAATTTTGGCCGGCGTCTTTCTCGATGCGGGTTTGCCGATCGATCCCCAGATGGCCCAGGCGCTCTATACCGGAATTCTCACCGACACCGGGCAGTTCCGGTTCAACGCCACCTCGCAGCGCTGTTTTGTTTTGGCCGGGGAGTTGGTCGCGCGTGGCGCGAGCCCTAGCGAAGTGGGTTATGAGATCTACGAACGGGAGACGGCGGGCAAGATGCAGTTGCTGCAGCGGTTCATTGCGTCGTTGCGGTTCGAATGCGACGGCAAGGTGTGCATCGGTATTTTGCCCGAAGGTATCTTCGTTGAAACGGGGACCACGACCGAAGACACCGAGGGCCTGGTTGATTATGCGCGCTGTATCGAGGGCGTCGAAATCGGCGTGTTGCTCGAACGTCGGGCCGGGGGCGGGGTTAAGGCAAGTTTGCGTTCGAAGGAGCCGTCGATCCGAGTAGATCGGATCGCAGCGCAGTACGCGGGAGGCGGTCATGCCTGCGCGGCGGGACTCAGCGTCACGTCGGCGGGTGACGACTTCTACGCGGGCCTAGTGGCGGCGTTGGCCACCCGGCTATCGCAAGTTGCGGCGGAGCACGTAAAAATCTGAGCTATGTTGATTCCGACCAAAGAACTCGACGGCATTTTGCTGGTGGATAAGCCGGCCGACCATACGTCGCACGACGTGATCGCCCGCTTGCGGGGTAAACTGCGCATGAAACGGATTGGACATGCCGGCACGCTCGACCCGATGGCGACCGGATTGCTCGTCGTGCTCGTAGGTAAGGCGACGTCGGTTTCCCAATATCTCATCAGTCTCGACAAAGAATATACCGGCACGATCAAGCTTGGTGTGACGACGAATTCACAGGACGCCGACGGTGAAGTGCTCGTGACGCGCCCAGTGTCACCGTCGCTCACGGAGGCCGAGGTGCTTGCCGCGATTAAGACGATGCTCGGCGATCAATACCAGATGCCGCCGATGTTTTCCGCCATCAAGATCGATGGGGTGCCGCTCTACAAACTTGCGCGCAAGGGCGAGGAGATCGTGCGGGAACCGAGATTTATCCGGGTCGCGAGCTGGGATCTGACGCGCTTCGCTCCGCCGGAACTCGATTTTCGCGTGCGCTGCACCAAAGGCACGTATGTGCGCACGTTGGCGCATGATCTCGGCGAAAAATTGGGCTGCGGGGCGCACCTTTCGGCGTTGCGGCGAACGGGCACGGATAAGCTCACACTCGAACGGGCGCTCACGATCGACCAGATCAATGCCCTGACCTTGCCCGAGATCGAAAAACACCTCCTGCACCCGCGCGACGTGGTGCCAAGTCTAGCGTTGTGAACT
>CAMCWW010000108.1:0-11818 GCA_945882935.1 Opitutus sp. GAS368
GCGACGTAATCGTGCAGCCGCCCGCCCCACTCTTTCCACGAAAGCTCCTTCCGGTCGCGCACCGAGGCGGCTACAAAATTCTCCACGGATTTGCCGTGTTTCCCCCACGGAAAGTGCCCGAGTTCCATCGCCGTGACGACGCCCTGATAGGCGAAACACGAACCGACGCCCGTGCCCAGCGTCAGCAGCAGAGTCTTGCCCATGAAACCGCGCCCCGCGCCGAAATGCATTTCGGCCGCACCCGCCGCCGCCGCGTCGTTGATCATCGCAACCGGCGAGCCCGTGGCCTTGCCAAAAAGGGCCGCACCGTCACAGCCGATGAACTTTTTGTGGAGATTGGCGGAGGTCCAGATGGTCGAGCCCTGAATCACGCCGGGAAAGCCGATGCCGATCGGACCTTTCCACGAAAAATTCTCCGCCATCGCCTCGACCGCACCCGCCATCTCGTCGGGATTCAAGTTGTCGGGCGTATCGATGCGAAACCGCTCCGACACCAGTTTGCCGGTGGCAGTGTCCACCACCGCGCCTTTGAGAGCCGAGCCGCCGATATCGATGCCGAGGGTTTTCATGAAAAAATCGAGCCGTCAGAGAACACCGGGGCTTATCATCCGCAACCGCCAAAACACGCCCCGTTGATCCGCCGACACCACCGGCGATAGGCTCCGCGTCCGCGCTATCGGCGTAGCGCTTGCCGGCTCAATGCCCACACGCCCCGTCGGCCCCGTGCGCGTGACCGTGGCGCAGTTCCTCCGGCGTCGCCTCGCGGGTGCTGAGCACTTCGACGTCGAAGGTCAGATCGACCCCGGCCAACGGATGATTCGCGTCGAGCAGGACTTCGTCGCCGTCGATGGAAACCACCGTGACCGTCGGCGCAAACTGATCGTCACCGGTCTTGAACTGATCGCCCACGGTCAGCTCGCCCTCGACGGGCAACTGACTGCGTTTCACCGGCTGCACCTGCTCGGGATCGCGTTCGCCGTAGGCCTTGGCCGCCGGCACCACGACGCGGGTCTTAAGTCCCGCCGCCGCACCCCGGAGCTGTTCATCGAGTCCGTCGATGATCTGCCCCGCGCCTTCGAGGTAGGTGACGGCCTGCGCCCCCATCGAGGTGTCCAGCACCCGGCCAGAGGGATCACGGAGCGTGTAATGAAAGGAAACGACAGCGGGCATATCGGCCAAAATTGCGGAGCCCCCGCCCCCGCTCCGAGCAAAATCTACGGGCCCCGCGCCGTTCGTCCGGCGAATCGCCTCGCCTACGTCTCCTGCCGCAAGATCTCCAGCGGCGGATGATCCGTCACGCCGCGGCTTGTGAGCAGGCCCGTGATCACCGTCACGGCCGCCGCCGTTGCCACCGCGCCGAGGATCAGCAGCGGCGGCGTGGCCGGCGTCATCTTGAAAACAAAGTGCGCCACCAGCGCGTTGCCCCCGATAGAGAGTGCGCCGCCGACCACCGCCGCGAGCACGCCGAGGATCGCGTATTCCACGAGTTGGATCTGCACGAGTTGCCGGCGGGTCGCACCCAGCGTGCGGAGCAACACCGTCTCACGCACGCGTTGGTAACGGCCGTTGAGCACCGCCCCCACCAGCACGATCACTCCGGTCAACACCGTGAACAGCGCCATGAACTGGATCACAAATGCCACCTTCGAAAAAATCCCGTCGAGCGCCTGCAAGATCAGCGCGAGGTCAATCGCGGACACATTCGGAAACGCCGCCACCATCTCGCGCTGGATCCGCGCCGAGTCTTCCGGCTTCGCCGTGCGCAGCGCCGCCACAAAGGTCTTCGGCGCCGCCTCGATCGCACCCTCGGGGAAGACCACAAAAAAGTTCGACTCCAACCGTCGCCACTCCACCGCGCGCACGCTCGTGACTTTCGTGCGCAACGGCACGCCCTGCACGTCCCACTCGATCTCGTCGCCGAGCCCGATTTGCAGATCGCGCAACAATCCTTCTTCCATCGAAATCGGCACCACCGCCACGCCCGGCGCGACCTTGCCTTCAAAGGTCCCGGCCACCACGCGCTCCGAGCCCGTAAGCTTGGCGCGATAGGTCGAGCGGTATTCTCGGCTCAACATCCCGCGCGACCCGCGCAGTCCGTCCCGGCGATTTTCCGCGCGTGGCGGCTCGGCGGTGCCCGGCTCCGTCGCCGACCGTTCGGCCGGTTGCTGCCAGCGGCGCATGATCTCCTCCAGGGGCCGGCCTTTCAGCGACGCGATCTTCATCGTGACGATCGGCGCCGCCTGCATTAACGGCGCGCCGTTCTTCGCCGCGAGTGCCGTGAAGGGCTCGATCTGATCGTCCTGGATGTCGAAAAATACGAGGTTCGGCCGCGTGCCTTCACCGGCGAGATCGATCTGGTTGAGCAGCGTTGTGCGCGTCAGGTAAAGTGTGAGAATCAGAAACGTCCCGAGCCCCAGCGCCAGCAGCAGCAGCACGGTGCGGTTGTTGGGCCGGTGCAGATTCGCGATGCCCTGCCTCACCACATACGGCAGGCCCCGGGGCACAAATTTCCGTGCCGCCCACGCGACGAGTTGCGCCAGACCCGCGAGCACCCCGAAGCCCACCGCGAGCGCCACCGTGAAGCCGACTCCGATCTTCCAGTCTCGCGTCTGCCAGGTCGCAAACGTCGTCACCGCCGCGATGATCACCGCGCCCAAAATCAACCGCCACGGATCGCTCGCCGCGCCCGTGCGCTCGATGAAGGCCGAGCGCAGCGCCACCAGCGGCGACACGCGTCGCACCGCCAGCAGCGGCAGCAACGTGAACAGAAAACAGATCACCAGCCCCGCCCCCATGCCGCGCCCGACCGCCGCCCACGAGATGAAGAAATTCACATCAAACGGCAGCATGTCCTTGAGCAACACCGGCAACAGCAGTTGCAGGCCGAGACCGAGTCCTGCGCCCAGGACCGCGCCGAAAACTCCGAGCGCGAGCCCTTGCACGACATAAACCGAAAAACTCTGCCACGCGCTCGCGCCGAGACACCGCAGGACGGCGACCGTGTTGATCTTCTGCCGCACGTAGACGTGGATCGCGCTTGCGACCCCGATCGCGCCGAGAAACAGCGCGACGAAGCCCACAAGATTCAAGAAGCCTTCGATATTGGTCAGCGCCGCCCCGAGATTCCGTTTTCGTTCGGCGACGGTGGAGAACTGGAGGCGTTCGCCCAAAAACCGCGTCCGCATTTCGCGCTCAATGATCTCCGCATCCCGGCCCGCCGGCAATTTCACGAGCACCCGGTGCCGGGTGATGCTCTCCCGATCCGCCAGCCCCGTCGCTTCGAGCGCGCCAAACGGAATGAACGCGCGGGGCGCGAAGGTTGAAATCGCCGCCGTTTCGCCCGGCACTTTTTTCAATGCGCCCGCGATCGTGAAAACGGCCTGCCCGAGTTTTACCGGGTCGCCGACCTTTACGCCGAACTGCGTGAGCAACGTCTCCTCCAAAATCACGACCAGTTTCCCCGTGCGCAACTCAGCGGGGGCATCCGCCGGCACCGCTTCAAATTCGCCGAAGAACGGAAAATTGGCCTCGACCGCGCGCACCTGTACGAGCCGCGTGGCGTCGTTCGCCGACTGAAACACGAGCATCGAGGAAAACTCCCGCGTGCGTGACCGTTCGCCCCCGATGGCCGCCAGATGCTCGAGCACCGGCGCCGAAAATTCCGTGCGGGACGACACCACGAAATCGGCCCCGAGCAGACCCTTGGCCTGTTCGTCGATGGCCTGCTTGAGGTTGACCGTGAACGAGCCGATGGCGACGAGCGCCGCAATCCCGAGCACGACAGAGAGCGAGAACAGCAGCAGCCGTTTCCGCGAAGCCCGCGAATCCCGCCAAGCCATTTTAAGGATGAAAGTCATAGGTTATGGGCCACCACGAAACACACGAAATACACGAAAATAAGACCTCATTTATAGAGCGATTCGCTCAGACTCGACCTTGGGGAAGTGCCCAAAGTTCACCAGCAGTCCCAGTTTGTAGCCGGTCGCTCGCAGATAATTATGCACCTGAGCTCGATGCTCATCCGTGAGCACGGACACCGCTTTGATTTCCATCACAATTTTTCCGAAACAAATAAAATCGGGCGCATAGGTTTGCCGCAGCGTTCGCCCTTTGTAGGTCAGCCCAAGTTTCGGTTGCGCAACAAAAGCCAAGCTTTGATCGCCCAATTCCAGTTCGAGGCATTCCTGATAGACCGCCTCCAGAAAGCCACAGCCTTTCTCCTTATACACCTCGAAACAGGCGCCCATAATCCGGTATGACTCTTCACGGTAAATGATTTCGCTCATGGTACTCTTTCGTGTGTTTAGTGTGTTTCGTGGTGACCAACTCCAAGAGTTTCATCGCTCACCACCGCGCCGCTCCTCAGGCGGATGATCCGGCCGCACTTCTTCGCCAGATCGAGATCATGCGTCACCAGCACCAACGTCGTGCCCTTCTCCCGGTTCAACCCAAAGACCAACTCCACCATCGCCGCCGCCGTGTCACCGTCGAGGTTCCCCGTCGGCTCGTCGCAAAACAGGATCTTCGGCCGGTTCATGAACGCCCGGGCCAACGCTACGCGCTGCTGTTCGCCCCCCGAGAGCTGCACCGGATAATGGTCGCATCGCGCCCCGAGCCCCACCCGCCCCAGCAACGCCGTCCCCTCCGCCTCGACCGCCGCCCCGCCCTCGCCGCGCAACTCCAGCGGCACGAGCACGTTTTCCAGCGCCGTGAGCGTCGGGATGAGTTGGAAATTCTGAAACACAAACCCCACGTGCGCGTTTCGCACGCGGGCGCGACCGTCCTCATCGAGCGCGCCCAGCTCGCTGCCGGCCAGCGTCACCGTGCCGCCCGAAGCGCGGTCCAGTCCCGCGCAGAGCCCCAGTAACGTCGTCTTGCCGCTGCCGCTCGGCCCCACGATCGCAAGGCTCGCCCCCGCGACGAGGTCAAAGCTGACCTCCTTCAGCACTGTCAACGGCCCCGCCGCCGTCCGGTAATCCTTGGTGAGCCGCTCGACTTTCAAAATTGATTCAACACTCATTGGTTCGACCACGAAACACACGAATCTTTCAAAATCGAGCCCATGTCCCGTTTCCTTTTTGCCCTTCGCCGCCTTCCGAACTCTTTCGCGTGTTTCGTGTGTTTCGTGGTGACATGCCTTCCGACCTCACCCCTCCGCGCCGCCGAGCCCTTCACCAAGACTTTGGTCTGCTTCGGCGACAGCCTCACCGCCGGTTACGGACTCGAAAGCGCCGCGACCGACGCCTACCCCGTTCTCCTGCAAGGGAAACTCGACGCCTCCAGCTCCCCGTCCGCCAACGGCTCAAACGGAACCGCACCCACCGGGCGCTGGCGGGTCGTCAATGCCGGTCTCAGCGGTGAAACCACCGCCGGCGGCGCGCGCCGGCTCGATTGGATCCTGCGCCAACCCGTCGACATCTTCCTCCTCGCGCTCGGGGCCAACGATGGGCTGCGCGGCATCGACCCCGCGATTTCCGAGAAGAACCTCCAAGCCATCATCGACCGCGTGCGCACCCGTTACCCCGACGCCAAAATTATTCTCGCCGGCATGATAATGCCTCCGAGCATGGGCGAAGATTACGCCCGTGCGTTTGCCGCAATGTATCCGAAACTCGCCACCCGGAATAACCTCATCCTTTTGCCCTTCCTACTCGAAGGCGTGGGCGGTCGATCCGACTTCAACCAAGCCGACGCCATTCACCCCAACATCGCCGGCCACAAAATTCTGGCCACCACCGTCTGGTCCTACCTGCGCCCCTTGCTCTAAGCAGTTTTCTCCGCCCTCGATCCTCTTCACATTTGTCGCCGCCCGGCTCTCCTTTGGGCCGCTCGCGCCCAGCCTTCGCGCCGATCTCCGCTGGACCACATCCGGCCGCGCGGGCTGGGCGGCGAACATCTCGCGCTCCTCGTTTCCGGCCAACTGAAGGGACCCCGCTCTGCGCGAATCCAATCTCGCAGCGACTTATGCCCGCGCCTTCGCCACCTTCACCGTTGCCCACTGCATCACCAGCGCCCGGCTCACCTGAGACTTCACCGATTGTTGGCAAATCAGCGCCTCCTGCTCGCGCCTCAACCGCCAGCTCGTGGCCGAGGCTTCCCACGCCTGCTTTAACCGAGCGCTCGCCAACCCCGCCGGCGCCGCCACGCCCGCCTTCCCCCCGAGACCTGCAGCGGCGGCCGGGGCGGACCCAAACCGGGCGGCGGCGTCGAAATGATCCTCACGTTTGCGCAGGTTCAGCTAGAGCCAGTTCGAGAGGTCGGCGTTGAGGATAAATTCCAATTTCCTATTAGCCGAAAATCGCGTGTGCTCCCGCCACGGATCCGTTTCCGGGAAAAAATAGCCCCACACCGATTTGCGCATGACTCCCCTTTTTTTTATAAAATTTCGGCTTTTTTTTATGGGTTTAAACGCGCTAGGGCTGATCGCCGGCGAAGTTCATCCGATCAATCCCCGGCAGGTTCTCGCGGTGGAAAATGTGTGTGCATGGCCGAACCTCACCCTCTTGCGCGATGGAACGATTGCTGCGATTCTTCATAACGCGCCCTCTCATGGGCGGGTTGAGGCGGACGTTGAATGCTGGGTGAGTCGCAACGGCTTGACGTGGGAAAAACGCAGCGTCGTAACCTCGCACGAGCCACAGACGGTGCGCATGAATCACGCTGCTGGCCTTGCCCGGAACGGCGATTTGCTCGTGCTCTGCTCGGGCTGGACGGACGTCAAGCAGGCGGATCGGCCCAAGCAGGGACCTTTTCGAGACGCTGTGCTACGCCCTTGGATTTTGCGCAGCCGCGATGATGGGCGCACCTGGAACCAGCGCAGCGATTTTCCGGCCGGCGGCGACGGCTGGACGGACTATATTCCCTTCGGGGATATTTGGCCGGGTTCAGACGGGGTATTGCACACCAGTTGTTATCAAGGCCAGTACACGGATGGCGCCGTCTCGACCGAGACAAACAAGTGGCGATCGTGGCATTTCCTTAGCAGTGATGATGGCGAGACCTGGCAGCGCGGTTCGCTCATCGGCACTAGCCATAACGAAACCAGCCTCTTTCCGCTGCACGGCAGCAACTGGCTCGCCGCCGCTCGCTCCGATTCGAGCGCAACCGACCTTTTTCACAGTGACGACGGCGGCGCTACGTGGCGCGGACCACGCCGCGTGACGAGCGTCGGCACGGGAAGCGGGCAAGGTGAGATTAACGCGCACGTGACGCGTTTGGCCGATGACCGCCTGCTGCTCACCTACGGCGTGCGTACCGAAGGCAAGGCGGGCGTGTGCGCCCTGCTCAGCGCTGATGAAGGCCGTACTTGGACAGAACCCGTGCGCCTCGTGAATTGCTCGGGAGATTCTGGGTATCCCAGCAGCGTGCAACTCGCTAACGGAAGCATCGTCACGGTTTGGTACGCGAAGCAGTCCCCTTTGCGCGACGGCTACCACATGGGTGCGACCGTGTGGGAGGCGCCGACGGCGCAGGACCTCGCGCCCATTGCGCCCGCCCAGCCCGAGGGTTTTGTTCAGGCTCGGATCACCGATACGTGGGCCGCTTACGCCGATCGACTTTCTTTTGGTTTGGGCCAGACGCTCGCGCTGCTCGATGATGGCTGCACCCTTTCGCGGCCCGAGTGGCAAACGCGGCGGAACGGGGTGCCAAAAGTGCGGGTAGCCTACGATGCGGTCACGGGCGACCCTGATCCAAAACACGAAGGCAAGGGCTACCACGGGACCACCATTGGGATTCCTTCTTCGCTCGATTTCCCACACCAACGCGGCGTCGCGTGGCAAAATCAGATCGCCGTCGTCCGCAGCCTCGAATGTTGCCATGGCACGCTGGCCGACAGCGCCTCGCTCGCGCGGGCTTTACAGTGGGTGATCGACCATCACGAAGAGCACCGGATTACGACGGTGAATCTGGCACCGGTGGACGACCGCGAGCACGGCGCGCCCGTCCCGACCGAAATCGACGCAAAACTCGCGCGGCTACGTGAGCTTGGGATTTGGGTGAGTGCGCCCTCCGGTAATCATGCTTTCACCTCGGGCATTTCATGGCCCGCTGCGCAGGCGGATTGCTTTGCGATCGGTGCGGTGGTCCCGGGCCAAGATGTGATCCACTGTGATCGGAGCGAAAAAGTTGCGCTGCTGGCGCCCGCCAGCGCGACGAGTTCAGCCAATGCCATCGTCTGCGGCGCGGCCATGATCCTACGCGAGGCAATCGACAAAAGCCACTTTGATTGGCGGCGTGAGGGCGCAAACCTCCCCGAGGCCATGATGACTATTTTCCAGCGGAGCGGTCAGCCCGTGACCGATCCTTTGACTGGTCGCGTTTACCGTCGACTCGACTTGCTTGCGGCGGTGCAGCACGTGCTGGGTGCGACTCAATGAGGCTGCTTGGAAAAAGCGGTTTAAGGTCGGCGGGTTAAGGAACTGCCCCGAAACTGAATTTTAACCAGGGTCGGTCTGGGAGGGGTTCAAGGGAGGTTCGACGGTGAAATCGATTTCGGGGGTATCGGCGGCCCCGCCGCATCGACGAAAAAAGTAGCGGTCGGAGTCGGCGCCGCGAAGGGAACATTCAATCAACAAATTTGCACTGGGCCGCGGCAGGTATACTCGGGAGCAGCAACCCGGCAGGGCGAAGGCGCCTCCCGTCTCCTTCTGCCACCCTCACGGCCGACGGAAACCGAACCAACCGCGGTAGCCAAACGACCGTATTCGCCTCGACCGGCCAAAAGATATCGAACCGGCCAAAATCTCCCGACAACCGCTCAGCGCCGTCATTAGAGTACGCAAAGAACGCCCTCGAAAAATCCTCGGCTGGAAATTCCATCCCCAGTGTTTCCGTAAAACGCCCGCAGCAGAACGCTCTTTAAGTTGAGCCTTGAATTCGCGCCCCAAAAGCACCCCGATTAATTCATGCTTACCTCGCATCAACTCACCCCTGCCCAAAAAGCGTTTTATCACGAAAACGGCTACTTGCTTGGCCTCCCGCCAATTTTTAGCCGCGCCGAGATGGAGAATTTCAACGCGGAGCTTCCGCACTTGCTCGCTCTGCTAGAACCCGGCGAATCCAGTAAAGACATCCGCGAATGGCACGAAACCAGTACCTACCTTTACGAAATCGCCATGAATCCCAAAATTATTGAGCTCGTTTCGGGTATTCTCGGAGATAACTTTTTTTGCTGGGCGAGTAATTTTTTCATCAAAGATCCCCGCACCCTTTCAACCGTTGGCTGGCATCAAGATTCATATTATTGGCCAATGGCGCCGCACAACTCCGTGACCGTTTGGTTGGCTTTTGACGACGTCGATGAGATCAATGGCGGAATGAAATTACTGCCCGGTTCCCACCGCGGTGGAGTCATCAAACATCGCCGTTCAACTGAAACCAGCTCTGTCCTCACTTTAGAATTGGCTGACGGCACCGACTTCAAGGCTGATAATGCCGTCCAGTTTCGTCTCAAGGCCGGGGAATGCTCCTTGCATGACGATCGGGCCATTCACGGATCACCGGCGAATCCCTCTGATCGGCGGCGGGCTGGCCTTACGATTCGTTACTCTGGCACAAACGTAAAAAATGACCTCTCGGTGAATCCCAATTTCAAAATTTATCTTTGCCGCGGCGTAGACGAATTTAAGCATAATCCCTATGGAACGCCGCCCACCCAGCGCTACGGCCGTCCTGCCTTCAAACCCGTCAGTAACGAGGAAGCCGGGAAAGCCTGACTCACGCGTCCTCTCGCGAATTAAAAATTTAGTTTTATTAGAAAAGTAACGGCTAGCACCCCAGCCTCGCATGCAACCTAGGCTCCTTGAGCGAGCCGTTCGCACCTTGGTCGCACCGCAGTGCAGAGGTGCTTCGTCTCCCTGCCTGATTTGAAATTTTTCGATGATCGCCTTCGGGCGATCGTTGCTCATTACCACCACGTACCCCTCAGCCGATGAAACTTCCCCTAGTTTGGTTATTGTTCGTGGTTCAATGCGCTCTGCCCAGCCTTTGGAGCGCTGAAAAAAGTTATACCATCGCCGTAATTCCCATGGGCACGACCCATGAATACTGGAAATTACTGCGGGCCGGCGCGCTCAAAGCCCAAGCTGAATTCCAGCAAAAAGGGCTCGCCGTTGAGATTATCTGGAAGGGCCCACTGCGTGAGGACGATCGAGACCAGCAGGTCCAGGTCGTAGAAAATTTCATTGGACGGCGCGTCAGTGGTATCGTTCTCGCGCCTTTGGATGCGCACGCGCTCGTCGCCCCGGTTGAGCAGGCCGTCCGCGTTGGGATCCCAGTCGCAATCGTCGATTCAGGCCTTAAATCAAACGCGCCGATCAGCGTCATTTCCACCGATAATCACGCTGGAGGCCGCCTCGCGGCCCAGCGCCTCGGCACGTTGTTAAACGGGGTGGGCAACGTCATTTTACTTCGCGTTCAGGTCGGCGCCGCCAGTTCGGAGCAGCGCGAAGCGGGATTCCTCGACGAAATCCAAAAAAGTTTTCCTAAAATCAAGGTCATTTCCTCCAATCAGCACGGCGGTGCAACCCGGGAAACGGCCTTGGTCGCGGCCCAAAATCTACTCAATCGCTACCGCACTCAAGTTAACGGGATTTTTACCCCAAACGAATCCACCACCGCCGGCATGCTGCTCGCACTCAGCAATATTGGCCTCAGCGGCGGCAAAGTCCGCCTCATTGGATTTGCCAACAGCCAAAGATTTGTCGAAGCCCTCCAACGTCAGGATCTTCAGGGCCTCATTTTACAGGACCCAGTTAAAATGGGTTACCTCGGCGTAAAAACGATCGTCGAATCGCTGCAGGGGGGAAAAGTTCCTGCGACGGTCGACACCGGTGTCGTGCTCGCCACCAGCGAGAATCTCCAAGACCCCGCCGTCGCCGCGCTCCTGCCTTAACTTTAAGCTAGAACCTTTTTCCCGCTCTCGCTCACCCATCGTTGTTGGTATACGTCGTTTCTTATGATGACTGCACCCTTCTCGCCCTTACCGCACCACCGCATCTCGCCCACCGACGTTGCAAACTACCACCGCGAGGGCTATCACATCTTCCGGCAGCCCGTTTTTCCTGCGGCCAAATTTCTTGGTCTTAAAAATTGCTTTGAAACTATCCTAAATCAGCTCGACGCCGATGTCCGCCCCGAGTCGATGGATGTCCCGCACTTTCAACATCCCGAGCTGTTTGAATGGCTCTTCGCTGATGAAATTATGAATCTCGTCGAGCCCATCATCGGGCCCGATATCGCCCTCTTCGCGAGCCACTTTATTTGCAAACCTAAGGGCAACGGGAAGCGCGTACCTTGGCACGAGGACTCCCACTACTGGCAAACCATGATAAATCCAATGGAAGTAGTCACCGTCTGGCTTGCGATTGACCCGGCTACCACTGAGAACGGATGCATGCGGGTTCTACCCCGAACGCACACCAGCGGTAAGATGGGATTCTCTGACTACGATGCGCTCAAACCCGGCGAAGCTGTGTTTAACGACGAGATCAGATCCTCGCAACGCGACGTATCCAAGCTGGTTCCGATCGAGCTCGAGGCCAATCAATGTAGCCTCCACGACGGCCGTATCATCCATGGCAGTGAGCCGAACTTGAGCACAAAGCGCCGTTGCGGCTACACGATGCGCTACATTAGTACACGCACTCGCGCGAATCACGAGCAAATCGGTACCTGGCATCACCTTTATCTCGCTCGCGGCCAGGACCACGCCGGCAATCGCTATGGCGACCCGCAGCGCGCCTACCCCGAGCTCGCGCGTTTCCGGTCCCAACACGGTAAAAACGGCCACTAATTCCCTCCCGGGTATCGCGGCCAA
>CAMCWW010000109.1:0-11746 GCA_945882935.1 Opitutus sp. GAS368
TCGAGAGTTCGAGTCTCTTCGCCCGCTCCATTTTAATGGAAGCCACTTTTAACTAAAGAGTTAGCTGGGGCTTTAGTTTCAAGAAGGGCGAAAAGTCCTAAAAGAAAAGGGCCAAAGTCCTGATAGAACGCCAATAATCGCCACAGGTTGCCGACGACGCGGAGGGCGAATTTTTCAACCGTTCGGACACACAAGATGTTCAAAAAACCAGCCGCGATTTTTGCTCCTAGGTCGATTAACCCATCGCGCGCGTTGAAGAGATGAATCGGAAGCGGCGGATGGCTATCGCCGCCCCATCGATGGTTTTTGTCCCTTTTTTCCCGGCTTTGCCTACGATTTTGCGGGGTGGTTTCAGGCGGAGAAGGCGGAGGGAGCTTTGGTTTGACCGACGAGGTGGCGGCGGTACGGTGCGGGCATGGAATTGGTTCTCACCGTCACACCTTGCGCCGAGACGGGCGGCTTCGTGGCCCGGTGGGACGATCCGGCGGGCGGTGGGATTTGCACGCAGGGCGACACGCTCGCCGATTTGCAAACAATGGTGACGGATGCGGTGCGCGGGTATTTCGCGGGCGCGGCTTTGCCCTCGGCGGTGCGACTCCATTTTGTGCAAGACCCGGTGCTGGCGGTGGCGTGAAGATCCCGCGCGATGTCAACGGGGCGGAAGCGGCCAAGGCGTTGGGCCGACTCGGCTTCGCGGTGAGGCGGCAGACCGGTTCGCATCTGATTATGCGGAAGGATGCCCGCACCGTCGTCGTCCCCATGCACAAACCGATCAAGCCGGGCACGCTGGCGGGACTGATTGCGCAGGCGGGCGTGAGTGTCGAAGCGTTTTGCGCGGAGCTTTAGGCCGGCGGACTTCATGCGGAGGCCGGCGTTGATAGCGGGCGCTCTTCGTGCGGAGCCGATCTTGGCCGGAAGCGGCGAGCATGGCGGACACTTCAATTATTAGATTCCGACCATTGGGCCCAATGTTTGGACGTCCTTGGCGTTGATGTAGAAACCTCTATCTCACTGCAATAAGCCGGCGGTGCCATGCCAAGATTCTGTCGAGTGCGACGATGGGCGAACGTGAGATTGGGAGGGAAGTGAAACGGTAGGCAGGCGAAGCGGCTCAGAATGGAAGCAGCCGTTGAGCGTCGCGGATTGGGCGCTCAACACTCCAACCGAGACACCAAACAGCCCGAGCCCGCTTCAGGTCCCGAGGCCGAGCAGTTTCTTTACGAGCGGCTCGAGCTTTTCACCGCGGGCACTCGTTTCGATGAGCTTCCCTTCCTTATCGAGGATGAACATCGCGGGGATGCCGCGGATGTTATACATGCGGCCATACTCGTTTTCCCAGTAGTTGCCGTCGAAGTGCTGGGGCCAGGGCATGTTCTTCTCCTTAGTGAACGCCAGCATCTTCTCCTTCGCCTTAGTTTTCTTCTCGGCGACCTGCTCAGGGGTGTCGGCGGACTTGCCGGCGTTGCGAGGACTCTTCAACGCCGCTTCGTCGATGATACCCGAATTTTCAAAGGAGATGCCGACGATCTCAAAACCTTGGTCGTGATAGGCGTTGTAGACCCGGGTGAGGTTCGGCAGTTCGGCGATGCACGGGCCGCACCAGGTGGCCCAAAAATCGATCAGCACTACCTTGCCGCGCAGCTTGGCCAGGTCGACCTCGCGGCCGTCCGCGGCGGTGAACTTGATCTCAAGGGGCGTCGAGCGCATCTCCGTCACTCGCAACTGCCCGGCGGCCTGCTTCGCCAACTCAGCGTTTGAACCGCTAGCAAGTTTCTTGAGATGCGCGGCGCCGGCGGCGGGATCGGACTTGGCGAGCAAATCGCCGAAGGCGAGTTCGGCCGAGGTAAGTTGACGCGCCTGAGGGTAGGCGGTGGCCAACGCATCGATCTTGGCCCGGACCGCGGCGACGTCGGGCTTCGCGGCGCGCTTCTGCACGGTCATGAACTGCGCGTAGTCGGCCGCCATCAGTCCGGCCTTCAGGGCTTCGGGTAGGCCGGGTTGGGCGAGCATCTGGGCGATGCGCGCGGCCAGCGCCCCTTGATAGGCGACCTTTTCCGCATCGTCCTTCATCTGGTTGTCTAGGCCCTCGAGGCCAGACACCATCATAGCTGAACGCGGCGTATCCGGAAACTTGAGCGCCGCGTCGAAGGCGCCGTTCATGACCGACAGGGCGTCCATGGGCTTCTGGCGCGAGAGCGCCATGACGGCGTCCCACGCCATATCGGAGGGAGATTTTTCTTTGGCGGCCGGGGCCGCGGGAGTGGGAGCTTCAGCCGCGGAGGTGAACGAAGCAGCCGCGAGGGCCGCGAGGAGGAGGAGGAGGCGTTTCATGGGAGGAGTATTTCGAAATAGAGAAGACATTTTGACCAAGGCTTACACGAATTAACACCGACGTTGAGCGGGATCCGGGTCTATCGGTGAGAGTACACGTTGATTCCGCCGGGCAGGATCACTCACGGTGGGCAGAGGTTCTGGCCCTGAATTCGGCGAGGCGCTTATCCTCCGCGGTTTTGGCGTAGCCGGTGGCAAGTGCCGCGGCCTTCGTCTGGATGTCGACCGCCGCCTGCGTGTCGCCGCGGGCGAAGGCCACCTCCGCCCGGGCGGAGAGCGCGACGGGGTCGATGTTTTGCGTGAGCTCGCACGCGAGCTCGGCCATTTCGGCGAGCACGTCGAGTGGCAGCCTGAGCGCGGTCATTTCGTCTTGCTCGCGCTGCTTCGCGCGGGCGGGCGCGGCGGCCTGACGCTCACGCTGCTTCGGCGTCATACTGGCAAGGAACTGCTCCCACTGCTTGACCCGCACGGCTTCTTGCTCGTCGCGCCGTTGCCGCTGCTCCGGGGTGAGGGTGCTCGGATCAGGGGGCGGCGCGGGCGGGGGCGGAACGGCCCGAGGACGGAGTTGCGCGCGAACAATGGCGCTGATCTCGGCCGAGTTGCCCTCTTCGCGGGCGGCGGCGAGCAGGGCGTGGGCGGTCGCGGTGAATTCCTTTTCGTCCCGCGCAAGCCGAGCCTTGCCGAACTTCACCTCGAGCATTCGATGGGCGAGGAACGGGAACTCCCGCTCCATCGTGGCGTAATTGGCCTGAAATTCCGCGTAGCTGCTGGTGTCGAGCACGTCGCTGTAAAGATCAGCGGAGCGGCGGAGCTTCTTGTGGCCTTCGGTGTTGTCCCACGTGCCGGCGAGCACCTGCTGGATCGCGTCATCCATGTAGTAGGGATGGAAGTTCACCGCCAGCCGGCCGGCGCGATCGATAAGGAACGCATGCGGGATGCCGCCGATCGTGTTCATCCACGATTTGTAGGTGGCCTTGTCGGGCGTGTCGTAAGCGACATGGTAATCCATGCGATCGCCGCGGCCGGCGACGAATTCTCGCACCATGGCGAGGGTGTTGTTTTCCTTGCGCTCCGTGATTTCGCCGGCGGCGACACTGGGGTTGCTGAAGCCGATGACGACGAGGCCGTCCTTACCATATTTTTTCTGAAGCGCATTCAGGTGTGGGATATTTCCGATGCATGGTCCGCACCACGTGGCCCAGAACTCGACGAGGTAAACCTTACCCTTTTCGAGCTGTGGAATAGGAGCGCCCTTCACCCACTCGCCGACGCGGAGCGGCGGAGCCATTTCGCCGGCCTTGAAGCCGGCTTCGCGTTTCGGCGGCGGGGCTGGAGCGGCCGGAGCGGCGGCGGGAATCTGAGCGAAGACAGACGAGGTCGCGCACAGCAACGCGGCGGCGAGGGTGAGGTTTTTCATAGTAGGGTTCTTATCATAGTGATCACCTAGGCAGAGAGGAGGTCACAAAGGGACGGATGTTTCTCGGTGCGCGCTGTGAGATAGGTTGAGTTGAATCCAGCGGTAGCCAGTGCTGCTGTCTATAGGCTCTTCTTCATCTGCATGTAGAGGTAGCGTTGGCGGGGGTCGGCGTAACGGCTGTAGAAGCTCGTGCCGTCGGAGACCAACGGCGGTTCGCGGTCGAAGACGTTGAGCACGCCGAGGGTCCACCGTGTGCCCGTGACCCAATTGCGCCAGCCGCCGGAATCGGCCTTGAACGGAATGTTGTAGCCGAGATTGAGGTTGAAGGTGACCGAGGACGGGATGTAGGCACCGTCGACGCCGGTGGCGGTCGGGAAAAGCGCGGAAGCGGCGGTGGTGCCGTTCTTGAATTTGTCGGTGTAGTTTGCCTGGGTTCCGATATTCCAATTGCCGCGCAACCACGTGAGTTGGGCGTAGCCTTTCCATTTGAGCGGATTGTTGCCGCTCGCGGCGCCCACGGTGTTGAACTTGGGCCCGTTCGGCAGGGCTTGGGTGCGATAGGAATTGGTGAACGTGGTGTTGGTGGTGAGATCCAAATCGCCCCATTCGGGCTGCGGCAGCTTGAGGCGGTAGCTGAGCCGCGAGTCGAAGCCGTCGGTGTTGGCTTGGGCGATGTTGATGCGGGTGAGATTGACGCTTAGGATCGGCCCGCCGGTGTAGCCTAGCGCCCGGTCTTCGGCTGTAAGCGGTCCGCGCACGAGGCGATCCGGGTAGTTTGCGGGGGTCTGGAGGATACCGGCGAGAGTGGGCACGGCGTTGGTGTTAAACTGTTTGATCCGCCAGTAGTCGATTTGCCACGACAGGCCCGGCAGAAAGCGCGGGGTGAGAATCACGCCGAGGTTCTTCGAACGGCCGGACTGGGCTTTGAGGGCGGGATTCCCGCCGGAGATTTGGGTGGGAATGACAATGGTCTGCGTGTTGTTGCCACGGAGGGGATCGATGACCGAGGTCGTGACATTGAAAATGGTCGTGGGCGGGGCGAAGTTGGAGGCGGAGAGCAGCGAGTAGCCCTCGGTGAGGGACGTGCGGAAAGCGATGTCGCGCGTCAAACCCAGCGAAGCGGAAAGGGTGCTGGTATCGGCGGCCCGAGCATGGTTGGGGCGGTCGGAGCGGGCGCTGGCGCCCAATTCGAGCGAGTGAAGCGGCACCGGGCGGAAGCTTTTGCCGATGACAGGCACGGTCGTCTCGAAGTAAAACGCCTTGTTGGTGAGCGAGGCGGGTGACTTCTGGTTCTGGAAACCGTTGTTTGAAGCGAGCTGTCCGTAAATGGCGGGGTCGGTGAGGCCGGGAGCGAAAAAGCCGAACTGGTTGACCTCCTCGTCGATGAACTGAAGATCGAAGCCGGGTGAAACTAAAAGAGGGCCGGCCGGCAGCTCGACGGCAGTGCCGACGACGCGACCCTCCAGATTGACGGACCGTTCGTAGTTGGTGGCGAGGCGGTCGGCGAAGAAATATTTCGCGACAGTCGCAGCCGAGATCGGAGACTGGTTGTGATCGATGAAGGGATTATAAACGTTCGTCCAGCGATACGAAATTGAGGTCGTCGGCGCGATGGGGCCGCCGGTGACGACGGCGGTGCCCAGATAGCCGGGATCGGTCGGGCCCGCGCGCGTCATGATGGTCGAGAGGTAACTGTCGGGCGATTTACCGGAGACGTAGGTGCGCGTGTATTGGCCGGCGGCACTGAGGGTCCATTCCCAACGCGTGCCGATTTTCCCTTTCAGCCCGAGCACGGTGCGGGCGTCGTCGCGGTCTTGGGTCGTGGAGGCGAGGGGAATGTCCGGATTATCGAACCGGTACGTGACGGGCACGCCGACGAAACCGGGCGTCACGCCGGTGCGAAAGGGATTGAGCGGGTGGGTGGCCGAAAGCGCGATGCTCAGGAATTGGGGATAGGATTGGCGGAGCCGCGCGGAGCTGCCGCTGAACTGGAAAAACAGGGAGAGCCGGTCCGGTTTAAAAATGTGTTCGTAGTCGACGTTCCAAGCGTAGGTCTCGTTTGGAGTGTAAAGATTCAAGTTGCCGAAGCGGGGCTTGCCGCCGACGCCGTTGGCGATGCCGGCGGTGGAGGTGAAGGACGCGGGCGTGAGCGCCTGGGCCTGGGCGTCGTTGAGGCCGAGCGGCACGCCGGCGAAGCGGGCGGTCGGATTGCCGGGGATGTTCAACTGGGTGCCGGAGGCGGCCGTGGGCAGTGCGGAGGCGATTAACGTGCCCGGGGAACTCGCAAAGCTCGGGATGATGTAGGCCTCGTAGGCGCTGACCCCGGTGGCCGTCTTGAGCGGGGTATTGGCGGGGTATTTCGCCAGGGCGCGTTTGTAGTAGTTGCGTTGGTAGCCCTTGATGGCTTCACGGTGGCTGTAGTCGAGCGTGACAGTAAGTTGATCCTTGCCCTTGTTGAATGTCTGCCCCTGCACGTAGGAGAGGCGATACTCCGTGCCGCCGCCTTGCGTAGATGAGCCGAAGTAGGTGGTGAACTCCTTTAGATTGTAGCTCTTTTTCAGGATGACGTTGATCGCGCCGCCGATCGCGCCGCCGCCGTAGATGGCGCCGGCGGAGGCGGGCAGGATCTCGATCCGGTCGATCATCGCGATCGGAATCTTGCTGATATCGGCCGCGAAAGTGGCAATGTTGTTGAGGCCGAGCACGCCGTTGATGCGGCGGCCGTTGACGAGAACGACGGTCTGGCTGTTGGCGAAGCCGCGGAGGCCGGCGCTATCGTTGGAGAGCGTGTCGCCGCCGGTCACGTTGACCATGCTGGCATTCGCTTGGGTGGAAAAGCCGTAATTGGTGATCTGGGGCAGGCTGCGGAATATTTCCTGGATATTGGTCGCACCCATGCGCTCGATCTCGAGGCTGCTGATGACGTTGTAGGGCAGCGGCGCTTTCTCGTCGGTGCGGAAGATGGTCTTGTTGTTCAGGCCGTCGACCTTGCTGTCGGTGACTTGGAATTTTTCGAGTTGAACGGTGCTCTTGTCCTTGGGCTCAGCCGTGGCTGGGGTAGCCGTCGGGTTTACCGGCGCGACTTGGGAGAACGCGAATGAAGCCGCAGCGAAGAAAATCGCCGCGGCGAGAGCGGGCCGGGCCCGCGAAGGATATGTCATGATTTGCATGGTGTGTAGGGAAAAAATACCCGTGGCTTCACTTGATGCCCAGTTGCGCGAGGGCGACGCGCAACGCGGCTTCGTTCCAGCCGGCGGCTCGGTAGACGATCTTCCCGCTCGCATCGATCAGGATGTTCGTCGGGCATGCGTGCACGTTGTAGGGCTGGAGGCTCGCATAGTCGGCCAGCATCGCGGCGGCTCACAGTTTCAGGCCGGCCTTGGTGAGGAGCTTGGCGAGGCGATCGTCCTCGTCGCCGCCAAAGCCCATGATGCCGTCGACGATTTTGCCTTCGCGATCGAGGACATACATTGTGGGGATGCCGTTGACCTTGTACGGCACACCCAGACCCAGGGCCCGCTGCGCGGCGTTATCGCGGTTCGTCTTCACCCCGTTCGGATCGAAGACCTTCGGGTAGCTGGTCTTCACCTTGGGCGTGACCATCCACTGGTCGAAGGCCATGCGGTCATCGGACACGCACAGGCCGAGCACGGTCAGGCCCTGATCCTTCAGCTTGGTGTAGAGTTTGTCGAGCGTGGGCATCGAGCGGACGCACGGGCCGCACCAGGTGGCCCAAAAATCGAGCACGACAATCTTGCCGCGCAGGTCGGAGAGCTTCATCGGCGTACCGTCGGCCTGCAGCGCGGTGAAGTCGGGTGCCACCGTGCCCGGCGCGAGGCCGACGAACGGCCGGGGCACTGGCACGCCGGCCCGCTGCGCGGCCCGCGTGGTCGGCACGAGCGTGAGCTTGGAGCCATCCAGCGCGGCCCGCGCCTCGTAGATCACCCCGCCGAGCGCGAACGGCTTGCGCGCATCGAAGGTCTCCGTCTTGCCGAAGATGCCGTCGCCATCGAGATCGGCGAGCAGCCACATCGGGCGCTCGACTTTGCCGGGACCGGTGAGGCGGTTGTCGTCGTCGAGCGCCTTGTTGAAGAGCGCATCGTTGTCGTTTTCGATCAGGACGACCCGCACCTCGCGCCCGGCCATGGGCAGCGTGCCGGTGCGGCCGCTGCTGCGTCGGTAGCTCACGATCTGTCCCTTGTTCGGCATGCCGACTGAAACAAGCATCACGGAGTAGTCGGCGGACGCGGTTTCCTTTTCCGGCGTGCCCCACGAGGCGTGCAGCAGGGGAAATAGCGTGCCGAGGCGGGCGGCAGCGCCGCGGGCCTGGACGCTCGGCCACTTGCCGTCGCCGTCGTCGGTCAGGTCGCCGTTTTGGTTCACGTCGACGTAAATGCGGCTGAGATTCCAATCGATGGGAGGATTCGGCCGGTCGAACACGACGAGCGTCACGCTCTTCGGGCCGTTGCCCAACTTGATTTGGCCATATTCGGGCGTGCCGTGGTAGACGGGCTCTTTTTTGACCGCAGCCGGACGCTCCTTGGCCATCGGAATGTCGTCGTTGAAGAACGTGAGCTGGCCCCAGAGCGAGCCCTCCTGGGTGAGGATGGTCGTGTCGAGCTTGAGCGGGACGGAGATTTCCTGGGCGCGCAGGGCGAGGCCGGAGGCGACCGCGAGCAACAGGAACGCACGGGCGAAGGAGCGGGGGGAGGGATTGATCATTGGGGGGATTGGACGTTGGCGGACGGAAATGAATTCACAGCTTCAGCCCGGCGGCGGCGAGGGCTTCGTCGAGCTGTTGTTTCGTGGCGTCGGAGTTGCCGACGGCGCCGAGGAGGATTTTGCCGTCGCGGCCGATCAGAAAGAAACTTGGGATGCCGGACACCTTGTAGCCGGCCGCGATGCTCTTCCCGTTGTTGCGCGCCGCGGGGTCGAAGAGCTTGAGGTAGGTGGTGGTGACTTCCGGAAACAGTTTCCACTCGTCGAACTTCGCGCGGTCGTCCCACACGCAGACGCCGAGCACGACGAGTCCGCGATCCCGGAACTGCTGGTGGAGCGCCTCGACGTGCGGCATCGACGCCTTGCACGGGCCGCACCACGTGGCCCAGAAATCGACGAGCACCAGCTGGCCGCGATAATCGGAGAGCTTCACCGGCTGGTGGTCGGAGGTGAGCGCGGTGAAATCCGGCGCCACTTCCCCGGCGGCGAGCACGGGCCGTGGCGCGGCGGGCGGTCGCGTCGGCACGACGGCGCGGATCTGCTGCGGCACGCGGTCGGTGGGCGTAAAACTGAGCCGCGCGCCGTCAACCGACGCCGCGATTTCGTAGGCGGCGCCATCGAGGGCGATGGGCCCGCGGGCGTCGAAGCGCTCGCCGCGGCCAAAGCTGTCGTCGTGGTTCAAATCGATAAACAGGCTCAGCGGCCGGGCGGTCGCGCGGCCCCGGAGGGCGCGGCCCTGATCGTCGAGCGCCTTGTCGAAGAGCGCGTCGTTGTCGTTGTCGATGAGCGCGACGCGCGCGGGCCCGCCGGCGAGCGCCAGTTTGCCCACGCGCGCGCTGGTACGCGTGAACGTAAGCGCATACGCCTGCCGGTCGGCCGGCGGCGCGTTGTAGAAAAACGCCACACCATAGTCGGCGGAGGTCGTCTGGTTTTCCGCCGCGGCCCACGCCACGCGCAGCGTCACGAAACTGCGCGACGCCGCATAGCCGTCCTCGCCGGGAAACAGGTCAGGCCACTTCCCTTCGCCGTCGTCAGTCAGGTCGCCGTTCTGGTTGGCGTCGAGGTAGAGCCGGCGCTTGGCGAACTGCCCGGCGGGCTCCTGAACGACGACGAGGAGGAACGCATTGCGCGGGCCGTTGCCCAGCTTGATCGAGCCGTAGCGGGGCGTGCCGGCATAGATCGGCTCCTTCGTGATGGCGGCGGGGCGCTCGGGCGAGAGCCTGACCGGGTCGTTCACCGGCTGGAGCTGGCCCCAGAGTTCGTGGCCCTCGGCCAGAATCTTCGGATCTACGGTCAACTCGGCCGAGATCGGCGTGCCGACGCGATCGGCGGCGAGAGCGCCGAGCGCGCCGAGAAAAAACGAGAGAACGAATTTGAGGTTCATGAATTAGAATCGTTGCTCGAGGCGTAATCTGCCGCCGGACATGAGTTGATCGTCGCCCAGCTTCTCACAGTTTGATCCCCAACTTCAAGAGTGCGTCCCGCAGGCCCTGTTTGCTCTCGTCGGTATTGCCAACGTAGCGGGCGGCGATCCGGCCTTCGCGATCGAGTACATAAAAGGTCGGAATGCCGCTGACGTTGTAGTGCTTCCGGGCGAGGCTTTCGGCGACGCTGCTCCCGCCGTTCTCCGCGGTGGCGCCGGTGGGGTCAAAGGCGAGTGGATAGCTGGTGGCGACGCCAGGCTTGGCCTGCCACGCATCGAAGGCGCTCTTCTTGTCCGACACGCACACGCCGAAGACGACTACGCCTTGATCCTTGGTCTCTCGGTAAAGCTGGTCGAGGGCGGGCATCGACGCCTTGCAAGGCCCGCACCAGGTGGCCCAAAAATCTAAGACGACCACGCGACCACGCAGGTCGGAGAGCTTCATCGTGCTGCCATCGGGCCGGAGCGCCGTAAAGTCGGGGGCTAGGCCGCCGGTGGCGAGCAAGGGCAGCCGCGGCGTCGCGGGGCGCGGGGCCGGGCGCTGGCCCGGGGTTTGCGGCACCTTGGTCGTAGGAGTGAAGGTGAGGCTCGCGCCGTCGCTCGCGATGGCCAGCTCGTAGGTGGTGCCGCCGAGGGCGAGCGGGAGCCTGGCGTCGAAACGTTCGGCGTATGAGTCGAACTTGTTGTCGCCATCGACATCCGCCATAAGCCAGAGCGGCCGGGGCGCGTCGCCGGCTGGAGCGATCTGGTCAAAGAGCGCATCGTTGTCGTTTTCGATCAAGGCCAGGCGCACGGCCTTGCCGGCGACGGAGACCTCGCCGACGCGCGCGGTCGTACGGCGGTAAATGAGCACGTGACCGTCTTCGCGGCGCATGATCGTGTAGTTGAGCATCACGCTGTAAGCCGCGTGGGCGGTTTCCCCGGCGGGCGAACCATACGAAGCGCGCAGCACTGGGAAGGCCTGAAACGAAGTGTAGGCCTTGTCCCTGACACCCTGCAGCCTGGCCTTGGGCCATTTGCCGTCGCCGTCGTCAGTCAGGTCGCCGTTCTGGTTGGCGTCGACGTAGAGAAAACAATTGTCGGCCGTCACGGAGGCGGGCTGGTCAATCGCGAGCAGGTGGACGCTGCGAGGACCGTTGCCGAGCTTGATCGCCCCAAACAGCAGCGTGCCCTGGGCGACGGGCGCCTTCGTCACGACCGCGGGCGGTTTGGACGTGAGCGCGACCGGATCGTTGAAAAAAGGCAGTCGGCCCCACAGTTCGCCGGCCTCGGAGAGGATCGTGGGATCGGTCGTGAGCCGGGCGGTGAGCGACTCAGCGGCCTGCGCGGATGCGAGCGCCGCCGCGACAACGGTCGCGCCGCGGGTGAGGAAGCATGGAATTCTCATCAGGAAGGCGGGCCGCGTCAAAACGTGTAGGTGACGCTGGTGTTGTAGGTGCGCTGCTTGGCGCTGTGGAAGCCGCCATCGTAGCCCCAAACGGTGTTGGCGAAGGGCGGGGCGCGGTCGAACACGTTGCCGAGGCCCCCTTGGAAACGCAGGTGGCGCTGGGGCCATTCATAGGAGCCCCCCACGTCGATCGTCGTGAAGGAGGCGACGCGGCGGCCGTTGCGGTCGAACGCGCCATTGTAGTAACAGGCCAGCGAGGCCCCGAGGTTGCCCCGGCTCCAGACCACCGAGGTGTTGCCCTTGAGGTCCTGCGGGAAACCAAACGTGCCCTTGCGCTCAATCAGTGGATTGCCGGGGTTGAACGCGATCTTGTAGGAAGCGAGGTAGGTGGCGGAAGCACGCCAGGTGAACCGGCCCCAGTTGGCCGTGCTGCGCTGGTAGTTGATGCTGTAGTCAAAGCCCTCGGTGA
>CAMCWW010000110.1:0-11582 GCA_945882935.1 Opitutus sp. GAS368
GCGTCTTCGTCGGGCAACGTGACGCGCGTCTCCTCGGTGAGTTCTTCGACGGTGGGCGGGTTGTCGCCGTCGAGCCGGTAGGGATCGCCGATGGGCCAGCGGTCGGGGCGGAAGTTGACGATGTAGAGGAAATCGTGGGTGCGGATCGCGCGTTGCGGATACGGCATGAAATCGGCGCGGGCGCTCTCGACGTGGCGTTCGCGGCCGATGTAAACGGCGTCGCGGGCGGCTTCGACTTGGCCGGACTTGGGCGAGCGCAGGAGATTCACAAGGCTGCGGCCGGTCATGACGGCGGGCGGTTTCAGGCCGCCGGCTTCGAGGAAAGTGGGGGCGAGGTCGGGCAAAGTGACGAGGTCGTCGACGACGCGGCCGCCGGTGACGCCGGGGCCGCGGATGGCGAGGGAGACGGCGGAGCCGAAATCGTAGAGGTTGCACTTGCCGTGGGGGAACCCGGGTGCGCCGTGATCGCCGCTGACGACGATGAGCGTGTTGTCCAATTCGCCGATTTCCGTGAGGCGGGCGACCAGCAGGCCGAGGGCGGTGTCGAGGGCCTGAGCCTCGCCGAGGTAGTCGGCGAAGTCTTCGCGGACCTCGGGGACGTCGGGCAGGAACGCGGGCAGTTTGCCTTTGAGGGAGTCGGGTTGGATGCCCCAGAGCTTTAGGCCGGAGCCTTTCATCCACTTGCGGTGAACGTTGGTCGGGCCGAACCAATAGCAGAACGGTTGGCCGGGTTTACGGTCGGCGAGAAAGGCGTCGAAATTACCGCGGACCTCGGCGTAAAGTTCGTTTTTCGCGGCGGCGAGCGGTTGGCCTTTGGCGACGAGGGCGGTAACATGGGTGGAGAATTTATTGAAGCGACCGCCGGCTTTTTCGTAGGCGTGTTTGCCGGCGCCATAGGGGGCGTCGTTGGGCGTGCCGGGGCCCCAGACCTTGTAGGTTTCGCCGAGGTGGTAGCCGGATTCGCCTAGGAGGAGGGCGTAGGAAGGATTGGTGTAGTCCCAGACGGCGCCGCGGAGAATCGAGCCGCGGCCGGTGCGCCAAAAGTGTTGGCCCGAAAGCAGAGCGCTGCGGCAGGGCGTGCAGCTCGGAGCGGAGACAAAGGCTTTGCGGAAGAGCACGCCCTCGCGGGCGATGCGGTCGAAGTTCGGCGTTTGCACGGCATCGCTGAGGGTACCGGGACCGTCGAGCTTGGCGTAGGCGCTGGCGTAGCGGCCCCAGTCGTCGGCGAAGACGAAGAGGATATTGGGGCGCTTGGCGGTTTCGGCGGCAGCGGCGATGGCGGAGGCGGAGAAGGAGAGAAGGAGGGAAAGAGAGAAGGAGGGAAGGAGGGAAAGAGAGAGGAGTCGTTTCATGGGGAATGAGGTGATGGCGGATGGACGAAGGGAGGGAGGCAAACGTTGCTTGGGGCAGCGAGCGAGTTGTAACGCCTCGGAGTGGCGGCCCTACGTTCACTGCGGTTGACGGGGCGGCTTGAGGTGTAACTCACGGGGAAGATGCCCGTGCCACTTCTTACTTCGCGTTTTGGTTCAGCGGTTTTTCGACGACGAACGGCGCAGGGAAATCGGCGCCAATTTGGCCGCCGCGGTCGCGGAGGCGCTTGTCGTTGATGCCGCCTTTGGGGGCGTTGAGCGGGATGTTCATACCGCCGAGCTCGTCCATGCGGGCGTAGAGTTGGGCTTCCATCGCTTCGGCGGTTTTGCGGTGGACGGGATCGTAAAACAGATTCTTCGTCTCGTGCGGATCGGTTTGGAGATCGTAGAGCTCGTCGACATCCCAGAGGCCGTAGTAGCTGATGAATTTGTAGCGGTCGCCGCGCAGGGCGAAGACGGTGGGGGACTGCGGGAAGTTTTTCTCCCAGTAGTAAACGTAGAGGAAGGCGTCGCGCCAAGGCGTCGGTTCGCCGCGGGCGAGGGGCAGGAAGTTCAGGCCGCCCATGTGGGCGGGCGGCTTGAGGCCCATGGCCGTCATGATGGTGGGGCCGACGTCGAGATTGGCGACGACCTGGTCGATCACGCGGCCGCCGGGGAAGAGGGACGGACACTGCATGAGCATGGGGATGCGGATCGACGGCTCGTAGGCGACGCGTTTGTCGATGAGGCCGTGCTCGCCGAACATGAAGCCGTTGTCGCCCATGTAGAGAATGAGGGTGTCGTCGTGGACGCCGAGGGTTTTGAGTTCGGCGACGATGCGGCCGACGCTGTCGTCCACGGCGAGGAGGGTTTCGCAGTAGCGGCGGTAGTAATTCGTGATGTCGAGGTCGCTGTGGTAGGGAAAATCAACGCCGTGCCACGAGTTGCGCTGGTCGCGGAGCCAGCGAGGTTTGCCGGCGTAATTCTCCGGGGTGTTGGCGGCGGTGGCGGGCAGAACGAAGTTCTTGTGGGCGAATTTTCCCTCGTGGCGAGGAGCCGGGGTAAAGTTGGCGTGGACGGCTTTGTGCGAGAGATAGATGAAGAATGGTTTCTCGGCGGGTTTTTGGCGGCGAAGCCAATCGACGGCGTAGTCGGTGAGCTCATCGGTGATGTAGCCCTTTTGTTTTTCGCGGCGGCCGTCGACGTTGAGGGTGTAGTTGGGCGTGGGCGGCAGGTATTCGCCCTGGCCGCGGAAACTCACCCAGCGGTCGAAGCCGGGCTGGGGCTGGTCGCCCTCGCCACCCATGTGCCACTTGCCAAAAAAAGCCGTGGCGAAGCCGGCGCGCTGGAGATACTGCGGGAAGTAAACGGTGCCGGGGGGAATGGCGCGGTTGTTGTCGATGACGCGGTGGCGAAAGGTGTAGAGACCGGTGAGAATGGAGGCGCGGCTGGGCGAGCAGAGGGCGGTGGTGACGAGGGCGTTTTTGACGTGGACGCCGTTGCGCGCGAGGGCGTCGAGGTGGGGCGTCTCGGCGACGGGATGGCCCATGAAGCCCATCGCATCGTAGCGGTGGTCGTCGGTGAGGATGAGAACGACGTTCTTCGGCTTGGCGCCGGGAATGCGCTCGGGGACGATCTCGGTGGGGATGGGGACGACGGCGGCGCGGAGGGCGCACGTGAGGACGAGGGCGAAGAGGAGGGGTAGACGCATGGGGGGAAGTTGGAAAATGCTGCGCCGATTTACCAGAGGAGATTGGCGGTGGTGTTGACCTGGCGGGACCGGTCGCAGGGCTTGAACCGGGGCGCAGCTGGAGATTGGCTCGGCTGATGAAATTCAAAGGGGTGCGAATGACGGTGGCGATGATCGGATTTGTGGTGGGCCTCGCGGCGGGGGAGCCGAGCAATCTCTCGGTGCTGAAGCAGGAGATCGTAGCCTACGTCGGGTCGGGGGCCTACGACAGCGACATCAAGGCGGTGATTGCTCCGGCGGTCACGTTCGTGACGGAACGGGCGACGGCGAAGAGGCTGGGTGAGCGGCTGGTGCTGGTGCTCGATATCGACGAGACGGCGATCTCGAATTTTGCGCAGATGCGTGCGCAGGATTTCGGCTACGTGCCGCCGGTATGGGACGCTTGGGTGGCGCGCGGGGAGGCTCCGGCGATCGCGCCGGTGTTGGAGTTGTTCCTCTCGGCGCGGCGAGCGGGTATCGACGTGATTTTCATCACGGGCCGGCGGGAAAGCGACCGGCTGGGTTCAGAGAAAAATCTACGCGCGGCGGGCTTTGGCGACTATGCGGCGCTGTGGCTTAAACCAAACGGTGCGAACATTTCGACCGAGCAGTTCAAGACCGAGACGCGGCGGCGGATCGAGGCCGAGGGTCGCACGATTGTCGCCAATGTCGGCGATCAAGTGAGCGACCTAGCGGGCGGTTTTTCGGAGCGGACCTACAAAGTGCCCGGACCGTTCTACCAGACGAAGTGACGAATGGGCGCGTGCGGTGCGGTCACTCGACCCAACGGCCGGCGAGTAGAGTTGAGGTTTGGCCGGCGGCTTCGTGGCGGGAGCGGCGTTCGAGCATGTTCGCCAACAGATCGGCGGCGGCGGCTCCGATCGCCAACGGGCGTTCGTCGATGCCCGCGATCTCCGACTTGTTCGGGCCGGTCCGGCTCGTGACGACGAAACGGACGGCGCCCGTCAGGCTCCGGCGAAGCAGGCGAGCGCAGAGTTGAGCGGAGGCGATTTCATTGGTGACGATCGTATCGGGCTGCTCGCGGGCGAACCAGGTCTGCAAGGCTTCGGTAAAGTCGCTCCGGGTGACCAGCGGCGGCACGAAATGGCGCGCCTCGTTCAGGCCATGCCAGGTAACGGCGGACGAAAAGCCAAAGTTCGTGCGGCGGTCGTGATCGGCGTCGATCACGAGGCCGATGCGAGTGCGGCCGGCGGCGGCGAGCGAGCGGCACAAGAGCAAGGCGTTCGCAAAATGGTCGGGCGTGACCCGATGGGCGCCGGGCACGGTCGCGCTCGCGGAGGCGGCCACCGCGGTGAACTCCGACCAGTTGAGCAATCCCGAGAGATCGACGGGCTGCTTCTGCGGCAGCAGTAGAATTCCTTCAACGCCCCGCGTGCGCAGGATGCGGCCCAAGCCGGCCGGCCCTTTGCCATCGGCGGTCACTTGTAGAATGTCGAACTCGTAGCCGCGGCTTTTGAACTGGTCGCGCGCTCCGGTTGCGAGATTTTGGAAATAGGTCTCCCGATCGTCGGGCCGTCGGGTCGTCAGGCCGACGACCAAGCTTTGAAAACGTCGCGTGCGCCGGGTGCGGAGATGATCCATCAATTTGGTGACCTGCGGATCGGGGCGATATCCGTGCTGCGCGGCCAAGGCCGCGATCCGGACGCAGGTGTCGGCCGCAATCCGGCCGCGGCCATTGAGGGCGCGCGAGACCGTCATCGGGCTCACGCCCGCGACGACGGCGAGTTGGCGCAAGGTGAAGGGTGGCGTCGGGGCGTGACGTGGGGCAAGGGGCATCGGATTGCGTTACATTAACGCATCAAAGAGATCGAAGGGCAAGAGCGCCCGCCGTTTGATGTCCTTTCGTCCCGGTTGCCCGCGACGTCCACCCTCCAACCCAGAACCTGACCGCTGATTCCAGGCGTTCGCCCTGTCTCCCAACCAATGAACTCATCTCGCTTTATTTTTCGCTCGCCGCGTCTGCCCGTGGTTTGGCTTGCAGCCGCGTTTGTTTCCGCCGCTGCGGGCTACGCCCAAACGGCGCCGGCCCCGGTGGCCCTCGCGCCGGAGAAGGAAGCCCCGGCGGTGAAGCTCTCGCCCTTCCAGGTGAACACCAGCCGAGATGAAGGCTTTGTCGCCTCGAGCGCTCTTGCCGGTGGCCGCCTCAACACCGAACTCAAGGACACCCCCGTTTCCTACTCCGTGCTGACGAAGGAATTTCTCGACGCGTTCAACATCACGGATCTCACGCAGGCGATGGAATGGTCGGTGAATACGACCTACAATCCGGGTAACAACGTCGACCAAGGATTCGGTTTTTCCCCGGCGATCAACATCACCTTCCGCGGGGCCGCCCCCGGTGAGTCAAACTACCCGATGCGGAATTTCTTCCCGTTCAATCATAACACTGACAGCTACGCGCTCGACCGCTTTGATTTTGCCCGCGGGCCCAATGCGATTCTCTTCGGCGCGGCGCAGTTTGGCGGCACGCCCGTCTCCGTGACCAAGCAGGCGCTCACGACAAAAGAGATTCGCCAGGCTCAGATTCAGTTCGGCTCGTGGCGCAAATACCGCGCAACGTTCGACGTGAACCAACCGATCAACGAAAAAGTCGCGCTGCGCGCCGCCGGCATGTGGGAAGATTCCGAGACTTACCGCGATTACGAGTGGCGCAAAAAAAAGGCCGTTTTTCTGACCGGGACCTACAACATCACCCCGCAAACCACGTTGCGCGCCGAGGGCGAATACGCCGAGACGCAGCAGAAAACCTTTCCCACGTTTTTGACCGATCAAGTCTCGGCTTGGGACGGCCGCACGACGTATGCGGGGGCCATCGCCCCGGGCACGCCCGGTGTTCCAACCGCCGCGGAACAGGCCGCCGCCGGTGTCGCCTACGCCACGAACAACGCCAATCCGCTTTTCGCGCCGCTCTGGGTCTTCGATCCGACCGCTTTCGGCACGGGCAATGTGCTCAACTTCGCCAACTCCCTCCGCACGAAAGGCGCTCAAGGCAACGCCAACGTCGCCAACCGTAATTTCATTGGCGGCAGGGCCATCACGAGCGCCAGTGTGAGCTACGCCGGCCAACCGATGATCGATGGTTTTGAGGTTCCGGCGGGCCGCTACACCTCGGTGATCGCGGGTTCCCCCGGCTTCCGCATCCCTCAGCAATCGACGACGAATCTCTGGACCAGTGGAAAACCAACGCAGTCCCAAGTCGCGAAAGACTTCGCCATGACCCTTAGCCATCGCATCGGTGATTCGTTCTTCTTCGAAATCGCGGGCGACACCAACAAGGTCAAAATCGACGGTAACAACGCGATCAACCGCGGGGCCAACACGATCTTCGTCGATATCAATTCGACGCTGCCCAACGGCGCGGCGAGTCCGAATTTCCGGCAGCCCTACAGCGAATTTTGGAGCTATCAAAACCTTCGCACCTACGAACTCAGCAGCGCGCGGGCTTCGGCCGCCTACATTAAGGAAACCCCCATCGGCCGCCTGCAGTTTGCGCTCGGCGGCGGTGCCAATCACCAGCTTCAAGCCAAGCGTAGTTACCTCTACCTGCTGCCGCTGGAAAGCATCGGCCCGGATGCGCGCTACTGGTCGCAATCGCAGGCCAGCACCGCCCTGTGGTTTCGTCTCTATCAAAACCAAGGGGGGCGCGATTTCTACAATTCTAACCTTGGTCCCGTCACGTTGCGCAATCCTGACGGCTCGACCACATCAGTGACCCCGCGCCACATCTTGGACGCCACGCGCAGGGATAACAGCGCCGACAACATCACGAAGTTCAAACACGTGATGGCCGCCGCCAACTTCAGTCTCTTTAAGAACCGCTTGGTGATCATCGGAGCGGTGCGGCGCGACATCACGAGTCTCGAAACGAAAAATACGTTACTCCCGGGCGACTACGCTCCCGGTTGGAACGGCAGCAACATCGTCTTTAAGCCCTCCGCGCCGAAGGATTGGGCGTCGCTCACCTACATTCCTCGGAGCGCCGCCGGCGTCGTCACGGGTCCCGCGCAGCCCGCCGACAATCGGCCCCGTCTCTCGGTGCCGGCCACCGCAACCGTTGCCGGGAGCAACATCCTCGCCCAGCCGCAATACGCCGGGGATCGCTTCCGGGACGACTACAACCCGCCCAGCCTCAGCGTCGCGTCCAACACGTTCTCCCTCGGCGGCACGATCAACGTGACCAATTGGCTCGGCGTTTACAGCAACGTGGCGACGACCTTCAACCCGAATCTCCTCGTGCAGCGCCTCGACAGCTCGCTCCTGCCGCCCTCGGCCTCGCGCGGGGTCGATGCCGGTATCCGGCTGAATCCGCTCGGCGGCCGCATTTCGATGAGCCTCGGCTGGTTCTCCTCCAGCCAGAATCTCTCCCCGGTCAACGCGCCCGGCGGCCTGATCGGCAGTTTCAACACGATTTTCAACACGCCCGTGATCGGGGATCTGAGCCCCGGTGGCCGCAACATCCGTAACGAAGGCCTGTTGCCAACGGTCGTGCGCGACACGCAGACGCAGGAGGCCAGAGGCTACGAATTCGAGGTCACCGCCAATCTCACCCGCTCGTGGCGCCTGCTCTTCAATGCCGCCCATAACCAAGGCAAGCAGACGGATATCGCCCCCGACAGCCGCGCCTACATCGTCGCCAAGGACGGGGTGGCACGACAGATCCTCGCCGATGCCGGTGTGCTCATCAACGCGTCGAACGTCGCCTCGATCAATCCCGCGGTAAACGACCCTGCGCAGATCAATGTCGGCGCCGTGAACAACGCCGTGAATGCTTGGAACACGCTACGAACAACCACGATTCCGAACCTCGTCACGGGTGCCCAAAAGCTCGCCGGAGCGACCGACTACACGGCCAACCTCGGGACGGATTACACGTTTCGTGATGGCCGACTCAAGGGCTTCTCCACGGGTATCGGCGTGCGTTACCGGGGAAAGATGGTCGTCGGCTACCGCGGCGCGGACACGATCGTGAATCCGGCGAATCCGCTCGCCGCGATCGACGACCCGACGGTCGATGCCTACACGCCGGTCTATTCCAAATCCTATACCACGGGCGACGCCCGCTTCGGCTATACTTGGAAACTGCGCGACCGCCGCACGGTTACGATCAACCTAAACATTCAAAATCTGTTCAACAACACGACGCCGATGTATTTCGTGAATCTTCCCGGCGGCCAGACCACCAACACGATTCTGCGCAACCGCAACGCCGACGTCACTTCCCCGGCCGTCTACACCGTGCCCGCCGGCTTCTCCTACCGCACGCCGATCAACTGGACGCTCTCGACGCGCCTCGACTTCTAATCGCCTACCGTTGTGAACCGCCACATTCCCGCCTCATTTCTGATGGCGAGCCTACTCGTCTGCCCGAATCCGGTTGCCGCTCAGACCGCCCCCACCTTCGACCCCAAACCGGAGCCCGTCGCCAAGCTCTCGCCCTTTGAGGTGAACACCAGCCGCGACCAAGGCTTCGTTGCCGCC
Organism: Opitutus sp. GAS368; assembly: GCA_945882935.1. Classification (GTDB taxonomy): domain Bacteria; phylum Verrucomicrobiota; class Verrucomicrobiia; order Opitutales; family Opitutaceae; genus Tous-C4FEB. The sequence goes on from CAMCWW010000110.1 coordinate 8,578, forward strand.
AGTTCGCTCGCCGGCGGTCGCCTCGCCAGCGATCTCGCCGAGACGCCCGTCGCCTATTCGGTGCAGACCCGCGAGTTTCTCGATGCGCTCAATCTGAGTGATCTCAACGAAGCGATCAACTGGACCGTGAGTGCGACGACGACGCCCGACGACGGCGGTGGGCAGCTCTTCGGCGGCACCGGCAGCAGCACGATCCGCGGGGTGGGGTCCAATGCGGTCAACCGCAACTTCTTCACCGGCGGCACCAATCCTTCAACCTACAACCTCGAGCGCATGGACTACGCCCGCGGCCCCAACTCGATCCTGTTTGGCACCGGCACAATCAGCGGCACCTCCAATGCCGTGGTGAAAAGCGCCCGCATCGGCCGCAATGCGACCGAAGTGCGCGCCGAAATCGGCTCGTGGGATTCCTACCGCGCAACCGTCGATGCCAATTATTCGTTGAAAAGCAAAGTCGCCGCCCGGGTGGTGGCCACGTGGCAGGATACCCACACCTTCCGCGACTGGGAGCGCACGCAGCGTCGTGGCGTTTCGCCGTCGCTAACGGTCGAGCTCACGCGCAACACCCGCGTGTCGGTCATCGGCGACTACTACGAGCAGAAGGCCACCGCCGGGATGAACGCGCTGAACGATGCCCTCGCCGGATGGGACGGCAGGACGGTCTACTCCGGTCTTCAGGCCGCGACCCTCCCGAGCCAGTCCGCGTTCGGCGCGTCCCGAGTGGGCACCAACGCCTGGGTCGTTTCGCCCGCCTCCGGACGTGGTTTCAACACCGCCCTGAGCTACACCGGGATGATGCAGACCACTACCTACGGCGGCAACCGCCCGATCAACGGCGTCGCCGCAGCCAATGGTGGCAACCTCGGCTTCAACGGCGGTCCGCTCATCGACACACCGATGATTACACCGGGCATCTACGATGCCGCGATTGCCGGCTCCTCGTTCCGGGTGCCCAGCCGTTCGTTCACCAACATTGGGCCGAACCCCACTGCGATTAACCGTTTCCGCGATGTCACCGTTTTCGTCGACCAACGCATCGGTGAGTCGGTCAACGTTCAATTCTCCGGCGGCGTGAACAAACTGTTCAGCTACGGCCTCATCGATTACTACACGAATCAGGGTTACCAAAATACCTACATTGATATCAACCGCCTGCTCCCCGACGCCGCGGCGAACCCGAATTTTCTGAAGCCCTACAATGAATTCAGCCGCCCGGAGCGCCAGAAAGTCGACACCACGAACAAGGCCGGGCGTTTTGCCGTCGCTTACGCGAAGAGCACGCGCTGGTTCGATCTCCGCGCCAATGTCATCGGCGCGGTTGAGAATCAGCAGCTGTTTCGCTCTCGCGAATACTACATGATTCCGGTCGATGCGGACCCGCGGGCGTGGGGCCTCGTCACGAGCACGCGCACCCAGACGCTGCGTTACCGCTACTACTGGGACCAACGCGAGCGCGAGCTGACCGAGATGAAGGAGATTGCCCTCGTCGATCCCTTGGCCGGCACCTCCCGCACCTACAAGCCCCTTTGGGTGCTGGGCTCCGACCGCAATGACGCGACCACGTTCAGCGACGCCACCACTAAGTATTACCAGGCGTCCGCCACGGTTTCGTTTTGGCAGAAGCGCCTGATTCTTCTCGGCGCCTACCGCGCCGACCAAGTCGACCGCAGCCAGCGACTCTTCCTGCGCCCGCTTGACCATCCGTCCGGCTACGGCGCGCTCACCCGCGACCAATTTATCTACCGCCCCAACGCTCCCGCCGATTACTTCAAACTCACCTACGTCCCGAAAAACGCCGCCGGCGCGCCCACCGGCCCATCGCAACTCGCCCCCGCCACCCGTCCCCGCGACACGACCACCGGCGTCGCTCAGCCCCAATACGCCCGCGACCGCTTCCAAGATGACTTCAACCCGCCGCCCACCAGCACCAAAAAACCGACGAAATCCGTCGGCGGTATTTTCAATGTGGGTTGGGGCGTCTCGGTCTGGGGCAACTTCGCTCAAACCTTCAACCCCACAGATTTTTCCAAGACCACCATCGACTACGGCACGCCGCCTCCCTCCGTCTCCGAAGGTAAGGACTACGGCCTCCGCGTCTCCTTCGGCCCTAAACTCTACGTCACCCTCAGCCGCTACGAGTCGAAGGAAAACGACGCCTCCATCACGCAGCCCTCCGGTGCCGGTAATCTGCAGGCGCTCATCAACGCCAACGTCGTCGACGACCTCAGCTCCGATGGTCGGAACCGTCGCGGCCTCGGCGATGTGCCGATCGCGTGGAACGACACCCTCGACCGCAAGAGTCGCGGCTACGAACTCGAGACTGTCGCCAACCTCACTCCGCAATGGCGCCTGACGCTCAATTTCGGTCTGGCCGATGCGACGCAGACCGACGCCTACCGCCAAACCCGTGCTTGGGTGGACGCTCAGACCCCTGCGTTTAAACAGATCCTCGACGATTCCGGCATCCAACTTGACGCCGGCGGCCTCGCCACCGCCAAGCCTGGCATCACCATCGCGAATTCGCCGGATCTCACGACGACCCTCAATGCGTGGAACAACCTCCAGGCCAGTCGGGCCAACTGGGTCAGCGGCACGCAACGTCTCAACCGCCTGACAAAATATACCGCTAACGCCTACAGTGATTACCGCTTCAGCCGGGGTAAGCTTGCCGGTCTGCGTCTCGGTTACGGTATGCAGTTTCGTGGGCCGCAGGTGATCGGCTACCGCGGTGCCGACACCATTGTGAACCCGGCCAATCCCGCCACCGCCATCGACGATCCGAACGCTAATGCCTACACCGTGGTCTGGCAGAAAGCCTACTTCCTCGGCACTGCCACGATTGGTTACCCCGTGAAAATCGCCCGCCACAAAATCGACTTCAATCTCTCGATCACGAATCTCTTCAACTACGACACCCCGCTCTACAACACGATCGGCCTCCGCGCCGCTGACGGCAACATCGCTTCGCCCGCCCGGGTCAGCTATCCGCGTTACTTCAGCTATAC
>CAMCWW010000111.1:0-11434 GCA_945882935.1 Opitutus sp. GAS368
AGATTTTTTTCGTCGAGTTGGAGGACGATGACGTTGGCGCCGGGTTTGACGGCGGCGGTGAACGTGGCGCCGGGCTTGATCAGTTGGCCGTTGAGCCAAGCGGCGGTCGCGGTGCCCGTGAGGGTGAAGGTGACGGTGCCGCCCTTGGCGGATTCGAAGCGCGTGGAAGCGAACAGGCCCCGGTTGTTGATGAAGGTGGGAAATGGCGCGGTGATCAGGTCGCGGGGCAGGGCGCCGCTCACGAGCGAGAACGTGGGCATCCAGTCGGCCAGCGCAGGATCGCCGCGGATCACAGGTTCGATGCCGATAGCTTGGTTGCGGCTGACGATGAGGTAGAGATTCCAGAGGCGGGCGATGCCGCCTTGGGCCGCGTCGTAGGGGCCGGGTCGGCCGAGTTGGGCCAGGAATTTGATCAGGTCGAGCCGTTCCTCGGGTACGAGGCCGTCGATGAGGCCGGCGGGCATGAGCGAACCGGAGGCGGTGCGTTTGGCGATGTTTTGGGTGGCGACGGAAACCTCGAGGTTGGCGGCATCGCGGAGGATAACTTCGGTGCCGGTTTCGCGGGCGATCATGCCGCTCAGTTCGCGGCCGTCTTTGGTCGTGAGTACGACGGAGTGGTAGCCTTCCTTGATTTTGGCGTTCGGATAAAGCAGCGCTTCGATAATGTAATCGGTCGGGGCGCTGGCGCCGATGCTGGTGAGGTCGGGGCCGATCTTTGAGCCGGCGCCGCCGATGGCGTGACACGCGACGCAGGCGAGCTCGGGGCGGCGGTAGATGCGTTCGCCGAGTGCGGCGTCGCCGCTGGTGACGGCTTGGCGGCCGAGAGCTTGCAACTCTTGGAGCGTGAGTTGGACATCGGAGAACGTGAGTCCAGCGGCCTTCATCAGGACTTGGACGAGGGCTTGATTCTGACCGCCTTCGCGGGCGGGCCGGAGGCCGGCGCGGGCGACTTCGGCGGGGAGTTTGGTTTTGGGAACCTCGGCGGCGAGGCGGGTGCCGGCATTGCGGATGGAGAGCAGCGCGCGCCAAAGGGTGGTGGCGTCGGCTTCAGCGGTCGTGGCGGCGAGGACGGTCATGATATCGGGCAGGGCGCTCGAAAGATCGGTGCCGGCGAGGGCGATGACGGCTTCGCGGCGTAATGCAGGAGTGGCGTCGTCACGGGCGAGGCGGCGGAGTTCGGCGATGACGGGCTCGCCGCCGAGTTCGCGGAGAGAGTTAAAAGCGGCGGCACGATCGACGGGGGAGGTGGTGGGTTCGCTCGCGAGGCGGACGAGGACCGGGGCGAGCGCCGGGAGTTTCCACGCGCCGACCAGCGGAATGGCGGCGGTGCGGGTCGCAGGCGCGGCGAGGAGGGTCGCAAGCGGGGCGAGGTCGCCGGTGGGCATAATTTTCCGCAGGCGGGCGGCATCGCCAAGCGCGGCGAGGGCGCGGGGCGCGGCGGCGGCGTCGAAGGTGCCGGCGAGCAAGGCATCGAAGAGCAGACGTTGCTCGCGCGCGCTACCGGCGGTGGCGATCAGCTCAAGCCACGGGCCGGAGCCATCGCGGGGGAGCGGGCGGGTCGAGAGGAGTTGCGCAAGGATCTCGCCGGCGAGGGCGGGCTCGACGGCTTTGAGGCCGAAGGCGAGCTGGGCTTCGCGACCGGTGATGGGCCACGAGCCGTCGCGGACGGCGGCGAGCCACGGGGCGGCGAGTTCGTTGAGAGTGAGCCAGAGGCCGTAGTCGAGGAACGGGTCCATCGGGCGGTCGAGCACGGAGAGGGCGAGCTCGGCGGCACGGGCGGTGCCGAGGCGGCCGAGGGCGCGGACGGCGGCGAGGCGCACGCGGGGATTGTCATCGGCGATGAGTTTCGTGAGCGGCGCGAGGGAGTCGGCGACGGGGAGCGCGCGGATGGCGGCGGCGCGGCGGCTGGGGTCGGTGGCGGTGAGTTGTTCGGCGAGGAGGGCGGGCGAGGGGAGGTTGAGCGCTTCGTGCGCCCAGAGTGCGTGGAAGCGGGCGAGGGGCTCGGTCTGGCGGGCGGTCCACGCGGCGAGATCGGCGGCGACGCGGGCGGCGCCGCGCTCGACGAGCACGCGTTGGGCTTGGGCGTGGTCATAGCTGTTGGGCGAAAGCAGGGCGTCGAGCAGCGCGGTGTTTTCGAGTTTCGCGAAGTCGCGACGGGGGAGCAGCGCGCGGCCCTTGGCGGTGATGCGCCAGATGCGGCCGTGGACTTTGTCGCGGCGGACGTCGCGGAAATCGACCTCGCCGTGCTGGATGATCGGATTGCTCCAATCGGCGAGGTAGAGGGCGCCGTCGGGCCCGAGCTTCGCGTCGAGGGGGCGGAAGCTGGAGTCGGTGGAGCGAAGGAGGTCGGGCAATTCGCGGGTGACGTAGGCGGAGCCTTGATCGGAGGCTTTGAAGCGCACGACGCGGTGGGCGCGGAAATCGGCGGTGATGAAGTCGCCCTGCCAATCGGCGGGAAAGTGGGCGCTGCGGATGATCTCGATGCCCGAGAATTTAGGATAGCTGCCGGGACTGACGCTTTGGAGTTCGCGCCGCGCGGGGGCGAGGGTGCGGTAGGTCGCGCCGGGGACGCCCCAACTGATGCCAGCGCCGCCGGCGCCGTCGGTGACAAACGATTCGCCGAAGGCATCGAACTGGTGGCCCCAGGCGTTGACCCAGCCGCGGTAGAGGATGGAAAGCTGTTGGTCGCGCGGATCGAAACGGAAGATGCCGCCGGCGGCGAGGCGGACGACGCCGCTGGGCGTCTCGGTGTGGGTACGGGTGTAAACGGATTGGGTAAAATAGAGGCGGCCGTCGGGGCCCCAGCGCGGGCTGTGGATATTGTGGTGGGTGTCCTCGGTGCCGAAACCACTGAGGACGATGCGGCGCTGATCGGCTTTGCCGTCGCCATCGGTGTCGCGGAGGTGGAGGAGCTCGGTGCTTTGGGCGACGTAGGCACCGCCATCGCCGGGCGCGACGCCGGTGGGAATGAGCAGGCCGTCGGCGAAGACGGTGGCTTGGTCGGCGCGGCCGGCGCCGGTCGTGTCTTCGAGGATGATGATTTTATCGGAGGCGGCCTGGCCGGGCTCGATCTGGGGATAGACCTCGGAGCTGGCGACCCAAAGGCGGCCGGACGGGTCGAAGTTCATGTGGAGCGGTTTATTGAGGAGGGGATTTTCGGCCCAGAGGGTGACCTCGAGGGCATCGTCCATGGTGAACTTCGGCGTGGGCTGGGGGATGAATTTCGCGACGAGGTTGCCGACGCGGGCGGGGATTTCCGGCGTGGCCGCAACCGCCGCGGGGTCAAGGGAGCGGAGGCGGGCGATGCGGGCCTCCTCGGCAGCGATGAAGGTGTCGAACTTGAGGACCTCGACGGCGTTTTGGCCCTGCTCCTTTTTCCGGAAGCCGAAAATGTAGGCCATGTTGGCGGGGCGGGAGCGGTGGAAGAACCACTCGTTCTTGCGGAGGATGGCCTGGCGGAGCGGCTCGGCGGCGGGGCTGGTGCGCCAAGAGCCGGCGGGACCGGCGGACTTTTCGGAGCCGAAGAGGAAATCCTCGAGGGCGAAGGCGGCGGCGCGATAGCCGGCGGCGTTGAGGTGGATGCCGTTGTCGGTGAGCTTGGCGGCGGGTGCGGTGGCGGCGGCCATGGGCGTGGCGAGCGCGTCGAAGAGCGAGAAGAACGGCAGGCCGCGGGCGGCGGCGAGATCGCGCAGGGTGGCGGAGACGCGGGCGAGGGCGGCGTTGTGGGCCGCGGGATCGGCGGCGCTGCCGAGAGTTTCGTGACGGGCGGGGCTCAGGAGGACGAGGCGCGCGGTGGGGGCGAGTTTGGCGAGGGTGTCGAGCAGGCGCGTGGTGTCGGCGGCGAATTTTTGCTCACCGGCGGGACCGTCGAAGGAGTTGGCCATGCCGTAGCCGACGAAGATGACGGTGGGTTTGGCGTCGGTGATCTGTTGTTGGAGTTGGATCCAGCCCTCGTCGGCGGGCTCGCGGCCGGCTTGGAGGAGGCTGAGGCCGGTGCGGGAGGTGCCGGTGGGGGTGTCGCCGCTCCAGCCGAGGTTGCGGAAAGTGACGGTGCGATCGGCGGCGCGGGCGGTGAGCATGAGCTCGATCCAGCCGTAGGATTGCTCGCGCTCGACGAGGGTGTCGCCGAGGAAGACGACGCGGTCGCCGTCGCGGAGTTCAAAGCGCGGCGCGGGCGTGGCGGCGCGGGCGGCGGCGAGGGCGAGGAAAACGAGCAGGGCGGAGCGGAGGAATGGGCGCATCGGGGAAAGGAGGGGGTCGTAGAAACCGGCCGGAGATTTTCGCAGCAGAGGATACCGAGCAAGGTCTTGTTTATACTCGCGGTGAGCCAACCAGCGGATCGCGCTCAGCTCACCTCATTCAAGCGATCGTGCCGCCCGGTCGTTGGATGACGCCATCGCCCTCGAATTGCCGGGGTCTCGGCTTCAGCGTTTACGTTTGGCGGCGATGATGCGGAGTTCCACGGCCGTGAGCTTGTCTTTGCCCCGGCCGATCGCCTCTTTCGCCTTAATGAGGTCCGGCAGGGAGATCACCCAGCACACGCGGCCGTCCACCACGAATTTCTCGGCGCCGCTCTTCAGGCAGGCAAAATCACCGACGCCCAGCACAGTGGAGAGAATGTCCACGACGCCGACGTCCGTTTCGAGGTAAAGGTTGTTCAAGGGTTCGCCGGCCTTGGGGAATTTCAGGAACGATAGTCGCTCCGGCGTCATGCGATGGCGGGGATTCCATTCCGCGAGTGCCTTGCGCAGAAGTTCGATGTTTTCGCTCGTCAAAACCGCGCAGACATCGAGGTCGCGGGTCACTTGCGACGATCCGTAAGTGACCGCGGCATAACCACCGATCATGACAAACTCGAATCCCGAGTCCGTCAGCTTAGCGATCAGTCGGCTGAAGTCCGGCGTCATGGGCAGCTTTGGCCTCCTGCAATTTCAAGATGAACCGCAGCGCCCCGTCGTGTTGCTGCCAACGGTCCTCCACCCGGAGTGCGAGGTTCGTATCGATCAAGTCGAGATCGATCCCCGCCTCCCGCGCCTGTTCGAGCAATGCGTTGTCGAGCACCATGCGGTCACGAAAACGGGATCATCACGGCCCGCAACGCGAAATCCTACCGCCGGCCGGCCGTGTTTGCACGGTCCGCGGAAAAGCGGGCCCGGCGCTTTCAGGTCACGTCGGTTAGGGCTAGGAGAACGAGCAGGGCGGAGCGGAGGAGTGAATGCAGTCCGGTTATGCGGTCTTCGGCACGATGGCACCGTGGCGCGCAAGTTCTCTACGGATATCCGCGAGCGGGACTTGCAACGGGGTCGTGCCCGAGCGCGCGGCGAGGGCGGCGGTGACGCCGGCGGCCTGGCCCATTCCCATGCAAGACGCCTGCACGCGAAGCGCGGAATTGGCGAGTTGGTCGCTGCTGACGCAGCGACCGGCGACGAGGAGGTTCTTGCTGCCTTTCGGAATCAGCGCGCGGATCGGCACGGTCGGCACCACGCCTTCCTTGAGATGTTTGGGGCGCACGCCGCCTTCAAAGTGCAGGTCGATCGGATAGAACGAGTGAGCCACCGCATCGGTAAACACGCGGCCGCTCTCGTAGTCCTCCACCGTGATGGTCGTCTCGCCCACGATGCGGAACGTCTCCCGAATTCCGGTCTCTGGCTGGAGTCGCTCAAGTTTCATCAAGGCCAACGCCGGCTCTTTTTGCAGGAAACGCAGCACCCGCAGCAGCGACTGACGGCCGTTGATGTTGGTCTCGGAGTGCGTCTCTGAGGTCGTGCCGTCGGCGCCGATGATGTGGTTGCCGCTTTCGCCGCCCTTGCCGAGCCAGCCAGCGATGGAGCCGTTGATGTCGGTGCGCTGCAGCGTGCCCGCCTTCACGGCTTCGGCGATTTTCGCCTGGATGCCGGCCTGCGTGCCTGAGTCGATCGAGGGGAGATCGTAGCCGCCGACGCGGTAGATGATCGTGCCGGGCTGGCGGGTTTTTTCTCGCACGCGCGCGAATCCGGCCAAGCCGACGGCGGTCGCGCTGCCGGTGCAGTCGATGATTTGCTTGGCGGTCACGTCCACCATCGTGCCCTTGCCGACGAGCCGCACGCGCCAACTGTCGCCCGCCGGCTCGATGGTGAGCGGCGATTCGTAGTAGCGCAGTTGGACGCCCGCTTGCACACACGCCTCCTCGGCGAGAGCAGCGTAGAGGTTCCCGGCGATTCGGATTTGATGCCGCCAATGCTGGCGACCGGTCGGTTTGGTGAAATCTGGGATCGGGTCATTGTTCAGCTCAGCGGTTTTCTTAACCAGCTCCCAGCCGATGCCCGCGACGACTTGTTTGCCCCAAGCGTGGAAGAGTCCCGGAAAGTCCACGCCTCCGGTGGTCGTGGTGCCGCCGAGTTGGCTGCCGGCCTCAACGAGGATAGTCTTCGCACCGAGGCGGCCCGCTTGGACGGCGGCGATGGCTCCGGCGGAGCCGCCGCCGATGACGAGCACATCGGTCTCGAGCCGGCGCAAGGTGGGGGGCGGGGTGGCGGCGACGAGCAGGCTGCCGGCGGGAAGGGCTCCGAGGGTGGCGAGGAAATTTCGGCGTTTCATGATAATCGAGTGGGATGAAGAATGGACCGGGCGAAGTGGTCGGAAGGCGACTCAGAACGTGGTCTTCACGCCGACGGTCGGGGTGACACCAAACTTCTGGAAGAACTGGGCGGCGGCCGGATTGCTGCCGATCTGCTCCATCCGGATGAAGGGCTCGTTGAGGACATTGCGCACCGAGAAAAATCCGCTCAACCGCGGGGCGAGGCGATACGAGCCGCCGACATCCAAGTTGAGGCGATGCCGCTGGTATTGCGTGCCGCCGGCGTTGATGGGACGGGACCCGGCCCAGTTGGTGTTGGCATAAAGATTCAACCGATTGTGGGCGTAGCTCAGTCCCGCCGAAACCAAGTGCGGCGACATGTTGGCGACGATCACTTGGGCGTAGTTGCGCGAATAGCTGGCGCGCACTCCGAGGCCCTTGAGCAGCCCCGGCAGAAACGAAAGGCTCTGGCTGTATTCCAGCTCCATCCCGCGCAACTTCACGTTGTTGGTGCTTTGCGCAGTGGTCACGAAGTCGTAACCATCGTAGGTGGGATCGTCGGGATTGAACGCCGCGCCGCTGATCCGCGTGTTGGAGCGGTGGAGACCCTTAATGTCGTTTTGGAAAAAATTAATCGCGACCAGACCGACCGGCTCGAAGTAGCGCGCGAGGCGCAAGGAGTAGTTTCTCGAGGTCTCCGGCTTCAGGTTCACGTTCGGCGCGGTGATGGTGAGGGTGTCGTCGTTGATCACCCAAACACCGGCGACGTCGCCGAACTGTGGGCGTTTGACCGTCGTGCTGAAGCCGACCTGGAGATCGAGGGTGGGCGTGAAATTATACTTTATCGAAGCGCTGGGGAAAAGATTGTCGTAGTTGCCCAGCCGGTGGATGCGCGGACGCGATAGATACTGATACTGCACGCCGGGGATCGTGGTCGCGCGACCTCCCGTTACCGCGTAGCCCGCCGCGACCACGTCGCGAGACGAGCGGGCGTCGAATTCCCGAGAATCCGTCTCAGTCTCTTCGCGCCGGATGCCGCCGCGCAGGTTCAGCTTCCCGAGCTTGGTCGTCCCCATCAAAAAGAACGAAGTGATGTCTTCCTCAAAGTGTCGCGTGTTCGCGATCGTCGCGTTGTAGTAATCGGTGCCGCTCTGCGACGAAGTGAAATATTCAGGGTTCGCGCGATACGCCGCCGCGACTTTCATGATGTCGGGCAGGAAAACGCCGCCACCACTGGTGGAAGCGATGAAAAGATCCTGCTGGCTGAAATCCAGATTTAGGCCTGAGCGAAAACCGCGAAAGGCGCCGACCCCCGCTCCGGGCCCGGTGTAGTTGAAGAACGAGGCCGAGCGCGCGTTTCGGAAATCGCGGATTCCCCGCGTCCATTTGGCGCCACCCTTCCAGACGATCGGAAGAAACGTGCGCGTGCGATACGTCACGATGCCTTCGCCCGTGTAGCGTTGGTCCTTCGCGTAGCGACCGTCGTTCAATGTGATGGCGGGCGAAGAGAAGAGCGCGCCGTCGCTCCAGTCGCCGCCGGCGGTCTGGGCAATCTTCCAATCACCCTGATTGAGTGCCGAGCGGGCAGCGCTGAAGCGGACGTTGCCGAGATTGAGGACGCCGGGTGAGAAGACCGAGTCGCGATACTTCATAGGGTCATAGTTGCTCACGGAATCGGATATGCTGAAGCGGCCCTCGACCGTGAGATCGCCGCGCTTGAATTCAAAGCGGGGTGAGTAGGACTTGCCGTTGCCGACTTTGGCGATGCCCTGCGGCTCGACGGTCACGCTGCCGTTGGCCGTGGTGCTGAAATCGGTGAGGGAGTTTGCACCCACCACCGGCGTGGTGCGTGCGCCCGTGTTGAACGTGACCGCGCGTTGGCCGGACCACACATCGGAGTGGTTATACATCACGTTCAGAGTGAGCACGAGGTAGGGCGTGGCTTTGAAATCGGCCGTGAAGGAGGCGGCGAAGCGCTCGATCGTCTGGTGGATCTGCTGCACGCGAATCGCGGTGAGCGCGACGGGGTCGGGTGAGGCGGCCGTGGGCGTATAGTTATACGTCATCGTCGTCGGGGCGCGCTGCAGGTAGGAGTTCGATTCGCTCAACCCAAAAACGAGTCCGAGGCGCTTGTTGAGGAAAATGTCCGAGTATTCCAGTTGGACGCTGGGAAAAAGTTTTCGCGAGCGGTCGTCGCCGGGCCCGTAGGTGCGCCCGAGCGTGAATTGGTCGGACTGCCCCGTGAGACTGGTGGACGCGGAGACGCGGCGGCCGGCGCGGTCGAAGGCGCGCTTGGTCCGCAGGTTGATCGTGCCCGCCGGCGAACTCGCATCCGAATCGGCGCTGATGGTCTTGGACACTTCGATCGACTCCATCGCGCTGAGCGAGACCTGCTCGAAGCTAAAGGCGCGGCTGGTCGCACCGGCATCGGCGCTCGGAGAACTAATCCCATCGATCGTCACGCCCGCATACTCCGAACTCAGCCCGCGCAGTGACACGTAGCGCACGGTGCCATCGAGAGCATCGTAATCCACGCCCGGCAGATGCTTGAGGAATTCGCCGACATTGCCCTCGGCCACCTCGCCGAACACGTCGGAGGAGACGCTGTTGGTGATGTTCATCGAGTTGCGCTGCTCCATGATCGCCTTCGCGTTGCCCTCGCGCCCGCTGGAGACGGTGAACGCTTGCAGCGTGAGCGGGGCGTCGGGCTCGGCGGCGGCCTTGAGCTCGAAATCGCGCGTGACCGTGGTCCCGGCGACCAATAGGACCCGCGCCGTCGCCGTCGGTAATCCGGTGTAGGACACTTCGAGCGCGATCTCTCCGGCCGGAAGGCCGGACAAAAGAAAGACGCCGCCACTGCCGGCTGCGGTCGTAGGGCCGCCCACGACGCGCACCTGAGCGTTGCGCAGATATTCGCCCGAAGCGGGATTGAGGATGCGGCCGGTGACGGCACCGAGACCGGTCGGGGAGTCTGCGGCAGCCGCGAGCGGGGTGAGGGCGATAGCGAGCCAGCCGGTGAGGGCGGTCAATAGATTTTTGCGTTTCATAGTTCTAGGAGATTCTTCTGTCAGAGTAGGGTGAGGTGGCGGTGGATAAGCTTTGAGATCCGACGTGCGCAAAATGCTGAGCGCGCCGGTTTGGGGATCGGAAAAAATCTTCAGGGGTGTGGCGGCCACCATGCGCTCCAGGGCCTCACGGGGCGTGAATTCGCCGGCGACCGGCTGGGTTTGGACGCCTTGCACGGCGGCGGCCGAGTAGGCGATTTCGAGGCCGGCCTGTTGCGCGGCGCGCTTGAGCATGACCACCGCCGCTCCCGCCGGGAGATCGAAGCGCTGTCGCGCCGGTTCCCCTGCCGCGGGAAGCGCGGCGAACAAGAGTGCAACGACGGAGAACAGGGCCCACCACCGACCCGGGCGCGGGAAGTGCGGCGGGCGGAAACGTCGGGGCGGAGCTTGGGGGCAGGGCATGGGGCATGGAGCAAAACCTCTCTGCCAGCGGAGACGGATGAAGGGCGGATTCACGCTAAGGAATTTTTCGCGGGGCGGACGAGAGGCCACTCGCTCACGCTCGCAGCTACCGGACGGCAGCCGGCTCAACGCGCGCGGCGCAGCACGATTTCGCTGGCGGAGGAACGGTCGGCCCTCACGCCCATCGTGCCTTCGAGCAGGCGGACGAACCCTTCGACGTTGTCGGAACGGATCGAGGCCACGATGGGGAGTGCACGCAGGTCGGGGTCGCCGATGACCAGACGCTGGGAGTTGCGGCGATTAAAGGCTTCGATGACCTCAACGAGCGGAGTGGAATCGAAATCGAGCAGTCGCGGCTGCCAGTCGAGCAACTGGGCGATCTCCGGCACCGACACCGGCACAACCAAGGGCGGGGCCAAGACCGGGCCGTATGGGATCACGGTGCGCTGGCCGGCGGTGAGCGCGGCCAGCACGACCGGTGCGGTGGAGGGCAAGCCGGCGGCCGAGTCCGCGTTGGCGGCGGTGCTGGCCGGTCCTGCCGGGGTTTGTTGCGAGAGCTGCACAATACCCTCCGTGACGAGCACTTCGAGATTGGGGCCGGCAAGCTTTACGTTGAACGCGGTGCCGACCGCGCGCACGTCCACGCCGCCGGCCCGCACGACGAAGGGGCGCGCGGGATTCTTCGCGACGGCAAACTGCGCCTCGCCCTGCACGAGGAGCACGCGGCGCTCGGTTGCAGAAAACTGCACGACGACGTGCGCGCCGCGGTTCAGATCGAGGACGGAGCCGTCGGGGAGTTTCTCCTGGCGGTAGACGGCGGTTTCGAAGGTCAGCGAGGCATCGGCGCCGGGACCGGCGGCAGGGACCAGCCAAAAGGTGAGCGCGATGGCGGCGGCGGCCGCGAGGAGCAAGGGCAGGGGGCGGCGCCACGGCGCGGGCCGGCGATGCCGCGCGAGGAGATCGGGATTTGGCGTGGTTCCGTGCTCGGGGCGCCACTGCTTGAGGGCGTTGAAGTCGCCCCACATCTGCCGGTGGCGTTCGAAGGACGCGCGATGCGCGGGGTTCGCGGCGAGCCACGAAAGAAACTCATCTTGCTGCGCCGGCGTGAGCCCGCGGTCGTGTCGCACCAGCCACTCGGCCGCGGAGGACTCGATCGCATCGTCGAAGGGAAACCGGGGATCGGGCGCGTTCATGGCCAGCGGCCCTCGCGTTCGCGGCGGCATTGCAGCATGAAAGCCATGCATTTCTTCACCCCGATGGTGAGTTGCGCGGAGATCGTGTTTTCCGAAACACCGAGCTGTGCGGCGATCTCGGCCTGCGACAAACCGTAGACTTTCCGCAGGGTGAAAATCTGGCGGCAACGGTCGGGCAGCGACTGGATGGCTTCGGTCAAGAGGGCGAGTTCCTGGTT
>CAMCWW010000112.1:0-11146 GCA_945882935.1 Opitutus sp. GAS368
CCGATTCCGCCATCCTCAACGTCCTCGCGGACCGCTACGCTTCCACCGCGATGAAGGCCGTCTGGTCTCCCCACGGCCGCGTCGCCCTCGAGCGCGATTTCTGGATCGCCGTCATGAAGGCCCAGCGCGATCTCGGCGTCGCCATCCCGGCCGGAGCGATCAGGGACTACGAGCGCGTCAAAGGTGAGATCGATCTCGCCGCCATCGCCAAACGCGAGCGCGTCACCCTCCACGACGTGAAGGCCCGCATCGAGGAATTCTCCGATCTCGCGAAACGCCAGTTCATCCACCTCGGTCTCACCAGCCGCGATCTCACGGAAAACGTCGAACAGCTCCAAATCTTCCGCGCGCTCAAAGTCGTCCACTTTAAGACCGCCGCCGCCCTGCTCGCGCTCGCCCGCCAAGCCGGCACCCACCGCGACGTCATGCTCACCGGCCGCACGCACAACGTCCCGGCCCAGCCCACCACCCTCGGCAAGCGTTTCGCGATGTTCGGCCAGGAACTCCTCGGCGCCTTCACCCGCATCGAAGAACTCATCGCCCGCTACCCCGTCCGCGGCCTCAAGGGCGCGGTCGGCACCCAGCTTGACCAGCTCACGCTCCTCGGCGGCGACGCCCATAAAGTCGCCGACCTCGAGGCCCGCGTCATCCGGCACCTAGGGTTCCACGCCTCGCTCGATGCCGTCGGTCAGGTTTACCCGCGCGGCCTCGATTTCGAGGTCGTCACCGCGCTGCACCAGCTCGGCGCCGCCGCCGCGAGTTTTGCCACGACCCTCCGCCTCATGGCCGGCGCCGGCCTGCTCACCGAGGGATTTCAAGACGGCCAAGTCGGCTCCTCCGCCATGCCGCACAAGGTCAACGCCCGCAACTGCGAGCGGATCTGCGGTTTCTCCACGATTCTCTCCGGCTACGTGACCATGACGGGCGCGCTCGCCGGCCACCAGTGGAACGAGGGCGACGTCTCCTGCTCGGTCGTGCGCCGCGTCGCCCTGCCCGATGCGTTCTACGCCGTCGACGGCTTGCTCGAGACGTTTCTCACCGTGCTCCGCCAGCTCGAGGTTTTCCCGGCCGCCATCGCCGCCGAGAACGTGCGCAACCTCCCGTTTCTCTCCACCACCACGATCATGATGGAAGCGGTGAAACGCGGCGCCGGCCGGGAGACCGCCCACGAGGCCATCAAGGAGCACGCCCTCGCCGCCGCCAAAGCCCTGCGCTCCGGCCACGGCGACGCCGACCTGCTGAGCAGGCTTGCCACCGACAAACGCGTCGGCCTGAGCAAAAAGACCCTCGTGACCGTTCTGGCCGAGAGCGCCCGCTTCGTCGGCGCCGCACCGCAACAGGTCGACACCTTCGTCGCGGCGGTCAAACCGCTCGCCAAACGGCACCCGGGCGCTGCCGATTACAGGCCCGCGAAGCTGCTTTGACGGACGCGGGCCATGCGCTACCGGGCGGTTTCAACACCGCCGCCGGACTTTAGGGCCTCGGGAAATTTTCGTTTGCTTCCGCTGCTTCCGCCGCGCTTCCTCTCCCATTCACGTAGTCGATTCCCTGTCTAAATTTAACACCACACTATCATGGCTGAACTCGTAGGAAACGTCTTGGTGGGCCAATCCGGCGGCCCCACCTCCGTCATTAACGCCAGTGTCGCGGGCATCGTTGCCGAAGCGCTGAACCACGAGTGCATCGAGGAGATTTACGGCACGCTCAACGGCGTCCTCGGCATTCTCCAAGAGGATTTTATCGATCTCGCCGGCCAATCCCAGCAACAGATCCGCGCCCTCAAGCACACGCCCGGCGCCGCCCTCGGTACCTGCCGCTTCAAGCTCAAGAAACAGGCGGATTTCGACCGCGTGCTCGAAGTCTTCAAGGCCCACAACATCCGCTACTTTTTCTACATCGGCGGCAACGATTCCCAAGACACGGCCGACAAAATTTCCAAGCTCGCGCAAGCGCAGGGCTACGAACTCCGCGTCATCGGAGTGCCCAAGACGATCGACAACGATCTCCCCCTCACCGACCACACTCCCGGCTACGGCTCGGTCATCAAGTATCTCGCCACCACCGTGCGCGAACTCGCTTGTGACAACGAAGCCATGGGCCAAGGCGACCTCGTCTCCATCATCGAGGTCATGGGCCGCTCCGCCGGCTGGATCGCCGCCGGCGCCTCCCTCGCCAAGCGTAAGGATCACCCGCACGATCCGCCCCACATTATCCTCCTCCCCGAGGTCCCTTTCAATCAAGAGAAGATCCTCGAAGACATCCGTCGCGTCCTCAAGCGCGAGAAATTCTGCCAAGTCGTCGTCGCCGAGGGCCTCGTCGATTCCGACGGCAACTACCTCGCGGCCGATGCCGCCACCGACGCTTTCGGCCACGCCAAACTCGGCGGTGCCGGCGATGCCCTCGGCGAGATCGTCGAACAGAATATCCCCGGCGTGAAAGTCCGCGTGGCCAAGCCCGGCATCACCCAACGTGCCGCCGCCCACATCGCGTCCAAGACCGATTCCGACGAGGCCTTCCTCGCCGGTGAAGCCGCCGTCGAAGCCGCCATCAAGGGCGAGACCGACAAGATGATCACTCTCGTCCGCGGCGACTCCGAGGCCTACAGCGTGGAAACCGGCCTCGCCGCCCTCCACGAGATCGCCAACGGCGTGAAGAAGCTCCCGAAAGATTGGATCAACGAAGACGGCGTGAGCATGAACTTCCAGTTCCTGCGCTACGCCCAACCGCTGATCGCCGGCGAAGTCACCGTGCCCTACGATGCCGGTCTCCCGGTCTTCGCCCGCCTCGACAAGTCGCGCGTCGATAAGATTCTGCCCGCTTACACCGTCTAAACCACGGGCGTCTCGTTTAAAAAAGGCGGGGCTCAGACCCGCCTTTTTTGTGCCCCGGTCCCAGCCTCAGCCCAGACAGGCCGCGACCAAACGATCGTGCACCGCCGTCGCCGGGATTGATTCATTTCCCTCCATCCCGGTTGCCGCCGCCAGGTTTCCCGTCCCGATCAGCACCGGCCATTCGCTCGCATCCGCCGGACACGTCCCGTGCGAGCCCTTCACGAGCGAGGGATCAAGGGAGATCACATCCATGAGCATCCGGAAACCAAGGGCCTTGCGCAGAAGTTTTCCGGCCACCTTTAACTTCGGAAACGCGATTACCGGATCAACGAACAGCTCCACCGGATCATAACCGTATTTGCGGTGGATATCGACGCACCGCGCAAAATCCGGCGCTTTCCGCTCATCAGCCCAATAGTAATACGTGAACCACGCATCCTCGGTTGAAAACGCCACTAGGTCACCCGACCGCGCGTGATCAAGCCCCTCGGCGCGCTGCGCCGCCGCATCGAGCACCCGCGCCACGCCGGCGACGCCCTCGACGGCCGACCGCACGGCTCCGAGCAGCGCCGGATCGTTGACGTAAATGTGGGCGACCTGGTGATCGGCGATGGCAAAAACCTTGCTCGCGCCGCAGTCCATCAACTCGAGGCCCAACTCCTCCTTGATCGCGAGCCACCCGCGCGCCCGAAAAATCCAGTTCAAGGCGATCGAGCGCGTCACCGCGGTGATGCCATACTCCGAAAGCACGACCGGGCGCACCCCGCGCCGCGCATAGAAATCAATCAGCCCGCCCGCCACCCGGTCGATTTCCCGAAAATCCTCCCCGAGCTTTGAATCATTCGGCCCCAGCCGCTGCAGGTTGTAATCAAGGTGCGGCAGGTAAACGAGCGACAGGTCCGGACGGTGCCGTTCCTCAATCCACTCCGCCGAACGCGCGATCCACTCCGACGACGCGATGCCCGCCCTCGGGCCCCAAAACGCCGGAAACGGAAACGGCCCGAGGTCGGCCTTGATCTCCTCCCGCAGCCCCATCGGCTGCGTGTAAACGTCGAACACTTTGCGTCCGTCCGCCGGATACATCGGTCGCGGCGTGATCGTCCAGTCCGCGCTCGAATACATGTTATACCACCAAAACAATTTCGCGCAGGTAAACCCCGGCCGCCGGTCACGCAGCGTCTCCCATATTTTTTTCCCCTGCACCACGTGGTTCGACTGCTTCCAAAATTGGTGCTCCGCCAGCGTGCGATCATACCAGCCGTTGGCGACGCAGCCATGCCCCGCCGGCGGCAGCCCCGTGAGATACGTGCTCTGCGCCGTGCACGTCACCGCCGGCAACACCGGCTTCACCCGGATCAAACCATCCGCCTTCGCCAGCGCCGAAAACCGCGGCGTATCCGGCCCCAGCACCCGCGAGGTGAGCCCAACAACGTTGATGATCGCGGTGCGACTCATGGCGTCGCCCCTCTGATCCATAACCGCGGATGCACCCGGATATACGCGGATAGGAATCCGCCTGCTCTGAATCCGTGTCCATCCGTGTTCATCCGTGGTTAAACTCCCGCCGCCTCACCCATACCGCTCCCTTAACTCATCAAACGCCGCTTTCACCACGCCTCCGTCCATTTCGTGAATCTCGAGCCGCACGCCCGGCGCCCGGATCATCGGAATCGTTAATCGCCCGCCGAGGTGTTCGCGGAACTCTTCCAGCCCATCGAGCATGTCCTGCCGGCCCGTCGCGCTGCGGATCTGCTTTACCGGGGCGAACAACTCAAAGCCCAGCCCCTGAATCACCCCGAGAATCCGGTCGGCATCTCCTTCCGACAACAGCCCCGTGCGCCGCGCGTAGATCAGATCGATCGCCATGCCCACCGCGACCGCCTCGCCGTGGCTCACGCGAAACTCGGAGAGCTGCTCCAACTTGTGCGCCGCCCAATGCCCGAAATCGAGCGGCCGCGCCGAACCGCGCTCAAACGGATCGCCCGCCGTCGCGATATGCTCCATGTGCTGCCGCGCGCTCTCGCGGATCACCGCCTCAAACGCCTCCGGCTCAAACTTGGCCAGCTCCGCCACCCGCGCGGCGATAAATTCAAAGAACGCCGCGTCGCGGATCAGCGCCACCTTCACCGCCTCAATCAACCCCACCCGCCGCTCGCGGTCGGGCAGGCCACGCAGAAACGCGAGGTCGTTGATGATCGCGTGCGGCACGCCGAAGGAACCCAACCAGTTCTTTTTCCCAAAAAAATTGATCCCGGTTTTCACGCCGACTCCGCCATCGCCTTGGCTCAGACTCGTCGTCGGCAACCGCACCAGCGGAATCCCGCGATGCGCCGTCGCCGCCGCGAAGCCCACGAGATCGAGCACCGCGCCGCCGCCCACCGCGACGATGTAGGAATGCCGGCAAAGCCCCGCCGCATTGATGGCCGCCCAAATCCCTTCGAGCTGGGCAAAGTCATTTTTGACCTGCTCGCCGCCCGCCAGCGCCACCGGCGGCGCCGCCAACGTCAACGCTGCGTCGCGCGCCGTAAACCACCGTGAAATCCGCGCCCCAAACCCGGGAAACGCCTGCTCCAACCCCCGATCCCAAAACACGAGCGCACGCACCGTTTGTCCCGGCTCCCGCGGCGTGAGCACCTCCGCCAGCGTGAGATTCTCCGCCGCAAACACCTCGCGGGTAAAAATCAGCCGGTGCTCGTGTTGCAGCGTGATGGGAAACGAAAGATTGGGCGAAGACTCGGCCATAGGCGGGACCAAGACTTAGCCGATAAGCCCGGCGCGACGGCAAGGCCGCATTCGCGCCGGCATTCCGCCGCCAAACCCGGAGCGACGGTTTTCAAAACGAGCGATCATCGGCCAACGCACCCCACCCCCGAATTTTGATGTCCACAAAATTGACTTTCGTTATAGGCGATATAAATAAAGCGCACTATGCATTCCCGCTGGGCCGCCACCCTCCTCGCTGAGAAGCTCCGCAAGCCCTATGTGCACGTCCTGTTTGGCGCCCGCCAGACCGGTAAGACCACGCTCCTTCGCCAGCTCCTGCCCGACCCCGCCCTCGCCTTCAATTTGGCGGATCCCTCCGAGCGCGGCCCGCTCCTCGCAAACCCGGGCTCGTTTCTCCGTGCCTGCCGCGCCCTGCCTCGACAAAGCTCCCCCCACGTCGTGTTCGTCGACGAGGCCCAAACCGTCCCCGCTGTCTTCGACGCCGTGCAGGCGCTTTACGACGAGGACAAAACCCGTTGGCGTTTCGTTCTCTGCGGCAGTTCCGCCCGCAAGCTCCGGCTCACCGGGGCCAATCTCCTTCCCGGCCGCAGCCTTCACCACCGGCTCTTTCCCCTCCTCCTCGCGGAGCGTCCGCCCACCGGGCCGCATCCCACCCGCGTGGCGTCGCCGCTACCCTTTCCACCTCTCGCCTCCGGCTCATTGCCACTCTTTCCCAGCGCGGATCTCGAAGAGCGCCTCGCTTACGGCGATCTCCCCGGCGTCATTCTCCAACCACTGGCCGACCGAGCCGACCTCCTCCGCAGCTATGCTCTCGCGCACTTGGAGGAGGAAATCCGTCGCGAAGCCCTCGTGAAGGACTGGGGCGCTTTCCTGCGTTTTCTCCAACTCGCCGCCGCCGAATCCGGTCTGATCGTGAACTTCGCCAAGATCGGCAAAGAGGTCGGTCTCACCGCACCCACGGTTAAATCCTACTATCAGTTGCTCGAAGACATGTTCATCGGCTTCAGCGTGCCCGGCTGGTCGGGCAGTCCCCGCAAGAACCTCACCTCTACGCCGCGCTTCCATCTCTTCGACCTCGGAGTGCGACACGCCGCTGCCGGCCTCACCCCGGGACCCGGGGCCGTGCGCGCCGATCCCGGTCGCGCGCTGGAGCAATGGGTCGGCATCGAACTCTGGAAACGCCTCGGTTATCTCGGCCGAGGCCGGCTCCACCACTTCCGCACCAAGGACGGTGCCGAGATCGACTACGTCGTCGAACTCGACGGCCGCATCGTTCCGATCGAAGTGAAATGGACCGAACGCCCCGACCGCAACGACGCCCGCCACGTTCTCACTTTCCTCGACGAGCAGAAAAAAGCCGCGCCCATGGGCTACCTCATCTGCCGCTGCGCCCGACCCGAACAGATTGACGACCGCGTGATCGCGCTACCGTGGCACTGCCTGTAATTTAATTCGGCGATCTATCCCCTCTGCGGCGAACGCGTCATTTTCGCTGCCGACCACGCGAGAATTTACGGCGTCACGACGAAAGCGCTTCAACCAAGCCATGAAGCGCAAATCGAGAGGAATTTCCTTCGGGTTTTTTATCCGAGCTCACCTTGACCGGGACGGTACATTTACCACGCGGCGTCTCGCAGCGTGATTCACGTCCAAGGTCACAAACTGTGACCTTGGAGCGCGGCGCCAAGGTGAAGCACGCGCCTTACGCTTTCACCGAACGCGGCGCCATTATGGCAGCCAATATTCTCAATCACGCGCTACCAACAACTCAGCGGCGGCGATGTCTGGCGCGAGTTGAAACTCCTCAACCAACTCGGCGTCACCCGTGGCCAGATGGACGCCTCGCCCCAGTCCATCGCCAAGAAAAAGTCGGGCGGCGTCTCCGGTCCGCCCTCTTCACTCAAAAACGAAATCGGCCTGAGCCGGCACGCGGGCACTTGAACCTTCAATCCGCCGTAGCCCAACCCTCCAAGTTTTTAACCACGGATGGACACGAATGGGCACGGATTAACCCGGATCAAGCCGGGGAACCGGCCTCACACAAGGTGAGGCCCTACAATGAATCAATCAGCCAGCTCCTATCGGTTTGGTATCCGTGCCCATCCGTGTGCATTCGTGGTTCAACGGCCGTTTTTAGGGTCAGAGACCCTGCCCTCCGCGCCTGTGCCCGGGCGGGTCAGAGCTTTTGCCCTACTCAGAAGCACCTCAACCCGACGCCGCTTTTCGCTGCGCCCATTTCCCGAGCGGCACCGCCAATGCGCACATTGCCGCCGGCACCCAGGCACTCACCGCCGCCAACGCGATCGCATCGACGAACGGGATAAAGGCCAACATTTGCCGCACCCAGCGGCCGAGTTTCTCGGTCGGTGCGCCCGGTTTGTATTCCCGCCGGGCCAGCAGGCTCAGGACGACGATGTAAACAAACAGCGCGCCGACCCACCCAAGAAACTCCGGCCGCCACTCGTGTCCGGGCAACGAAGCCACCGTCACCGCCAGTAGCCCGCGGCACCCCGCCATCAACACCACCGAACCGGTCCAGCCTTTGTGCAACCAATCGTAGAGCACGATCACCGCCGCCAGCGCGATCGCCCAGTAATACGTCGCGCCCGCGAGCACGAGCAGCGCGAGGCCCAGCGCGAGTTGCGCGCTTCCGACCCACGCCGCGAGCATCCGCTTGATTCGCCCCTGCGGAATCGCGCGCTCCGGCCGGTGTTGCAGATCGAAGCGCGCGTCCGCCACGTCGTTCAACGTCGTGCCGCCCGCGTAGATCAAACTGCCCGCCAAAAATCCCAACCCGATCAGCCACCACGGCGGCCACGCCCCCGCGACCGGCATCGAGAGCACGAGCGCAGCCAACACGTTGCTCCACACCGACGGAAAATTTCCCGCGCGCGCGAGATCGAGCCAGAGACGGAACGTTGAAGCAGTCATCAGAAGATTTTTGTAGGGGCGTGCCTTGCGCACGCCCGCGGGCGTCGGCCAGCGACGCCCCTACCCGGAATCGCCATCATGCGAGTCCCCGAGCCCCAAGGGCCGCGAGCGTCCATTCGTATTCGCCCACCAGTTGGTCTTCGATCCCGCCGCGCAAGGCGGGTGGCAGCACTTCCCACGTGTAGGTCTCCATCTCGGCGTGTTGGCACGCGGTCGGGTGCGCCTGCATCCAATCCAGCGCGCCGAGCAGATGATCGCGCGTGTCGCCAAAAGGAACGCCGGGCGCGGCATGCAACGGCAGGTGAAAATGCACGCGCCACTCGTCGTCGGGCTGCGACGGCGCGGCGTCGGCGAGCGCGTCCGGCAAGTCGACGTAGCGCTTCCGCACGACGCCGGTCGCGGCGTTGCCCACGACGACCTGATGCAGATAAGTCGGCTCGACAAACGCCGCGAGCGCGGCCCGGCCGGCGGCATCGGGTTTCACGCGCAGCGCCGAGCTGAGATGGATTTTACTGAGCCGCAGACCGGCCGCCGCGAGGCGATCCAGCGCCTCGCCCGGTGCCTCAAACTCGACGCCGAGATGGCAGCAGTCGTAGTTCACGCCCACCCGGCGGAGCAATCCCTCGGCGTCGACCGCGCCGTCGCTCGCGCGCCAGGCGTTGAAGAAATCCACGGTCTCCGGCGTCGTTTCAAAATAACAGCACGGTTCCGGTTCGAGGCCGAGGTGCAGATCGCGGCCAGTGCGCGCCGCGAGTTCGGCGATATAACGGCCGATCGCCGTGGCATTGGAAAAAATCGCGGCCCGGCGCGACGGATCATCGTTGGTCCAGGCTTTGAACGAGCCCGGCACCGTGCTCACGCTGCCCGCGACGCCCGCCGGCACGAGCGCGGCGATCAGATCGAAGAGCGATTTCGTATACGCGAGCCGCTCGGGCATGGACCAATCGGGGGCGTAGACCTGCTCCTTCACCCGCGTGCCGTGAAAGCTGCCGTAGGGAAAACCATTGATCGTGAAAACGTAGCAGTCGTGGCGGTCGAGCCACGAGCGAAACGCAGCGAGCGCGGCGAGTTGCACGAGTTCCTCGGCCGCGCGCGCGCCGAGCCGCAGTCCGATCGCGTAAGGCCGCCCGGCGGCGACGCGACGGCGCACCTCCAACGTGTGGCGCTCCAGGGTGTCAAAAGTCTGCGCCCACGTTTCCCCGCGATGGACGTTGGTGCAGTAAGCGAGGTGGAGGCCGTGGTTGAGTTTCATAGCGTGCTCACAGGCTCAGACAAAAAACTAACCACGAATGGACACGGATGAACACGGATTATGTCCCTGGGACTTGCAGGAAATCAGTCGTCTTTTATCCGCGTCCATCCGGGTCCATCCGGGGTTCAAATGGATCGGCCTTTCGCTCATGTTGGCGGCAGGCGAAACTTTGGGCACTGCGAGAGAAAGCGGACGGGGTTTTGATACAGCACTTGATCGACGAACTCGGCGCTGTGCCCCCGGCGGCGCATCTCAAACGCGGTCTTCGGCACCGCCAACGGATCGCTCACACCCCAATCGCAGGCGGAGTTGAGCCAAATGCGGTCGTGTCCGCTGGTCTCCAACATATCCACGGCGCGCGGCGGCGACGATTTCGAGTCGGGGTAGAGCGTGATGCCCGCCCAAAACCCCCGGTCGAGCACGAGCTGCACCGTATGTTCCTCGACGTGATCGATGATGACGCGCCCCGGCTGCACGCCGCGGTGCGCGGCGAGCAGATCGAGAATGAGCCGCGTGCCCTTGAGCTTGTCCTCGAGGTGGGGCGTGTGGACGAGGATGAGTTGGTCGTGCTTCACCGCGAGGGCGACGTGATCCTCGAGGACTTTGAGTTCGTTGCGCGTGTTGCAGTTGAGCCCGATTTCGCCGATGCCGAGTACGTTGGGCTTGGCCAAAAACTCCGGGATCATCGCCAGCACGTCGGCCGCGAGCGCGAGGTCTTCGGCTTCCTTCGGGTTGATGCAGAGCCAGGAAAAGTGCGGGAGCAGAAACTTCGCCGCGCGCGCCGGCTCGTAATCGGTCAACTGGCGGAAGTAATCGCGAAATCCATCCGCCGAGCTGCGGTCAAATCCCGCCCAAAACGCGGGCTCGCAGACCGCCGCACAGCCCGCCGTGACCATCGCCTGATAGTCGTCGGTCGTGCGGCTGACCATGTGGCCGTGGGGTTCGATGTAGCGCATGGTGGGCGTGAGACTACCGCTTGGCGGGCTTTTGCCACGCGCCGAGCGCGGCTTTGCCGGAGGAAACACGATCGGGCTTGGTCGAGGGATCGCTGAGCTGCTCCAAAATGCGGCGAGCCCGCGCCGGCTTCCCGTCCACGAGCACCTTGGCGGCACGGCGCAACGCCTCGCAGCGAAAATCATCGGCCGCACCGTGCCGATCCACCCGGTCAAGAAACGCCGCGACTTCGATCAGCTTGGCCCGCGTCGGCACGAAGCTGTGATCAACGAGAGCGGTGGAACGGGGAGTGGGCATGGCGCGGGAGCAGTGAAAGACCAGAAGAGGGAAACCGGGTCAAAGAAAACCACGGCCCGAAGCGGAACGCAACCGAGGGAACTCCACGCCGTGATCCGCCGCAAGGTGGAGCCCGATGTCCCCATCGGGCTTTCGCGCGGTGGCGCGCCACGCTGCG
>CAMCWW010000113.1:0-10886 GCA_945882935.1 Opitutus sp. GAS368
AGGTTGGCTGGGAACGACGTCAGCAGTACGATGGCCGGAAGGAGAAGTTTGGAGAGTTTCATTTCAGGAAAGAGGCGGTAGTTTCGTGAGCTGGGCCCGCGGATCAGTGCGCGATTTTCAGGACGAACGCCGATTCGCATGGCTTCTCCGCCGGCAGTTCGACCCGCAGGCCATCGGCGGTGCGCGACCATTTCAGGGGTTGGGCGTGGCCCAGCAAGGTCACGGCGGTCGGCGCGGCGGTGAGGAGCCCGGCTCCCGAGGCAAACGATTGGAGCGATATTTTTCCGTCGGCCGGCCATTCGAGGAGGATGGCGTAGACGGCATCCTGGCCAGCGGTGAAACGAATGCCGTTGATCGGCTGCTCGGGCCTCCGACGCGCCGCGCCCTGCGGAGGCGCGGTGGCGAGGCCTTCGCCGAATTTTTTCCAGGGCCGCGTGCCGTAAATCGCCTCGCCGTTGATCGCGAGCCAGCGGCCGATGGCGAGCAGGCGGCGCTCCATTCCCTCGGGAATCGTGCCATTGGCGCGCGGGCCGATGTTCAGCAGCAGATTGCCGTTCTTGCTGACGACGTCGCAGAGGAGATGGATCAGCTCAGTCGGGGTTTTGTAGTCATCGTTTTTCTCCTCCTCGAAACTGTAGCCATAGGACCGCCCGAGCGTGGCGGGATTCTGCCACTTGGCCCCAACCTGTTCGAAGGTCAGGTTGTCGGCTTCGCGGCAGCCGAGTCCGTCGGGGCGCGGCCAGTTCGTTTCGTTGCGTCCTTTATTGTTGAAATAGACATCCTGCTTTCGCGCGGCCGCCTGGTTCAAGTAATCCGCGACGAGCCGCGCGCCGTATTTCCGCCACAGCGCCCATTGCTCCTCAGATTTGGAGGCAAAGCCGTCGATCCACATGAAGTCGGGATGGTAGCGGTCGGTGATTTCGCGCCACCGTTGGAGATAGTCCTCCATGAAGTCCGCGGAAAATTGAAACGGTCCATAGAGCGAGGCGGCCGCCGGCTGACGGCGAATTTCCTCGGCGATCGCGGCGTGGGGCGTGCCGCCGAGCGAGCGCTCCTGGGCGAAGAACCAGTAGTGCCGTTCGCGGTGGAAGGAGACGCCGTATTTCAGGCCCGCCTCCCGGACCGCTGTCCCGAGCAAACCGACGAGATCTTTGCGCGGTCCTTGTTGAACCGCATTCCAAGGAGTGAGTGCACTGTCCCAGAGGGCGAAGCCGTCGTGATGCTCGCCGGTGAGAATCACGTAGCGCGCGCCCGCACGGCGAAACAGGCCCGTCCACGCCGCGGGGTCGAAGCGTTCGGCGCGGAAGAGCGGCACGAGATCCTTGTAGCCGAAATCCGGCGGCGCCGCGCCGAAGCGTTGCTGGAGGAACGCGGCGTGTTCCGCGGGATTGCGCGAGCCGTCGCCGGTGCGATACATGAACTGCGGGAAGTGCTCCGCGTAGTTGTAGCCCGAGCTAAACCCGGCGACGCTATAAACTCCCCAGTGTATCAGGATGCCGAACTTCGCGTCGTCGAACCACGCGGGCACCGGAATGTCGCGCAACGAATCCCAATTCGGCTCGTAGCGGGCAGGGGGCGCTGCGGCGGCGAGGGCGGTGGCCAGCGACAACGCGGGCAGGACGACTGCGAGCAACGAAGTCGTAGTCCGGCGAAGCGCGCGGCCGCGCGGCGGCGTAGAAACGGGACAATGGCCGGCGTCGTTCGTCATTTTATCTTCTTCATTTTCTTCCGCTTGGTGCGATCCATGAGGGCCGGGGCGGGAAAACCGTCGCGCCGGATGCGGACTCCCGCTTGCAGTAGCGCGGCGACATCGGCCGGGTGAATCGAGCCGTCGGGCAGCGGGCCGGTGTTGAGGGTGAGGTTTGCTTTTTGGGCGAAGGCGTCGGCGAGGAGGCCGAGCGTTTCGTCGGCGTCGATGTGTTCGCAGCCGTCGAGGTAGAGCCACGAAGGCGGGGACGTTTGCATGTTGGTACAAATGTCGCCGCGCTTGCCCGCGTTGAGCGCCCAGGCCTTTTGCGCAATAGCGTCCTTCTTGGCGTGCATCAAACCCTCGGGCGCGACGAAATCCTCGGTGCCAGTCCCCTGCTTGAACGAGATGAGGCATTGCGGCTGAAGCGAGCGGATGAGCGCGTAGAGCTCGTCGATGCGCCGATAGGCTGCGGGTTCGTTGTAGTAGGACCCGATGCCATCGAGCCAGATGCCGGCGACCGGGCCGTATTGGGTCAGCAGCTCGCGCACGATCGTGCAGTTCCGCTCGAACATCTCCTGCGGCTCGGTGCGCGCCACGTCGGGCGGGCAATACATAAAAAGGCCGAGGCCCTTCTTTTCACACTGCACGGCGAGCTCGGCGACAAGGTCACGCTTTGCGGGCGAGTTGAGGCTCGTGAAGTCCGACACGCTGGTGCGAAACAGGTAGAGATCGCCGCGGTGACGCGTGGTGAAGTTGATATAGTGCATCTCCGCCGAGAGGGCCAAGTCGGTGATGAAATCCGCGTCGAACTTTTCCGCCGTGAAGCGGTCGCGCAGGGCCTGGTAGTCGACTTCGCCGCCGGCCTTAAATTTTTTCCACTCGTCGCCGGGCTCGGCTTTCTTGGCGGCGACGCCGGCGGCCGTGAGCCCGCGCAGGCTTTCGAGCGCGTAGTGGATGAACATCCCCCACTTCGCGTTGCGATGCCACTCGACGGCCGCGGCGCGGGGATTCTCGCGATAGAGCGCTTCGTAGCCGCGCAGGTAGGAGGGAACGGCGGAGCCGGGGTTGCCGGATGGCGCCGCGACCGCGGCGCGGGCGCGGCCGCCGAACGTCAACGCGGAGGCCGCGGCCAGGCCCAGATTCTGGAGAAACTGCTTTCGGTTCTGATGGTTCATTTCGGGGGGGGAGATTTACGATCCGGCGGTGAGGCGCAATGGCCCGCCGCCACCTACGCTAGAATGAGATGCGGCTGGTGACGGTGATGTTCCGGGGCTCTTCAAAGCGAAACGCATTCAGGTAGAGCTTGTCGGTCAGGTTTCGAACATTCACCTGCAGTTCTCCAGCATAGCCGCCAATGCGCGTCTTGTAGGCGATCATCGCGTGATAGACGACCGCCGACGGATTTTTCCACGTGATGTCGGGCTGCGGTTGCACGCGGTCCTTGAAGACGGCGCCGCCGCCGAACTTGAGTCCCCGCAAGATTCCCTGCCGGATTGAGTAACTTGACGTGACGTTGGCCGAATGGTGCAGCGCGGGAGTCAAAGGCTGCCCCACAATCGCCGGCGTGTAGAGCGAGCGCGTGATGCGGCCATCGACGTAGCCATAGCCGCCGATCAGGGTCCAGCCGGGCGCCGGATTGCCCACGATGCGGATCTCTCCACCGTCCGCCCGGCCGGAGACGCCGGGCTGGTAATACGTGCCCGTGCCCTGCAATTCCTTCGGCAGTTGGGCCTCGGGAATTCTTTCCTGCGTATTCTTGCGCGTGTTCGTGAACAGGCTGGCCGAGATATTCAGGCGATTGTTCAGCAAGTTCAGCCGCCAGCCGCCCTCGTAGCCGATGCCTTCCTCCGCGGGCAAAAGGTTGTTATTTATGTCCCGCCGCCGGGCATCTTGGACCGAGTAAGAGGTCGAGTAAGTGACAAACAAATCCGCATGGCGCGCTGCAGAGAAGATCAGGCCCGCGCTCGGCGTCCAGGAATTGTTTCGGCCGTAGGATGCGCTGTTGACCTTGTAGGACTGCGGCGAGTCGTCCCACGTGATCGGCACGCCCTTGCGAAAGACGTGGATGCCGCCGGAGTGGGTGATGTTGTAGACCTTCGTGTTGTAAAAATTGCGGCGGATTCCCACCAGAGATTTGAGGCGGTCCTGAAAATACGATCCCCGTGCACTGGCGTAGAACGCATTCGTGGCGGCATCCTCCCACGCATTGGAGTTGTAGCGCCATTCGGCGCCGGCGTTGGGGAGATAGGCGGTTTGGGCGGCGCCATTGCCCAGCGAGAGCGGCAGGTTGCGATTGAACGCCCGCGTGGTCCCCTTGATGGATTCACGCGCCTGGGCCTGCCGGAACTGCTGGGCGCTGTAATCGTATTGGAGCACCAGCGTCTGCTTCGTCCACCCGGCGGCGAGATCATAGACACTGCTCGCCATGAACTGCTGCTGCGGGTAGTCGGCGGTTTTCGAGAGCCAGCCGGTCTGGACGTAATAGCCGAGCGCCGGGCTTTGCAGGATCTTGTTCGAGCCGCCCGGGAGCACATTGCCCTGGAAGTAACTCTGCGCGACCGCCGTCGCCTGGAGGTGCCAGCGCGGGCTGATGGTGTGTTCGAGCGTGACGGAGGCCACCTTGCTGAGAGTCTGGGTGCGAGCGTGCGGGCCCTGCCAGCCGCCGGCTTTCGCGCGCGGAACGATTTTCTGATCGATGAACGCCTGGGCCCACAAATCCGGATTTTGGAAACCGAGATAATTGTCGCTGATGGTCTGGTTCTGGTCGGCGTATTCCCCTTCCAGCCGCAGCAACGTCGAGCGCCCCAGGCGAATCGTGATCGCGAGTTGGTAGAACTGCTTGTGCTTGTTCGCCCATTCCTGCCAGCTGCCGTTGTCATGATAAAGCGCGTTGAAGCGGAACGCGAACGGCCCCTTCGATACGTTGGCGTCCAGAGTGCTCCGGCTGAGGTCCCACGCCCCGAACTGCTGGGTGACGCTGGTGAACCGCTTGCCGAGGATGGCCTGCTTGGTGATCGTGTTGATGACCCCGCCCGGTTGGGCGTTCCCGTAGAGCACGGAAGCCGGGCCTTGAATGTGTTCGACCCGGTCCACGCTGAAATTGTCGATCGCGACGCGCATGCCATAGACGCCGTTGCGCAGCTGGTTGCCGGCGACGGTGTCGAAGCCGCGGATGGTGTAGCGACCGTCGGTGGCGGCGGCCCCGCTGTTCTGCACGCCGATGAAATATTCCACCAACTGCATCGAATCGGCCGGGATCAGGTCGTTGATAAACTCGCTGTTGTAGACCGTGATGGGCTGCGGGATGTTTTTGATCGGCCCGTTGACGCGGTTGCCGGAAACGGTGTCGGTTGAATGGTAGCCTTGGTCGCGGCTCGAGCTGACTTCAAACGGCGAGAGCTGGATCAGATCGTTGTCCGGGTTCTTTGGCTCGGTGGCGGCGGGCACCGCCACTTGGGCGGGGGCGAGCGCGGCCACGAGGCACCCCATAAAGGCGAATATCACGGAGCGATCGGCGCGGGGTGATGGGACGGTCGTTCGGGTTTTCATTTGGGCTTAATTTGGCTGTGGAGATCGGGGTCGGAGAATTGGGGTGGGCCCGGCGGTCAGGGTATTCGGTGCCGGCGTCATCAGAAGACCGTGCGCGGTCGCGCGACAATCGCCGTTTTACTGAAACGCTTAAGTCGCGCGGCGCGGCGGCACGCCTCTCCGCTGGCTGGGCCTGGCGACCGTCCGGCCCTCGTGCCACGAGCCGTCGATCTGGGTGCCCTGCGCGATTTCGTGTGGGCCGCGGTGGTTGCGGTGGAGCAGGCTGTGCAGCACGTCCACGGCGGTGGCGCCCATCACATCGCGGTGCTGCAGAATGCCGCTGACGCCCGGCGCGTCGTCCACGACATTGAGACTGGCGTAGCCGAGGTCGCGGGGGATGCGCCGTTTCAACGCGGCCGCTGCCGCTAACACCTCGTTGCAGCGACTGATCACCGCGTCCGGGTCGTGCTGGCGCAGCCAGTCGCCAATGGCTCCGGGCGCGTCGGTGCCGTCGACCACCAGCGTGGGGACGACGGCTCCCGGCCGGGCGGAACGGGTCTGCTCGAACGCGTGGGCCGCTTCCCACTGGTGGGCCACGCGCTCGGCCAGTCCGGCATCGATTACGAGTCCGATGCGCAAATAGCCTCGCTCGCGCAGGTGGGCCCACGCGAGGCGCAGATCGGCAGAGTAGTTGGGCACGATGTGATGGAAGTGGGCGTAGCGGACCGGGCGCTCGATGGTGACGGTGGAGAAATGTTCCCATGCGAGATCGAGGTGGCTGTCAGGATGCTCGAGCGGCGCGACGATGAGGCCGCGAATTCCGCGGGAAGCGAGGACCCGGCTGAAGCGCGCCGGCGTCATGCCATCCTCACGAGCCCAGTGATGTTGCAACTCGTAGCCGTAGGCGCGGGCGCGGGCCGTGGCGCCGGCGAGCAGACGCTGGGCACTTGGGCGCTGCAGCCAATCGTCTCTCGTCGGCCAATTGGAGACGAGGGCGATCACAGAAAAATCGCGGCGCACGCGCAGTTGCTGGCGGTGGGCGGCAAGCGCGCTGCCGGCGGAGTTGGGCGTGTAGTTGAGCTTGAGGGCGGCTCGTTTTACACGCGCGATCGTGCTGGCGGGGAGCGAGGGGTGGTCGCGCAACGCCATCGACACGGCGGCGACGCTCAGGTCGAGCCGCTCGGCGATGTGCTTGAGGGTCGTAGTGGTCGGCATGGTCGCTTAAGCGATTCAGTAGACGCGGACTTGTTTTGCACCGCAACGCCCGACACACCTTGGCCGCATGTCCCCTGGCGCCGGCCTTTCCCACCCCAACATCCTCTTCGTCGTCGTCGACGATCACCGGGCGGATGCCATCGGCGCGCTGGGGCATGCGACGGTGAAAACGCCGGTATTGGACGGCCTCGTGCAGCGTGGCACGACGTTCACCCGTGCGACGATTCAGGGCAGCCTGATGCCGGCGGTGTGCGCGCCTTCACGGGCGTGCTTGTTGACGGGCAACGGCGTGTTTCGCGCCGATGCCGAGCCGAAGCTCGATATCGGACCGATCTTCGAAGTCCAACTGCCGGCGGACGCGTGCACGCTGCCGGAGCGTCTGCGCGCGGCGGGCTACGAGACGTTTGTCACGGGCAAGTGGCATAACGACCTGCCGGCTCTGCTGCGGTCGTTCGAGCGTGGACGGGAAATTTTTAACGGGGGGATGTGCGATCACACGGCGGTGCCGGTGCGGGACCTGGAGGAAATTCGGCGCGGCGATCCGGCGCGGATCGGCGGGGGATTTTCGTCGGAGATTTTTTGCGATGCGGCGGAGAAATTTGTGCGTGAGCGCGGGAGAGAGCGGCCCTTCTTTGCGTGGGTCGCGCTGACCTCGCCGCACGATCCGCGGACGCCGCCGGCCGAGTATCGCGCGCGGTACGATGCGGCGCAGATTTCGCTGCCGAAGAACTTCCGACCCGACCATGGGTTTGATAACGGCGAGCTCGAGGTGCGCGACGAGCAATTGGCGCCGAAGCCGCTCTCGCCCGACGTCGTGCGCGAACACCTCGCGGATTACTACGGGATGATCTCGCACCATGACGCGTGCATCGGGCGGGTGTTCGCGGCGCTGCGCGAAACCGGGCAGGAGGAGAATACGTTGGTGGTTTATGTATCCGACCACGGACTCGCGTTGGGCAGTCATGGCCTCTTGGGCAAACAGAACCTCTATGAACCCAGCGTGCGCGTGCCGTTGATTATCGCGGGCCCGGGCGTGCCGGCGGCGCGGCGGTGCGCGGCGTTGATGCACCCGCTCGACCTTTACGCAACGCTTTGCGAACTCGCCGGCGTGACGGCGCCGGCAGGACTCGACAGCCGGAGTCTCGTGGCGGCGATGGCGGGCAACGGCGGCGGGCGGGAGTCGGTGGGCGCGGTCTACATGGACTTCCAGCGGATGATTTCTGACGGGCGCTGGAAACTGATCGTCTATCGAGTCGGCGGGATTGAGCGCGTGCAGTTGTTCGATTTATCGACCGATTCGGACGAGTGCGACGATCTTGCGGGTGACCCGAGTAGCGCGACGCGGATCGCGGCACTGCGCGTGCGGCTGAAAACATGGCAGGAGGAAACGGGAGACCGGTGGTTTGGGACGGTTCACTCTATGATTTCATGAATGCACTTCGGATCACTCCCCTCGACGGTGTCATTGTGGGTATCTATTTTTTGCTGACGATTGCGCTCGGGCTGTGGTTTGGGCGAAAAAAAATCCGGAGCGCGGAGGCGCTTTTCCTCGCGGATCGTGAGGCGACGTGGCCGATGGTCGGGGCGTCGATGTTTTCGGCGAACATTTCGAGCCAGCAGTTCGTTGGGCAGGCGGGTCTCGCCTACACGATTGGGTTGGCGGCGGGAGCATTTCAGCTGGTCGGGGCATCGTGCTTTGCGCTCTTAGCGGTGTTTTTCGTGGACGTTTATTTGTCGTTGAAACTGCGCACGGCACCGGAGTTTTTCGAGCGCCGTTACAGTCCGGGCACGCGCATGTTCGTTTCCGCGATCAATATCGTCATGATTTTGGCGGCGAGCATCGCGAGTGCGCTCTACGCGGGGGCGACCGTGCTGACGGACCTGATGGGGATGAATTCGACGCTGCAGTTCAATTTGGCGGTGGCGGCGATCGCGGTGGCGGCGGGCACCTATACGATTTTCGGCGGACTCCGCTCGGTGCTGTGGACGGATCTCTTGCAGGTCGCGCTGCTGGTAGCGGGCGGAGCGATTACGTTTTTCCTGACGCTATCGGCAGCGGGCGGATGGGCCGGGGTGTTGTCGACCAGCGGTGGGGCGGGCAACAGCCTGTGGACCGTGGTGCTGCCGTGGGATCACGCGTTTGGCTGGTTGCCGATGATTACGGGTGGACTGGTGCTCGCCGTGCACGGACACTGCACGGATCACGACTACGTGCAGCGCGCACTCGCGGCGCGGAGTGTGTATCACTCGAAGATGGGTGCGGTGTTCGCGGCGTTCTTGAAAATCGTCGCGCTCTTCATCATCGCTGCGCCGGGTGTGATTGCGGCGAAACTCATTCCTGGGTTGGCGCAGGCCGACCAAGTGTATGCGCGGCTGGTATCGACTTATGTGCCTCCGGGGCTCGCGGGCTTGGTGTTGGCGGGATTGCTCGCGGCGATCCTTGGCACGGTGGCGGCGGGTCTTTCCGCGGCGGCGTCGATGGTATCGTATGATTTTGTGCTACGCTTCGCGCCGAAATTGTCCGAGCCGGCGCGCGTGCGGATGGGCCGCGGCATTATGGTGTTGGTGTTGGTGCTGTGTGCGGTGCTGGCGCCAGGGATCAAGCAATTCAAGGGCGTCTACGGTTATCTCGTGCAAATCTGGTCGCTGCTCGCTCCGCCCGTTTTCGTGTGTGTCGTAGCGGGCATCTTCACGCGCCGGGCGACGCCGCGTGGTGCCGTGGCCACGCTGACGGTGGGCACGGTGCTCGGGGCGATTACATTTTGGGCGCTCGGCCAGCCTGATGTCGTCGCGCAGCTCCCGCGCTATTTGCGCAGTGCGTTGAACTGCGGCTTTGTGATCACGCTGGTGTGTGCAGCGACGATGGCGTTGGTCAGCCGCAGCGGCGGCGCGAATCCCGGTGCGAACGAAGTGGCGGATCTTACGGCTGCGGCCGCCGGAAACTCGATGAGTCCGGGCGAGCGCCGCAAATATCGGCTCACGCTCGTGGTGCTGGCGATCGTCTGGCTCACGGTAGTGGTGACGTTTTCACCGTGGGGCGTGGCACGGGGTGGATAAAGAGAGGAGCGTCGTCAAATTTCGGCGTCGCGAAACTTCCAGACGGCTCCAGCGATGAGGAGTGAACGAAGTGAAGGACCGAAGGCCGGTGAAAGAGACAATGAACCGGATGGAAACTTAAGGAGGATGACTGCGCTTGGACTGAAATTAAGGGGAAATCACGGGGTGAACCGGCCAGGTGCGCGGAGGCCGGTGCCGGTGCGGCCGGTGAGCGAGTCGCCGAGGTCGGCGCGGCATTTTTCGGCGAAAGTTTGGAGGCGTTGAACGATCTCGGGGTGGGCAGCGGGGCGTCGATCAGGCGGGCGAGCGTGGGCAACAGGTCGATGGTCATGAAGGTGGCGTCGCTGCGGAGACCGGCGGGGATTTTCCCGGGCCAGCGCATCAGGCAGGGGACGCGGGTGCCGCCTTCCCAAGCGGTGCCCTTGCCCTCACGGAACGGGCCGGCGCTGCCCGCGTGGTCGCCGTAGCTCAGCCACGGCCCGTTGTCGCTGGTGAAGATCACGAGCGTGTCGCGGTCGAGCCCGTGGGCCTCGAGGGCGCGGAGGATTTCGCCGACGGACCAATCGAGTTCGAGCATCACGTCGCCGTAAAGACCGGCGCCGGATTTGCCTTTGAACTTCGCGCTCACGGCGAGCGGGACGTGCGGCATGGGGTGGGCGAGGTAGAAGAAAAATGGCGCGGCGCGGTTGCGCTCGATGAAAGAGACGGCGCGCGCGGTGAAGCGGACGGTGAAGTCGTCCATCGCGGCGGGCGTGACGGCGGGGTCGATTACGCGGCCGTTTTCGTAGAGCGGGAGCGGCGGATAGGTGCCGGACTTGGCCTCGGGGTGGTAGGGCCACATGTCGTTGGAGTAGGGGATGCCGAGAAATTCGTCGAAGCCATGGCGGTCCGGGAGAAACGGGGCGTGGTGGCCGAGGTACCACTTGCCTGCCATGCCGGTCGCGTAGCCGCGCGATTTGAAGAGTTCGGCGAGCGTGGTCTCGGCGGCGTTGAGGCCGTGGGTAGCCTTGGGGTTGAGTGCGCCATGAATGCCGAGGCGGTTGGAGTAGCAGCCGGTGAGGAGGGCGGCGCGAGACGCGGAGCAGACGGGTTGTGAGACATGGAAACCGGTGAACATCGCGCCGTCGCGCGCAAAGCGGTCAAGGTGCGGCGTCGCGTAGCCCTTGGCGCCGAACACGCCGACATCGCCGTAGCCGAGATCGTCGCAGAAAATGACGATGACGTTCGGCGGGCGGAGAACTGCCGCCGAGGCGGCAGCGGAGGCGGAGAAAAGGAGCGATGGAGAGAAGGCGAGAAAGAGCGAAAGAGAGAGGGAGCGCGGGAGAGGCATGGGATTGATTTACTTTGCGGGAAAAGCGCGAGCGGGGTCAGTTTTTTGGAGTTGGGCGGGTGGGCC